>DATJEO010000212.1:0-76671 GCA_035496515.1 Occallatibacter sp.
GCTCTCGATGCCTCGGTTGATCGGCGCGCACCCGCTATGAACAATCCCATCCAGCCAACGGAGGAGAATCTTCTCTCCGGGATGAAGATCTATGAGGCAAGCTGCTCGGGATGCCATGGTGATATCTCTCATCCTCATCAAGGGTTCGGCGATTCGTTCTATCCACGAGCACCTCAATTTATGGAGGATGCGCCCGATATGCCCGAAAATCAGAACTTCTACATCATTGCGCACGGAATCCGCCTGAGTGGAATGCCAGGTTGGAAGACTGCCCTCAAGGAATCTGAAATTTGGCAGGTAACGACGTTCCTTAGCAACCTAAATAAGCTGCCGCCCCGTGTACTGGATGAATGGAAAGCCGCTTCAGCCGGGACGGGACCGGCGCCTCCATCAGATTCAAGCGCGAAACCCGCAACACCTCAGTAACGAAAATGCTTCGAGGAGAGCCGCTATCCTTGCGTGAAACCGGCTCCTTACGCCGACTTCAATCGAGTACTGCAACGTGGGCGGCTTCGATCTGCGACTCTACTGTTCACCGCCACTGGCGGATTTGTTTCGAGAAGTCGGCCAGTGTTGAGTCATGGTGTTCCTCAACCTATAGCTTCGCAAACACCGAGGCGAGCAATGTGTGGCTTTCGGCAGTCGCTCGCAGTCCGGGTATCCGACTTTCCATGAAGACCACCGGATCCGGCTTGCTCCCTGACTACTGACTGATCTTCAACACCCAGCAGGGCTGGTGAACGAGGTCGTCCTGCAGAACTGGCAGCGTGATCCGCAAGCCGGCAGAATCTCTCTTGAACGCTAGCTTCTGATTAGAGCCGAGGATTGACACGGCCTTTGCGTTGTCAATCCCTTTCACCACGAACGTGCTGCCGGGCCAGCGTGGCAGGATGGCGTAAACATCGGTGCCCTTGCTGGTGAAGAAGGCGTCGATGGCGGCGTTGCCGGGCTGAGGTGCGCCGGCTAACTTCGATACGTCGTAGGGCGACTCGTACTCGCTGTTGTACTTGACGTCTGGCCGTTTGCCCTGGCCCCACTGTAGATTCTGCTTCCAGGGCCGAGTGCCATAGATGGCCTCGCCGTTGACGCGCAGCCAGGCGCCCATTGTATGCAGGCGGTCCTGCATGATCGGTGGTATGGTGCCGTCAGCTTTGGGCCCGATGTCGAGCAGCAGGTTGCCGCCGCGACTCACAATATCAGAGAGCATAATGATGAGTTCCCAACCGGTGTGGTAGTCCTGCAGGCGCTCGGCGCGGTTATATCCGTAACTGAAGCCCATGCCGCGGCTCTCTTCCCACGCGTGATCCATCCCGGCCATGCCCGCTGTGTACTCGGTAGTCCAGTAGCCTCCGTGCTTGTGGCGCGTGTCTTTGCCCCACCGGTCGTCGACTACGACTTCGTCTTTAACAGGGGAGTCATTGAAGAGCCAGGCGAGCAGTTCGGGGCTGTGCCACTCGCTGGAGGGCAGGTCCCATTCGCCGTCGCTGAAGATGATGGACGGCTTGTAACGCGTCACGAGATCTTTGAACTGCGGAAACATGTGCTGGCGTACGTACTGCTCCTTGTCCCGCAGGTAAAGCGGGTTGTACCACTCATAGAGTGAGTAGTAGTAGCCCATGCGCAGGCCCTTGCTTCGAACCGCTTCGCTCAGATCGCCGAGCACGTCGCGCTTGGGCCCCGCCTCAACAGCGTTCCAGGGCCGACCCCAGGTCCGCGACGCTTCCTTGCTGGGCCAAAGGGCGAAACCCTCGTGATGCTTCGAAGTAAGCACTACGTATTTTGCTCCAGAGTCTGCAAAGGTCGTGGCCCACTGTTCTGGATCGAAGAGCTGCGCGCGGAACTGTGGCGCGAAGTTTTCATACTTGTAATCGGCGCCGTAAACCTTCTCATGATAGGCCCAGGTACCCGATTCAACGGGATTGGCCTTCGGATTGTCGCGGCCTTCCGTCATCTGATGCCAGTACCACTCGGCGTAAGCGAGCTTGCCGGGTATCACAGGAGCATAGCCCGGTACGGAGTAAACGCCCCAATGGATGAAGATGCCAAATTTCGCATCTTGGAACCACGCCGGCATCGGGCGCTTGTCGAGCGAATCCCAATCGGCCTTGTAGTTCTGCGAGACAAGCGGAACGGCGCACATGAGCAGCAGCAACAGGAACAGCAGATGACGTTTCATAAACTCTCTCCGATGGGCGAGCATTCAGCGCGTGTCGGCGCGGCTGTCGGACCGTCTAGGAATCAGGACAGTATGCAGGAGTCTGCGCTTTCGGCGTTGATAGACTCATCCGGCATAACGCCAATCTCCATCATATTTGTCCCGCAGCTTTGAATTCGGATTTGTTTTAAGTCGGTCCGATTCAGAAACCTTGGCTTGGTTTGAAACTCTCCCACTGGCGGAATATCGAGTTTCTCCATCTCCTTCTTCATCATCGATGTCGCAAAGGACGACATGCCGGGGAGTGCACCCAGCAGTGTAGGCATATGCATCGCTGGATTGCCGACCGTGGCAACCTTCAGACTGTTCATTCGCTTCTGGATGATCGCATCGAGCCCGAAGAACGTGAAGAAGAGAGAGGCTTCTATGCCTTCCATGCTGGCGCCATTGGCCATGATGAGTCCGGGATAAACGCCTTCGAGCGATCCGCGAGAAACGATGATGCTGACCTTTTCAATGGGTTGTGCTGATCCGTTGTCCATGCTTTTCCGTCCTTGGTTCAAATGCAGCCTTTGGGTTTGGGCAATCCAGCAATGCGCGCCGCTTTCTTGGCTGGTCCTTTCGGAAAAAGCTGGTAGAGCGTCTTCGTGTCTACGCCGCTCTCTTTCGTCAGTCGACGGATTGAAAGCGCATCCCCCTCTTTCTCGAACACCGCACGCATGAAGTTAATGACGGTCCAGTGTTGGGGGTTGAGTTCGGGGATCCTTTCGATTGCTGCGATTTCGCGCGCAATGACTTCGTTCCACTCATTGCGGTTGAATGAAAGTCAAGTTCCAGCCCGGTCGTTACAAAAATCGACGATCAACCTCCAACTACTAGAAGGTCTTTCCGAACCCGAAGGTCAGGGAGTTCTCCGACATGAAAATCCAATTGAACCGTAGTTTAAGAGTGACTTGCCGAATCCTGAGAATAGGAGCCGGTGAGGAATTCGATGTCCGATTGCATGGCGCAGATGAAGTCTTCGAACTTTGTACACAAAGCGCAAGGTGTTCTTCGCGTCGTGCTTATTTCGAAAGGCAACGGCTGAGAGCCGACCACGTAGAGGGCGTATGAAGCGACTGGATACGCACCAACAGCAGCTTCAGGGTAGCGACCGCTGCGCCGAATGAGATGAGCGCCTGCGTGAACAAGTTGCAGCCGGCTAACCAGCTGCGCTCACGAGTTCAATTCGCTCAGCTTTTTACCAACGGCGCCGGGGCCGAAATTGATGTGAGCGTCTTTCATCGAAAGGCCGACGACTTCTATCCGCTTCAGGTCCCTTGTTCCGATCCCTGCTTCCTCCGCTAGACGCAGCGAGTTGTCGCCGCGGATAAACGGAGAACTGCCGCGCTCCGCATAGGGATCGTAGCCCATCACCGCCATGCCCACGGCGTCCACGCAGACCGCGTTGCGCCCGGCAATGATGACACCGGGCGCCATCCTCTCAAGTCCCCTAAGCCAAGGTCCTTCCCCGCCTCGCACAGTTTCAACACCATCCACGATCGCGAGATCAATTGGACGGATACCGTTCTGATCAACAAGGATGCGCGGAACCCGATAACCCGGGTCTCGCGGCGAATCAGGATGCAACTCGGAATCTACTCCCGCGGGCGCAGGTGTAGTTCCGTCGTGCAGCACTGCCCCACGCTCTTGCGTTGGCCGCTCGTTCCCGTTAGTTCCGCAGTCGCTGCCATATAGGGAGCAGGGCGTGTTGCCGAAGTTGTTCTTCATCGTCATCGTCACGCCCGCAATCCAATGGTTCTTCAGCTTGGCCATGGAGACATACACGTCGCATTGGTAGAAAGCCGGATTCAGATGGTATGCGGGATAAGCGTATCCCCCCCACGGCACCTTCATTCGAACATATTGCTTGTAGTTGCCCAGGTTCTGCACGTTTTCCCAGACTACCGGCACGCCCATGTTGTTGATCGCGTTCACGTCTAGCCCGTAGCGCGACCACAATGATAGATCCTGGTCCGCCGGGAAGAAGCTCTCGATCATGCGGACGCGCCGTGCACCCGCCCTGGCAAACAAGTGCACCGTCGCAGCTATAGACTGCGGATCGGTACGATACGGGAGATCACGAGTTAGCGGGAATTTTTTGGGATTACCCGTCAGATTCAGCTTGAGGGCAACAGTCTTTCCCCGCACCAGCTTCTCGATCCCGCCGATCTGATCGAACGCAAGCGAGAGTTGCCGACCGTACTGCGCGTAATCGCGGCACCGGACGATCGCAACGCGGCTCGCCGGAGCATCGGCCTTCATCAGCTTTGGCATGCAAACTGCCCCAAGTGCCGCAGCACCGGCGGTGGCTAGCATCTCTCGTCTGTTCATGTCTAGCGCCTCCTCAACGCTATGCTACTCGGATATGATCGACTGCGCTTGCTTAATCGATTCCCCCGAGAAATGGCCTGGCGCCAAATCCGGCCTCGATAGGTCAATTGCGATCTTTCTTTGACGCCAGAATTCCCGAAGACTGATGGGCAACCACTTACCAGCCCGATTTCACTGCTTGATAACTGTCCCATCGGGGAGCCGGATTTCGCCCCACCCGCCATTCAGCGGACTCGCCGAAAAGGGGGCCTTCGCGGCTTCCCGCTCATCGATCTCGATGCCCCAACCGGGCTTCTCGCTGACCCAGAGATAGCCGTCGCGCAATTGAGGGCAGCCCTGGAAGATCGCCTGCGTTCTCTCGTTGAACGGCGAGTATTCCTGGATTCCGAAGTTGTAGCTGACGAGATCGAGCGTGACATTTGCCATGTGGCCTACCGGTGACACATCGCCGGGACCATGCCATGCGGTTCTGACTCCGAATTGCTCGGCGAGGATCGCGATCTTGCGTGCGGGGCTGAATCCGCCCACTTGCGAAAGATGTACGCGGATGTAATCAATGAGCCGGCCGGTGATCAGCGGTTGCCATTCGTGCGGGTTGTTGAAGAGTTCACCCATGGCGATCGGCGTTGCGCAGTTCTGGCGGATCTGTCCGAAGTATTCGAGGTCTTCCGGAGAAAGCGGGTCTTCCAGGAAGAACATGCGGAAGGGCTCCGCGTCTTTGCAGAACTGCACAGCCTGATTCGGAGTAAGCCTCTCGTGCATGTCGTGCAGAAGTTCAACTTGGTCTCCAAGTTCGCGACGGCAGATTTCGAGGAGCTTGAGCGCGCGACGCGACTGGGCCGCGGGATCAAAGAGCGGCTTATCGTGAAGGGCCTTAGGGCGACCACTGTCCTTGTGCTGCGAACCGTAACCAGCCATGCCAGGCAATCCAACCTGAACGCGCACATGACGAAACCCCTGCGTCATGTACCTTTTCGCATTCTCGATCACCTCTTCAAACTCAGCCCCGCTGGCGTGCGCGTAGCAGTCCGCCGCCTCGCGGCATTTTCCGCCTGCCAGCTGATATACGGGCATACCGGCTTGCCGCCCTTTTATATCCCAGAGCGCCTGATCGATGCCGCTGACGGCGTTGTTAAGCACCGGGCCGTTCTTCCAATAGGAGCTGTCGTAGCAGGTCTGCCAGATGTCTTCAATTCGATCCGTAGTCTTGCCGAGAAGAAGCGGCTTTAAATAGCGCTCTACCGCAGGCTTGACTAAATCTGCACGTTGCGTAAAAGTCGCGCATCCATAGCCATAAAGACCATCCTGGTCCGTGGTGATCTTTACAACAGTGAGGCGCACGCCCTGGGGTTCACACTCAATGACGCTGATGTCCTTGATCCGAGGAATCGGCATTGCACGTGTGGAGCGTGCTACCTGTTCATCGGCCGCAGCCATGGGTGATGCCAGAGCGACCGCACTGGCGCCTGCCAACATCTCAATGAAGTTACGGCGTTGGAAACGCATAATAGAACCTCTCGATGGATTGCATCTCGATCAAACATCCGGTGGAGAACGCAATTTTACGATCCCGAAGTGAGCCGTAAGTATTCCACGGATCGTAACAAGTGCCCTCAGCATGGCGCGATGGTGCGATCGCGGGCGCCAATGTCACAATGGACGGGTAGTCTGCTGGAGAAGGAATTGACAATCCATTCAGGCCCGGGCCGCCACCAGCTGCCCGCAAAAATGACCTCGCGTTCGGTGGCCGGCGTTTCGGCCTTCGGAATCCCCGCTATGCTTCTGGTGATGATAGCCGCCCTGCTCACCGTAGCCGCCAATGGCCAAGCCGCAGCCTCGCCTGAGAATCAAGCACCGCGGCCGTGGAACCAGAACCCGAACGGCATGCGTGTCTACATCTGGGCGGGTTTGAAGTCGCACTTCGCGGGCCAGCACGACTATCCCCAGTTCCTGGCAGACTGGAGCAAGATCCTCACCGAGCGCGGCGTCGTTGTGGATGGCGGCCTCCACCCCCCGTCAGTAAGTAACCTCGCTCAGACAGACGTCGTCATCCTATACAAAGGCGATGCCGGCTATCTCAGCGACACTGAGAGATCGGCGATCCAGGAGTATGTCAGGCGCGGTGGCGGGTTGGTCAGTCTGCATGACTCGCTCTGCGGCCCCGATCCCTCGTATTTCGCCAGCCTCGTTGGCGGCGCAAAAAAACACGGAGAGGTCAACTACACCTTCGGCGCGCCCATCGCGTACACCGTCGTAGATCCTGCCGATCCCATCATGAAAGGCATGTCCAACTTCACGCTCCTCGATGAAGCGTTCTACAACATGACCTGGTCTCAGAACCCGGCGATTCATGTGCTCGCCACGACCGCAATCCCCGCCACTCCAAGCGCAGGCGCGCACAAGGGTGAAGTGGTCCCGCAGATTTGGACCTACGAGCACACCGTGCCGGGCGGGAAGCCTGCGCGTGCGTTCGTGTGGATGCAAGGACACGAGTACGCCAATTTCTCCAACTATCAAGTTGAGCAGATGCTGCTTCGCGGAATCGCGTGGGCCGCTCACAAGCCGGTCGATACACTGGTGGACTATGTGCCTCCGGCGCCACAGCATGCGGCGCCCACTCCTGCACCCAAATAACGACCGTTCCCGCCAGCCTCAATGGATAATGCCGAGGCCGTTTCACTCCCCGAGCAGCCTGCTATCGCGTGGTCCATCCGCCGTCGATCAGAATATCCGTGCCAGTGATGAACCCAGCGGATTCGGAGCACAGATAGCAAGCAAGCGCACCGATCTCTTCCACCCTGCCCCATCTTCCCACTGGTATATTCGCCAGGAACTGAGCGCGTATCTCGGGATTATTCATGAGCTGCAGATTCATGTCGGTGCCAATCGGCCCCGGACTGATTCCGTTCACGGTGATTCCATCAGCCGCCAGTTCCAGCGACAGGGCACGTGTCAGTCCCAATAATGCCGCCTTCGCTGAACTGTATGCCGCTCGTCCAGGCAACGACACATGACTCATAATTGAAGTCATATTGAGGATGCGGCCGTACCCGGTCCCCTGCATGCCGGGCGCAAACGCGCGGCACATCAGAAAAGTCGAGATCAGGCTTGCGTCCAGCACGCTGCGAAACTCGTCGAGCGTGAAGTCCGCGAGGTTCTTTCTCACATTGATGCCCGCGTTGTTGATGAGGATTTGCGGGCTGCCGAACCGGCCCTTGATTTCCTCGGCGAGCCTGGCTACCTGATCCTCCTGCGTCACGTCCGCGACGAACACTTCGGCTGTTTGCTGACTCGCAGCAATATCGCTCCGCACACTCTCCATGCGATCGCGGTCACGCGCGACCAGCGCGATCTGCGCACCAGCTCCCGACAATGCTTTCGCCATAGCCTCGCCCAGTCCGCGACTGGCGCCAGTGATCACTGCTGTGCGGCCACTCAGGCTGATTTCCATGCTTCCCCCTCGTTGTTGTTACTGCCGCCATTTCAATGAGGCACTGGTCGCGCCTGTAGCCGTGACCGCATGCACCCTGCGTTCGCGGTTCCTTTGCGCATCGTCCGGATCGAGATAGAGCCAGCACGCTGCGGAGATCGCCGCCGCACCCACCATCGTATGGATCAGGAAATTCCACCCGCCGGGCCCTGCACCTACTCGCTGCAGGATCACACCTCCAACCACCGGCGCAACAAACCCAGCCAGGTTCCCGAGCATATTCATCGTAGCCGCTACGGTCGCTGTGTAAGCTCCGCCAATCTCCACGCAGAGATCCCACGAGATAGGCATCGTCAGGTCGCTAGCGAAACTCGCCAGCCCCATCACCACCATCGCCGGCCCCGCCCACGGAATCCGTACGAATGCGAAGAGCAGTACGGCGGTAAGCAAAAAGCCGCAGAAGGCGATTGCCCGCCTTGGAAGCACCCTCGACACTATCCCCGATATCAACGATCCAAACCCGCCAAACAGCAACGGCAGCACGGCAAGAAATGCGGCGTGCTCTGCTGATTGCCCACGACCCTCGCGCAGATAGGTCGGCAGCCACGTGACATAGAAGTACCAGACGTAGGAGAAGCAGAAGTATTGCAGCCCGAGCGCCGCCACTTGGGGAGTCAACAATAACTTCACCCAGCTCTGATCGGACCCGCGCCTCGCAAGGACAGATGAGGATCTCAGCAACTCTCGCTCCCCGGCATTCACGCTCCTGTGTTGGCCTGGATCGTCTTTGAACCAGGCCAGGAATACGGCACACCAGACGAGTCCTAGCGAAGCGAAGCACACAAAAGCCCATCGCCAGCCCAGCCATCGGATGCACAGGAGGGTCAGTGGCGGCGTAATCGCGCCTCCCCATCGTGTGCATGCCCACATCACCGCCTGCGCCGTAACGCGCTCGCGAGGCGGCAACCACGCGCTCAACATGCGCGTGAGATTTGGGAAGCATCCCGCTTCTCCCGCACCAAACAGAAAGCGGATTGCAATGAGCGAGGTTGCGTTCCAGGCAGCCCCCGTAATCGCCGTGAACGCCGACCACGCCAGCACAATCTGTGCCAGCGCGCGGCGCACACCCAGACGGTCGCCCGCCAATCCCATGGGAACCTCGAACAGCGCATAGGCGACCCCGAACGCACCAAACACCAGACCCATCTGCTGTTTCGACAGATGCAGATCGTGAGCGATGGGCACCGCTGCTCCTGAAATCGCAACTCGCTGCACATAAGAAAGGACGGCCAGGCCAATGGCCAGCGTCACCACGCGATACCGCGTTCGGCTCGGCTTCATGGGCGCAGGCTCCAGGCATAGAGGCTGTCCCCCGCCCCGAATACGATGTACTGACGGCCGTCGAGTTGATACGAGATGATTCCGCCCGACTCATTGGCATCGAGTTCGTGATGCCAAAGTATCTCCCCGCTTTTGGCCGAGAAGACGATCAGGTTTCTCTGGTCATCCCCAGAGATCAGAAGATCGCTCGCGGTCGTCAGAATGCTTGGTCCCACCGTTGTGGGCGCATTACTCAAATTTGGGTACGCGTGCTGCCAGGCTATATCTCCCGTGAGTGAATCGATCGCCTTCAGCACGCGAACCGCACGTCCGATGCCGTCACCCATGCCTCCGTACCCGGCGGGCTTTTTGCTGGCATCGGTCAGATAGTAGATCGCCTTGCCCTCAACGGAGTTCACGTACATCAAACCCGTCCGCGGACTGTACGCAGGAGCAGGCCAGTTGGACGCATTCACGATGTTGATCGAGCCGCCCACGGACGGATCCTTCTCCGGAATCGGAATGGGCTCCCCCTCCGGTGACAGTACTGAGGCGTAATCGAGTGGAACGTAGGGCCGCACCGTCAGGTACTTGCCGGTCAAGCGGTCCAGTGTCAGGAAGAATCCGTTCCTTGCGGCCTGCGCCACCAGCTTCTTCGGCTTCCCATCCACAGCGCGATCGAAAAGGACAGGGGCCGTGGTGTTATCGAAGTCGTGGGTGTCGTGTGGCGACACCTGAAAGTACCACTTGAGCTTCCCGGTGTCGGCATCAAGTGCCACGATGGATTCGGTCCAGAGATTGGCTCCCGGTCTTCCCTGCCCGGCAAACACCGGGTTCGTGTTCCCAGTGGGCCAATAGAGCAGGTTGAGTTCCGCATCGTACGTTCCAGGCATCCACGTCATGCCGCCGCCGTGATCGGATGCCGCCTCGTTCGGCCACGTCTTCAGTGCTGGATCGCCCCTCCTCGGTGTAGACCACCAGGTCCACTGCAGGTCTCCCGTCACGGGGTCGAAGGAGTCGAGAAATCCAGGCATATCCATCGCATCGCCGCCAACGCCAACGATCACATGGTTCTTCACGATCAGTGGAGCAGAGGTGGAGAAGTACTGCTTTCGCGCATCAGCGTAATTCTTCCTCCAGAGTTCCTTGCCCGAGTTCGCATCGAGAGCGACAAGCCAGTTGTCAGGCGTCTCGAAGAACACGGTGCTCTTCCATATCCCCACGCCGCGCTGCCCCACCAGGTGTCCGCCGTGATCCGTCCAGCCATAGTGCCAGAGAGCCGCTCCGGTACGCGCATCCAGCGCCCACACGTGATCGGGAATCGTAATGTAAAGCACTCCATCCGCAAACACTGGCGTGCATTTGATGATCGGAGTCGGCGCCCCGCGCTGCGCCCCCACGTCTCGAATCCGGTATACCCAACTGGGCTCAAGCTTGTTCAGGTTTGAATCATCAATTTGCGTGAGCGGACTGTAACGTTGTCCCGTGTAGTCGCCATTGAACGTAGGCCAGCTTTCGACCGGAGAACTGGCTATTGCGCCCGGATCCACTGAAACGCGCGTTCTCTGGGCAGCCGCTACCGTCATCACCGTGAGAGCAGTAGCCATACAGAATCCAGCGGCTCGTCTCACTTTTGCGTCTCGAGGAAAGCAGTCACGTTGTGCATATCGTCGTTTGCCAGGGTAAGCAGCATCTCCTCGTGGGCGGCGAGCGGATCGTGCAGATGCACCTCCACATCCTGTCCCCGATCCACTTTGATCGTCTTGCCCGACTCATCCACCAGCGTTATGCGGAAATCGCTGATTTGTACCACCTTCCCTCTCAGGATTCCGGCGGAAGTCTTCACCGTTGACGTAATCGCACTTTTGCCTGCCGGCCATATCCAATTTCGTTGTAGTTGCTCCGGCGATCGAAACCTGCTCGCGATGTGCGTGAACGTCGTCTCTGAGTGGCACTGCATGCAGTGCTTATCTACATACGCCTTTCCCTTGCCGGCGTCTCCCACCACGATGTTGAGTACTTCGTATGCTCCCCGATTCGCGACATTCTCCACCTGGACGTGAAGAAACTCTGCGACGTCTCTCAGTTGCTGTTCGCCCATTCTCGTGAATGCCGGCATGCCTTTATCCGGACGGCCAGTTTTCAGGAAGGCGGCAAGGTGTTCACCGTGATCATCTCCCAGCACTACGTCCGACGTGATCAAGCCCGGTCCACTCGCCCCGCGGGCATTCGCTCCATGGCAAAATGCGCAGCGTTGGGCGAAGAGCCGTTTGCCCCTCCCCGCCGCGACTTTATCCGGCACTGCTCCAAGGCCCAGGAACTCGCGCGTGGCCTCCGCTCTTTGAGACGGCGTCATGTCCTTGTAGCTCCGCTGCTCAATGCCCTCTTGGCTCCCGGTCCGGTTCTGCTGCGCCCCGAGCAGAGCCGCGCACCCTGCGGCAACACCCATTACTCTCCATGTCCAGTCGCGCACCTTGCGTTTAACTTTTGCGGTCATCCAGCGCCGAAGCCTCTCCACACGCATGTAATCCCAGGACCGTTTCCGCTGGCCTCCGACCGAGCTCTCGTTCGGGGTCCAGGCGGTTCGATCAGATGAAACGCAGTATACAGATCAGCAATGCGCCAGTCAGACCGGCGTACACTCCAACGAAACTCCATGGTCCGACTCAAGAGAAGCACAGCGTGCCCTCACTTCCGGCCTTCGCCTCGCGTGCGCGGAAATGCCTGTGCGAGATATGCCCGGATCGTCTCCAGTTCGGTCGCAGACGCTGAAGCCCCTTTAGCCGACATCGTCTGCACAACGTTCGTCCATTCGCGCGGACTCAGTCGTTCATTCGTGATCAAGTCCAGGCCGTGACATGTGGAGCACGCGCGAATCGTGATGTCTCGCCCCGCTCCCGGCGGCAGCAAAGCAGCCTGACGGCGAAGCAGGGCTGCGCGTCGCGGATCCTGCCGCTCCGCGGTGCCTTTTGGCGCGGGGCCCGCAATTGCATCGTGAAATGCGGCCGGATCGGGGCTTGCCTGAGTGATAATAGGTTCCGTTCCTCGCTCGTCGTCCAGTTTGAACACAATCAGTTCATCGCTGAGCAGCGGAGCTCGTAGCAGTCCTCCGCCGGTTGCCACAATCGCCACGTATTGTGTGCCGTGTTCGTCGGCATATGTGATCGGAATTGATTCGGCGGAAGCGGGCAGACGGTACGTCCACACTTCCTGCCCGGTCTTCGTGTTGAAGGCCCGGAATCGGGCATCGTCCGTTGCACCGATGAACGTCAGGCCGCCAGCCGTGGATATCGGGCCGCCGAGCCCCGGACGACCGGTGTGCTGCTTCCCGGCAGGGAAGCTATCAGTGACGCCCAGGGTCGATCGCCATGCGATCTCGCCGCTGTTCACATCTACCGCCACCAGTTCTCCCCATGGAGGCTCCGTACAGGGCAGGTGCTTCTCTGGATTCCAGAAACGGGCCACTCCTGCAAACTGCCCCGAGTTGGTGTAGCCTCCGCTTGGATCGGGAACGATACGCATCGGCTGGCCAAGATTATTCACGTTGACAATGAAAAGTGAGAGTTCCGGATCAAACGTACCGCCCGAATAGTTCACGCCTCCATGGGTCCCCGGCAGGTTCACCGAGTAGCGATTGAAGGCTGGCGGGGTATAAGGCTCTTTTGCCAGCAGCATATGGTTGTCCTCAACGTAGGACTTGCACCATGCAGCGTGTTCGGGCAGGTCATGGTAAAGCTGCACCGTCATGGGCGCCAGCGGTTCAGGCCTCTCAGGAAACGGCTGTGTTGGCGACGCATGCTCACCAGGCACCTCACTTGCAGGCACCGGCTTCTCCACAACCGGAAACAGCGGCTTCCCTGTCACCCGGTCGAGCACGAACATGAGCCCGGTCTTGTTGACGATAACCACTGCGGGAATGTCCTTGCCATCGCGATGAACATCCACCAGCGTAGGAGGCGCCTCTGTGTCGTAGTCCCAGATGTCGTGGTGCACGGCCTGGAAATACCACAGCAGCTTTCCGCTCGCGGCATCCACAGCTACGACCGAACTGCCGAACAGATTGTCACCTGGCCGGTCCGTCCCGACGCGATCATAGTTCGGCGCTCCAAATGGCATGTAGAGAATGCCGCGCTCTTGATCAACGGTCATATATCCCCAGACGTTCACCCCGGAACGCTGCTTCCAACTCTCCCTGCCCCAGCTCTCGTTGCCGGTCTCTCCCGCACGCGGGACCGAGTGGAACGTCCAAACCAGCTTCCCCGTGTGAATGTCCCACGCGCGCGTATCCCCTGCGGCTCCCAGACCGCCGCCCTTCCCTCCGTATCCTTCTCCGGGCCCCGCACCCGTGATCACGAGATTTTTGTAGATCACCGGCGGCGAGGGAAGAATGTAGGGCTCGTCCATCTCGCCGTTCATCACTTCGGGCGTACGCAGATTGACTGCTCCATCTATTCCGAACGTCAAATTCGGCTTGCCTGTCGCAGCGCTGATGGAATAGAGAAAGCCGTTATTGGTGCCGAAGAAGAGGGACGCGCCGGTGCTCGCATCTCCAGACCAGTATTCGGCTCCGCGCATTGACGCCTGCGCTGACCGGGGAAGGGCGAAGACCCATTTCTCTTTGCCGGTTGACGCATCCAGTGCCACAACGCGCCTATAGGGAGTCACGACAAACATGGTGTTCCCCACCACCAGTGGCTGATCTTCCGAGGGGCGCCATGCATGGTCAGTCACCGCGCCAGCCGGCGCGGGTGGCTTCATATGATAGATCCATGCGACCTTCAGACGGTTCACATTCGCCAACGTGATCTGCGTCAGCGGAGAGTAGCGCGCCGCTCCGGAATCGAGGTTCACCCGCGGCCATGAGCCCGAGCCGCCGTGGGAGGTAGCCGAGGTGGAGCGCGACCAGACAAAGAGAGCAACTAACAAAACAACATGCCTCAACAACCAGGGGAAGCCGGCAGGGGCTCGTTTCATATCCTCCTCAAGGATCGGGAGCCTAACTCGGTCCACGAAAACCAGGACCCAATTTTAGCCATCCGCCGCCGGAGCCGTCGCGGGAACTTTGCGCAGTTCTGGTGCTGGCAATGGGCTGCAGCGTCGCGCGCAGTCCGCTGCCCCAACGCGCCGTGCATCGTTCCACACAGTGCTTAGGCCGTCTGTGTGGTCATGGTTTTACTCCGTCAAGATAAATTCCAGCTTGCCGCCGGCCATCAATCCCTGATGAGTCAGCTGATAATTTGTGATTGGCGTGCCGTTTAGGAGGATCCTTGTGACATGGAACTTGCCACGCTCTGCTCCGCGTGCCTCGACGTGAAGGACCTTGTGATTCGGAAGTGAAACGGTCATCTCGTCAAAGCGCGGTACACCGAGTGTATAGACGGGGATACCGGGCGCTACCTGGTAAAAGCCGAGAGCGCTCATGATGTACCAAGCACTCATTTGCCCTGCATCATCGTTCCCCGCAAGCCCTGCTGGGCCGTCGTGATATTGAGTGTCGAGTATCTCACGCACATGCTGCTGCGTCTTCTCCGGCGCCCCGGCGAGAGCATACAAATACGCGATGTGATGGCTAGGCTCATTTCCGTGGTCATACAAATTGTTGGCGAACAAGTCGTCCAGCTTCGCTATGAACTTGTTGTTCCCGCCGAGATACTGGATGAGTCCCGCAACGTCCTGCGGAACGAAAAAGGTATAGACCGCAGGTGTCCCCTCAGTGATCCACACCGGCCGCGAAGCGGGATCGAAGGGTGCAACCCAGGATCCATCGGCATAACGCCCACGCGCAAACCCGACGCGCGCATCAATGACATTCCGCCAGTTCTCACCCCGCTTGGCAAAATCTGCGATATCCTCCTTGTGCCCAAGCGACGCCGCCAGCTTCGAGATCATCGCGTCGTCGTACGCATATTCCAGTGTGCGGGACACTTGCTCGTTCTTGTGAAAGGCGTCTACGATCCCGTCTTCGAGCGGTATATAGCCATATTTCAGGTAAGAGTCGAGCGCACGGCGGCCCTTTCCATCGAGGTACTCGCTGTGATCGGTCGGTTTCTGAGTGGCGTTCTTCCGGATTAGCCGGTAGGCGCTCTCGATGTCGAAGCCACGGAGACCTTTCTGCCAAGCATCGGCAATCATCACGGCAGCATGGTCACCGACCATCTCGGACGTGTAACTATTCCAAGCGGGGAAGATCGGCAGGAAACCTCCCTGCTCACCCTTGGTGATGATCGACTGCAACATTTCCGACTCGCGTTCCGGTTCCAAAATCATCAACAACGGCGCTTGAGCACGGAATATATCCCAAATAGAGAAGTCATCAAACTGTGCCCTTCTTGCCTTGACCTTCTCGACAGCACCATGATCGTGAAAACGGGGATATGACCCATCCACGTCGTTGTAGACGCGAGGCTGCAGGAGCGCATGATACATCGCTGTGTAGAAGACCGTTTTCGCAGGATCACTTCCGGCAATCTGAATACGGCTCAGTTCTTCCTGCCAGGCTCTATGAGCCTCATCCTCTACACGCGTGAAATCCCAATCAGGTATTTCCGCTTGAAGGTTCTTGCGCGCTCCGTCCGCAGACACGAACGAGCTGCCTACGCGAACTGAAATAGTCTCGCCCTTCCGCACGCGACCGAAATGCAGATACATACCGAAGCCGGGGCGAGGCGATGAAACAGGCGCTGTTGCTGCTGCCTCAGTTGCACCCCCGGTTGACGTCATAAGCTTGGGAACGACGACGACGCCGACCGGCTTCCCGTCGCCTTCCTGACGTTTCCCACCGTCGCGGGTCGCCTTGCCCACATAGGTTCCGAAAGACGCCACCTTGTGATCGAACTTCAGAACAAACCAGGCGCTGAAGCCGGCAGGCTTCCCGGAGCCCGCATACTCTCTGCGAACCGGTACCTGGGCCATCAACTCATCGCCCTCTGCGTTGATTTGCACTGCACCTTCGCCAGCGCGCGCGTTGTTTTCGAGCACGATCCAAGCGTCGTCAGAGTCCTGCGTAAAAGCAAACCTGAGGATACCTGCACGGGTTGTTCCCGCCACCGAAGCCGAAGTGTGCGCATCCGGGAGTTCGACACGGTAGACATACGGAGTTGCGAGCTCAGACGTGTGCTCGAATGAAGAAGATCGATCCGTCGCCTCCGTCTTCAACGGCCCCATACCGGGCATCAGCGTGATCGTGCCATAGTCGGGCACAGCACTACCGCTCAAGAAATGAGTGGCACGGATCCCTTGAATTCGCTTGTCCGTGTAGTAGTACGGTGCAATTGCTTTCGTCTCGCCCGCTCGCGTCTGAGGAGTCCACTGCGTCATTGCAAACGGCGGGCCAACGGCGGGGTAGGTCTGCCCTTCATTTTGCGTGCCTGTTCGGGTGTGAACGAGATCTTCCACTCGTTCTTGGCAGAACACTGGACCAACAACAGCCGAAAGCAGAACCAACGCAAACAGTGCTTTCATATATCCATTTTGGCTGAAGTAGGGCGACGAACGAAAGTGGAGCGCAGACGGTTGAGGCGACGGCGCGTCAAGTCTACTGATGATTCGGCTGCGGGGTAAATAACATCGCGGATCGGCCGACTTCCTTCTGAGTGGTCAATCTCCTTGCAGTATTCAGACCTCCCGCGCTTAGAATCCCGGCGACGTTGAAATGACGGATGTAATCCGCGTCAGATGTCATATTCGGAAGGTTCTCAACGTTCAGAGAGACCGGAAGATCAGTAGCCGCGACCGCAAATATCGCCCAGATGCCGGCGTCGCCTCCAGCAAACAGGTCGGCGCCTTGGTTCTCTCTTGAGGCATAGACAATCGCGGTGATGATGTCCTGTGAGCGGGCAGCATCAACGCTCACATTGAACGTCAGGAACTTCGGGTATCCTGCAGCTGCATTCGCCAGTTGCTCCTCGTCATCCTTCACCGAAGCGGCCGCTGCGGATGGGGAAGGTATGTCGCCCGGCCGCAATGCCTTTGCGGTGCCTGTCTGGAAGACATCAATAAGGAGAACAGGTCGGCCCTCTCTTTCAAGCCGCTTTACCAAATCGGTCTCAAGCGCGGCGGATGATCCCTCTGGATCGACAACAACAGCAGGCTTGCCTCTTCCTTCGATCCAGATCCCCGGCACTCGATCGCCCTTGACAGCCCGACTCAGAACGATAGATCGCCCGTGCACATCCGCAGTTACGTCGTGAGGGACATTCACGGCGAGCGTTTGCCTTAGCCTTTCACGCAGAAATTGCGTTTCGAGGTTCTGCTCATTCTGGCTCTGAGCACGCTTCTTCCAAACGCGGAACAGACCCTCAAGATCGACCGCATCGGCCGGAAGTGTACGATTCGAGAGCACCGTGAGTTCCTGAAGCATAGGGATAGGGACACTCACTTCGATCAAGGATTTCTCATTGCTCAGACCAGGATGATGCTTAGCGAGAAAGCGATAGACGGCTTCACGGCTGAGACGGTTGAAATTGTGCTGTGCATCAATTTGGACGACCTCTACTTGATCGCCCTTGCCATAGAGGTCGTAAATGCGTTTGATCGCTGGAAATTCTTCATGTGGAACATTACGCGTCCAGTCGCCGGTTGCCGAGACCAAAAGCATTGGTTTCGGCGCGAACATCGCGGCAATCTCGACATTGCTCGTGCCTATCCGCAAACCCGGCGCATTTTCGCATAGATCTCCGCCCTGCATGATGGCCGATACCATGTTCACGGGTGCCGAGAATCGCAACCGATCGTCAATTGCTGCAAGTAAGAACGTCTGAGTGCCGCCACCTGAGGCTCCCACTGCGCCCAAGCGATCGCTGTCTACATCCTCGAGAGATGCGATGAAGTCGAGTGCCCGAATTGAGTCCCAGAGCTGCAGCCCCAAGGGCCCGAACGACCAAAGGCGCTGTTCGGCGCTCCCGAACCGATGCGGTACCTGGATCGTATCGGTATAGCCCACCATGTCATAGGCGAAAACAACGTATCCCTGACGTGCCAGACTGATTCCCAGCGAAGGGCCGGAATAGACGTCATCGTTTTGGAGACGGCCGTACGGCCAGTGTCCTTGCGGGTTGAGTATGCCGGGATGTTTACTGCGCCCGTTTTGCGGGCGGTAGAGATTACCCCCGAGATAGAACCCCGGAAGAGTCTCTATTAATACTTTTTCGATGGTGTAGTCATCTCCCTTGATCCTTCCGAATATCTGCGGATGCAGAGGAGACTTCTCCGGCATCGGAGAAAGCCCGGCCGACACCAGGATCTGGTTACGGAGAAATGCCTTCCGCTGCTCCCATTCTCTTAAGCTCGCAAAGTGCGGCAAAGGCAGATGCGTATCGGTCGTGATGATATCGCGATTGCGCGAGTCGTCTTTCGAGACGCCTGGCACTCGCTGCTGCGCGTCCGCGCACATTCCCGGTCCACTACAAAGGAACAGCAGAATTGCGATTCCGCTGATACTGAGGCGTGCCGGTCTCTTAACGAAACAGATCTGAAGCGGACCAGGGGATTGGGCCTTGCCCATGGTAGTCGCCTTTCTTTCGCTTGCGTTCGAAGTGATACAAGAGGTCATCATTGTTGTTAGTCCCTTCGACGCCTTCGGGACCGCCTGCCCGTACACACCCGCATTGAGCCAGCTGTTCTTCACCCCGGTGACCAAGGCGAAAGTGAACATCCTAAACCGGAGCTTTCTGGCCAGTCCTCGTCATGATCAATCAGCTGTCTCCAGATATCGTCATTTATCAGGCGCTTGCTAGAAGAGCCCGTCTGGCTGTCGCAATTTGTCAAGATACGAGATCATTTCAATGGCCGACCGCCGACCGGCAGCGGGGCACCACCCGCGATGCCGTGCACAGTCTTACTTTTTATACTCCGAGGCAAATAACTCCGCCTCTCGATTCAGTTCGTCGGACCTCGTTGAGCCGTCGTACAGAACAACCCGGTACCGGAACGTCATTGTGTGATCCGTCTCGATCGTGAAATTCAATGCAGGCTGTTTGGGATCAAAGATGCTTCTTCCCAGCGGATTCGCCGCAAACAAGCCATATCCGCGTGCGTGCCAATAGGTAGGAAAACCGAGGTTTCCAGGATGATCGAAGATTCCGATCGTCACCGTGTGATCTCCAGTGCGACCGGTGAGAGCGCACCATCGGCCCCGCGTCCCCCAAGCGGCATCGCCTTTCACCCCTTCACTGGTGAGATAAATACCGGTCGCGTCCTTCGTATTACCGGCTTCGACGTTTGTCGGTCTTCCGCTCGCATCGGTAAACACGCCGCCCTTCTCGTCGGGAGATTCAAGCCAATGAGCGACGCGTAGACCCAGCAACCCTTCCTTATCATCGTGAAACACCACGCGATCGAGTGCTTTCAACGTGATGATCTGATCGATGACGCGTGCGTCTTTTTCCCTAGAGAAGACGTAGCGCGTCGCCTGCTCCAGGATTGGCTCATTCTGTCCGGTAACCCATGCGGACTCGACGTCAAGTTCTCCGCTGTTCAGTCCGCTGCGAGCGCTCAAGATCTTCTTGAAGACAACATTTCCCATCTTGGCGCTGTTCTCTGGTTTGATGGCGTCGGAATTATTCCAAAAGTCAAACCCGTTCACGTTTCCGTAGTTGAACCAGAGCCCCGCGTGATGAGGATGGTCGACCCGTTCGCCCGGACGTGGTTCGAGTGGATACCCGCGCGTTACTACTACACCGTCACCTGTAACAAGCGGAAAGAGCGTGGGCTTCTTGAGTGTTGTTGGCCAGATATACGAAGTGAACGGCTTGCCATCAATCGTGATGTCTACCCGGCGTTGCACCTCATTCGCGGTGACCTTCACTCCCTTTACAGAGTCAGAGGCGAGAACCGCAGGGGCAAGCAGCGCCAATCCTGCGATGGCCGCGGCAAGGCCCATCTTATGCATACACCTTGCCCCCGGCGAGCACCTGCTGGGTCTTGTCATCGAATGTGACTTTCTCCCCAGTCTGGATCGCTGCCACATTCATGCACAGCGCAATCGAGTGGCTATAACCCGCTTCGATCGGCGCATTAGGAGTTTTTCGCGAACGAACGCATTCCATCCAGTTGCGCATGTTGGCCGATGTTTGTGGATCCGCGCCGGTATCAGCCGCGGTCGATGCCTCCTCCGCATGGTCCACGAGCGAAAAGCCGGGCAGCAGGTTTTCTTTCATACCCATCTCAGCCGCCGATCGCGCAGATAACCCGCCTATCGATGTCACTGTCTGTTTATCCATATCGATCATGCCGCCGTTGGAATAATAGAGTTCCTTCACTCCTCCAGCCGAGTTCGTGAACCGTGAAGTGTATTGCACCTGGAATCCTTTGCTCGGATCGTCGAGCGGGCCATAATCGAACACAGCTGTCATCGTGTCCCAGTTCTTACGGCCGTCTTTCCATAGATAAATACCGCCATTGGCTACGACACTGCGCGGATGCGGCAAACCGGTAAACCAGTGCACCGTATCGATCTGGTGCACAAGCCATTGATCGGGAATACCGGAGGAGTACGGCCAGAACAGACGAAACTCGAGATACTTCCGTGCATCAAACGGCTCATACGGGCGATCAAGGAGATAGCGCTTCCAATCCGTGTCCTGCTCTTTGAGGAGAGGAACAACGTTTGGTCGCCGCCATCGCCCAGGCTGATTGACGTTCCAGGTCATCTCAACCATCACGATCTCGCCGAATTTGCCGGACTGAATGTACTCGGCTGCTTTCTGATAACTCGGGGTGCTGCGACGCTGTGTTCCGATCTGCACGATCTTGCCTGTCTTCTTTACTGCCGCGAGAAACTTCCGCGCATCCTGCATCGTGTGCGCCGTGGGCTTTTCCACATACGCGTCCCGGCCGGCATTCACGGCCTCGACACCATGCAACGCGTGCTGAAAATCTGCAGTGGCGATCAGAACAGCGTCCACATCTTTACGGGCGTAGAGCTCATCATTGTTGCGAACCGGATCGATACGGCTTCCGCTGAGCTTCTGGACGTAGGCGGCACCTTCTTCACGGCGTTTGTTCCAGATGTCAGATACGGCTACGAACTCGAAGTTCAATTCCTTTGAATGCTGCAGAAAAGATGGAATCAGCGCTCCTTTCATGCGGTCTCCGCAACCGACCACGCCCACTCTGACGCGGTCGTTGGACCCGGCGATTGCGCCATAGCTGCGTGCGCTCCACGCCACTGTGGTGGCAGTAACTGCTGCCGACCCCGTTTTCAAGAAATTCCTGCGACTGTTTTCCATGCTTGCCATGAATGGCTCCTCGTCATAAATAGCATCCTGAAATTCACGCATCTATCCTAAGGCACCGGACAGCGCCGGATTTCAGAAACCCGGCGCTAAAGAATTGGGGAATGAATTCCATGTTGACTCAGTTAGTTCTTGAACGCGCGTCAAGTCTATTCGCTCATTTCAAGTGATTCGGGGGGCGAAAGAAAATGATAGCGGCCTGAGGTGATTCGCAGTAGCTGGTAGCTGCTTTCACTCTTTAACCACTCCACCCCTTTAGCGGTCGTAATCGGCTGATTCGATTCCCTGATACTGTCCCTCGCCTTTCCTGGCACACGGATGATGGCTGTCATCCCCGGGGGGATAAGAGCATCAATCTCCGTACGTTCTCCGGTCCGGTGCCACGCAATGGAGATCCTTCCAACGGCAGAGTCATACGACGCGCTTGCCGACGTGATCCCGCAGACCATTTCCGGTCGCAGAATGAGCTGCTCACCCTGGGGGCGGGACAAGTCGAAGTCCAGGCCAGCCAGACCGCGATAGAACCACTCTTCCGCATGACCCAACATGAAGTGGTTCTGTGAACTGGTGGGATCGGAGTTCCAGGCCTCCGTTAATGAAGTCGCTCCCATCTTCAACTGGTAGCCGTAGCTCGGCGGATCGGTGCGCGAAAGCATATCGCAGATCACATCGCTGCGACCTCCTTCATTGAGTGACTCCAATACATAATGAAATCCAATATCCCCGGCAGTCACGTGATTCTGATGAGAGCGGACATCGGCAACGAGATTCTCAACTACGGCTCGACGTCGCTTCTCCGGCACGAGACCAACCGCCAGCGAAATCGCATTCGCAGTCTGGCTTCCGGTGTCGTATTGATTTGTATCGCTATGCAGGAGCTCGCGGTTGTAGCTCTTACTAACCGCATCGGCAAGGGATCTGTAACGGGTGGCGTCGTCGGTCTTTCCCAGCAGCGACGCGATCTGCGACATCAGTGACAGATCGCGATAATAGATTGCCGTTGCGGTCACCTTCATCCCGGTGAGCTGGGCATAACCCGGCGGCTTGGGGCCCATGTCGTACCAGTCGCCAAGTCCTTCGCTCAGGATGCCGTCTCTCGCCTCGGCATGAAGAAAGTCTAGATACTTCTGCATCTGTTCGTAGTGATTCCTGAGCAGATCAAGATCGTGAGTGAACCGATACTCGGTCCACGGACTGAGAATCACCGCGCTGCCCCATTCGGGCGAATCACGGAAGCCGTTTTCGAACACCGCGTATTCTGGTGCAATTTCAGGTACAAGTCCCGATGGGAGCTGCGAATCTTGCATGTCAGCACTCATCTTCCGGTAGAGATTGCGGACATCATACCCATAGAAGATTCCGGGACCCATCAAATGTGTCTGCTCCAGCCAACCCAACTTCTCACGATGCGGGCAGTCGGTGAGAACACTCTGCATGTTGCTCTCGATAGCCATATCGATGAGGCGGTGAATTCGATTGAAGAGCGGATTGCTCGTCTGGAATGCCCCTGCAGGGCGTGCTGACGAATGGATAAAGATGCCAGCTACGTTTTCAATGTGCGGCAACGCATTCGAACCTGGAGCCGGAGTTGTTTGCACCTGTACATAGCGAAAACCGGAATAGGTGAAACGCGGATGCCAACGTTCAACGCCCTGGCCACCGAGGATGTACGTAAACCAGACAGGCCCATCAAAGCTTCGCTGAGTGACCAGACCGTCATCCGTCAGCAGCTCTCCGGGAGTCAACTTTACGGCGCTGCCTCGGGGACCGCGAACGGAGATCTCGGGCCAGCCGGAGAAGTTCTGGCCTAGATCGTAGACGGTGATACCCCGCTTTGGTGTAGTCACCTTTACTGTCCTATAAGTCTGCATCGGCTTGATTGAAGGAATCTGCTGGGCCTTCAGCACGCCGCCCGGTCCATCTGTGACCTTTGCCCGAGCCCATTCTGCATCGTCAAAACCGGGCTGTTCCCACCCCGGCGACACCCGGGCGTCGTAGTCTTCTCCGCCGTAGGTCGATGAGAACGTGATTGGACTTTTCGACGTTTTCCACCTATCGTCACTGCCGATTATTTCCTCGCTTCCATCGGCGTGAGTCAGCATCATCTGCGCAATGAGCTTCGGCGGTCCGAAAGTTCCCTGAAGTTTTTGATAGCGCTGCGGCGTGTGCGGCACGTTATACATTCCGTTGCCAAGAAGCACAGCGATCGCGTTTCTTCCCGTCTTCAAATTGCGTGTCACGTCAAAGGCGTTGTAGAGGATCGTTTTTTGGTAGTTGGTCCAGCCCGGATTCAGAACGCTGTCCGTTACAGGCTGTCCATTCACGAGAGCTTCGTATTGGCCCAGTCCCGAAACGAAGAGAATCGCCCGCTTTATCACCCCGGATGTCTGAAATGTATGTCGAAAGACCGGGACTGCAGCTGCGTCTTGTTGGGGGTCTTTTCCCAGAACTTGTGCGTCGGATGTAATCCAGTGTGCCGTCCAGTCGTTCGGCTGGAGTCCCATCGTGAATGTTGCGGCCTCGCTCCAGGAACTTGCGGCGTCGCTTTGATCCCAGATCTGCACCTTCCACCAATAGCTACTAGCTGCACGAAGCGGCTTTCCGGCATAGCGACTCTGGAGGACATTTTTGGCACTCAATTTGCCTGTGTCCCAGAGATCCCCCTGGTCACGGGTCAGCTTGGTTAGAGATGAGGCGACAATAACCCGATAACCGGTCAGGCTCAGGCCGCGAAGGGTCGCGTTCCGCGGAGTCGCGATCCAACTCAAGGTGGGAGAGTCCGTCTGAATACCCAAAGGATTCTCACGCGACTCACAACGCAGCTTCGATGCGACAAGGCTTCCAGTCAAGCTGCGCTGCAAAGGAGCGGCAGCGGCAGACACAGCAACCAGGATGGAGCAGGCTAATCCAGATAGTTGTCGAAAGTAGCGCGTGGGCGTTCGAGGCAGACGATGCACAATGACTCCTGTGGTTGATGCAAAGCAATTGCAACATAAGCTGCTACGTGGGCTAGTCGTCCGGTATATCGATCCGCACTGGTCCGAGCAGTCCGGATGCCTGCAGC
Organism: Occallatibacter sp.; assembly: GCA_035496515.1. GTDB lineage: Bacteria > Acidobacteriota > Terriglobia > Terriglobales > Acidobacteriaceae > Telmatobacter. The sequence goes on from DATJEO010000212.1 coordinate 24,576, forward strand.
TGTTCGTCTCCAGAGAACGGATACTTACCTGGGATCCAAGTCAGCCGCTCTCCTTCCGGCAACGAGCTGTCCCGCAACAGCCGGTTCCACCAGAGGTTCGCGACTGTGACTTCCAGCTCATTGCCGCGCGCCTTCAGCACACGCTCGGGCAAAGCGAGGCGCCAGGGCGCACACCAAGCCACACCCAAGTCCTGCCCATTCAATCGCGCCGCAGCAATGTTTCGAACCTCCCCAAGTGAGAGTGAGAGATTTCGATCGCCAATGTCTTCAGCGTCGAATCTGATTTTGTAGACAGCTTTTCCTGAGTAATATCGAATTCCGTTCTCGGATCTTCTGGTCCAGTCCTCAAGACGATCGAAGCGCACCGAGCCGGGACCGCCCCACTTCGGATCAAATGTTACTTCCCATGCGCCTTCCAAAGTTAATAACGGCCGCAACCGAGGGAAATTCTCAGTTTCTGATCTTTCCCTCGCCGTGCTGCGGAACACCACGAAACCGCTCTGGTGAGGTTCCAAACGAACTGGAACATGCGTCCGTCCTTCTTTCTCCTCAAACTGTTGAAGGAGCCGCCGCTCACCGTTCAGAGCGTCCCACCACTCAGGCTGTTTTCCCGTCACCCGAAACACCCACGAAGCGGATAGCTCCCGGTCGTTGCGGTTGGCAACGAAGTAGATATCCTGGTCGCCGTCGCGCCGATGAATGGCACGCATCCCGTCACCTTCGAAATCCGGTTTCACGTCGAGGTCAGCAAGCAGTTGCGATGTAATCCGATAGGGCGGATAGAGCGAAGCCGCCTGCAGACTCGCTTCCGTCAAGTTCCATGGTGAAGCAACGAATCCCCCGAGTTCGACCGCAGAATCGTCCTTGCTATCAGAGGACTGACGCACAGTCCAGGAACTATCGGTGACGACTTGCAGACGTTTGCCCGACGATCCAATCCCACACAGGGCGGCGATAACGCCAAACGGCGGCTTGGATTTTTGACTATCGCAGTCCACGGTGACTTTTATCTCGTTGTTGCCGTCGTGAATCAGCCAAGTTGCATCCAACCGTTGCACTTGGTTGATCACGTTGCCACCGCCCAGCCGCGACCCATTTAAGGAGACCTCATAGGCAGGACTTGCAGTGATGAGCACCTCAGCGATATCGAGCTCACTCGCATTTTCAACCCGAAACCGTCGCATGAACGATCGAATGCCCCGGTTCGCCTCAGGTGCATTCGAACCCTTTGCCCAGATCCATCGCGCGTCTGCAAGCGGATTTTCCTGAGCCCAGCGATATGCGCTCGTATCAAGGACTGCCGATCCGGCGCCGACTTTGCGGATTGTTCCCTCTTTTGTGCCTACGCCGAACAATGATTCTGCAATCGCACGAACCTGAACATCGCAATCTGGGTGTCCGCTCAGACTTGGCGAAGCCTTTGGCGGCATGCCCACCACCGTGGCGCCTGCTTCGGCCAGTTCTGCGATCTTCTTCAACAACTCTGGCGTCATGGTCTCAACCTGCGGGAGCACAAGTACGCGATACCGCATGCCGTCCGGAAGTACGATCTCGCCGTTTTTTACGGAGGCTCGAGCGATTAGAGTTCCAGGCGCGCAACCATCGAAGTTGTGTCCCCACCGGTCTTTGAACTCGCCCGGCTGAAAGGCAGAAGGCGGTGCAAGGAAGACGTTGGGAGCACCCTCCGCTGCGAGATACAGGACATCAGCGACGAACAGACCGCGCCTCAGCATCGCCGAACAACGCGTAACATAACGGTGATAGGCGCTGGACATATCCCACCATGTCTGTGTTCGATCCCAATGAACCCCGTAGCCGCCTTCTGGGCCCATGGTCATTCCGGGCGCCTTATCTGAGCCTGACTGAGACTGAAAACGGTGAAAGACAATCCGATTGATTCCCGCGCAGAAAGCCCAATCGCCCTGGCTTTTCATCGACGCAGGATGCTGCAGCCACCGCTCCGGAAACTCCGCAGTGAAGGACTCTGCCGCAATCACCTTTTTGCCGTTCGTATGTCCTACGGACGTGGATTCGACAACGCTCCAATCGGTGTTGATTTGGCCGTAGTGGGACCAGAACTCCGCCATTGGAACATCCGCAATCTTACCTAGCTCCAGATCCGAGCACGGATCGAGATCATATGGCTCGAGCGCCATTTGCAAACCGTACTTCTGTCCCATGCTCCTGAGCGCTTCTGCCTGGTTTGCAATTGTGAGTTCCTGCGCGGTCTGTCGTATATCCCACAGGAAACGCTCCGTAGTTGCCCGATCCTTGACCATAAAACCCGCAAGTGCCGGAAGGAAATTCGTCGGTGCGTACCCCCTGCGACGCTCGAACTCCGAAGCAAACTGCGCGCTCCAGTTCTGCGAACTCATCTCCCAGCTGTCATAGTGCAGCGTCGTCAATCCAGTTGTCTTGTGCCATCGGTTGCCGATCCTATCCAGCAGGGGTTTGAAATATGCATCGAAGTGATGCTCCGCAGCGGCGGGGTCAAACTTATTCGTCTCCCAACCCAGACCGGGATTCGGAGCTGGGCGCGTGGTTTGCGCGGTGATTCTTCGGCCGGCTCTCATGACGATCCATTCGCCTTCGGGTATCGCCCAGTCGAGCGTGCCGTCCTTTCTTAAAAGCTTGGTCAGATCCTGCACTTTCGCAGCGGCCACGCAGTTCTGCGCTCCCATCTCGGGATATTCCGAATGGGACGGCAGAGCTGGCCGCACCCACGGCACTTTGGTGAACGGTCCCAGAATTTGCGATGAGTAAGACCCGCGCGTATACAGGGCCTTCTCTTCGAGGTCTGGCGTCTTCGCCTCGTCCTGTGTGGCCGGAAAAGCCAGTACATAGTCGTCAAGGTAAAACTCTTCCCATACCTTGCGAAGTTCCGGCGTCAACGTCTCCTCGCCAAAGAATGGCGTGCGCGGTTTCGGCTTGGGGAGCGCTCCCTGAAACTTCCCGGGACCATGCATACGACTCACACTAGTTTACAGGAATTGCATTGACTCTCCCGGCTTTACCCATGGCCCGCCTGCCCCGCACCAACCCGCTCCCGCGCCCAAAGCCATCTCCAGGCCAAGTGAGTCCGCGTGCCCGAATGCATCCGCTACCATCTGCTGCCACGGCTCACTCATGAACTTGACCGGGCCGGGAGGGATCCCGATATTCACCTCGAGGTAGACGCCTCCACCTAGGCCTGCACTCTTCAACGACTCGAGATCTGCCCTCATTGCAGCTGCTTCAAGGTGTCCGTCCATGAAATACCAGTAAACCCACGGACGCGCGCTGTCAGGGGGATTTAAAAACGCTGCATGCTCGCGATCGCCGGGATCGATCGCCGCCGCTCGCAATCGGTCGCTCATTGCCAGACCCAAGATTGTCAGCGAACCCGACTTCAACAGCGCTCTCCTGTTCAACCTTTCAAAGACGCCCATTGATTCCCCTTCAGTGCAGCTGTTGATTTTAGAATGCCTCCAAGAACCGCCGCTCGATGAAAATGAGCGAAAGGTAGTTGAGAGGCAAACATTGAGGTGGACAGGAGGCAAAAATGGATGATCCGAATGCGAGGCAGGATCAACGAAGGGTAGCGATGATCACAGGCGCTGGCAGCGGCATCGGCCGCGCCGTCTCTTTAGCACTTCACGCTGCCGGCTATTCCGTTGTCCTGGCAGGGAGGCACATTGCCCGTCTGGAGGAGACCGCGGCGATGGCTGACAACGCGGGTACGTCACTGCTGGCAGTTCCGGCGGATGTGACTCAGCCCGACTCTGTTGACCAACTGTTCTCGAAAACACACGCGGCATTCGGGCGGCTGGATCTTCTATTCAACAACGCGGGAATCGGAGCTCCTGCGATTCCGATGGAAGACCTCACTTTCGCACAATGGAGCGATGTCGTGAATGTCAACCTAACCGGCGCCTTCCTGTGCGCCCAGGGAGCGATGCGAATGATGAAATCGCAGCAGCCGCGCGGAGGCCGCATCATCAACAACGGCTCGATCTCCTCGCACGCGCCCAGACCGCATTCCGCGCCCTACACGGCAACGAAGCATGCCATTACCGGACTGACCCGAAGCATTTCCCTGGATGGTCGACCCTACAACATTGCCTGCGGTCAGATCGATATCGGAAACGCGCAAACCGACATGATGGCGACGATCGCAAAGGGAGCACTGCAGCCGGATGGCGAGACGCGGCCCGAACCGACTATGGATGTGAAGCACGTAGCGAATGCGGTGCTTTACATGGCCAGTCTGCCGCTCGAAGCCAATGTTCAATTCATGACGGTGATGGCGACCAGAATGCCGTTCATCGGTCGCGGTTAGTCAAAGCTTCCGCGTCAGCATGGCCACATTCGCTAGGGATGCAAAGCCTGCAGATTGCCATAGCCCACGACGACTGTGGACCCCACGAGGGTCAGCAGCGTAAGAAAGACGAGAACCTTGGTACGCAAGCTCACGCCACGCCACTCCTTCAGCGCGATTCCCCAGACGGTGCTGAAGATCATGATGCTGGCCATGTGCAGTGTCCAACTCGAAAACTTATACTGACCCATCTGCGTCTCGCCCATGGTGTAGAAGAAAAACTGCATGTACCAGGTTGCCCCTGCCAGAGCAGAGAAGCCGTAGTTCGCTGCAAGTGATGATGTCGCGCGCGAATGAAGCTCAAAATCAAGGGCCATCTCTGTGGATGCGGCATCTGTGACATTCTCTATCGGCGGATGTGCCCTCAGATTACTTTCTGGCCGGGGTGGGATGCGCAGATACTCACCGTAGCTTTTGTTCTGGATGCTCAGCACCAAGCACCAGATGAAGTTGGTTGTGAAGCCTCCTGCCAGCAACACAACAAGCACAGGCAATCCCTGCCACATGACCGGAGTCCCCTGCCCCACGGTTAGTTCCTTGATCGGATTCCCGGCATCGAGTCCAAATGCGAAGCAGGAGCTCATGACTCCGCAAAACGTCGCAACTCCAAGGCCGCGCTTCAAGCTGAATTCCTGGATGCTCGCGAGCTTCTCCTCCTGGGAAAGCTCTTTCTCCTTTGAGATTCCGGCCGCCCCCGCGAGCACAATTCCGCCAATGCAAATGCCTACACCAACGAGAATGATGATCCCCGATCGCTGCCCCAGGAGCTGCATGAATTGCCCATGGAAGATGGGCGGGACCAGAGTCCCGAAGACCGCCGTGTAGCCGAGTGCGACAGACATGCCCAGTGAGAGGCCGAGATACCGCATCGTCAAGCCAAACGTCAATCCGCCGAGTCCCCAAAGAACGCCAAAGAAGTATGTCCAGAGGATTGCCGATGTCGGCGCCATTCCGAGGACGTGAAAGAGATCGTGAGTCAGAGATAACGCCAGCACCCATGGCACGATGATCCAGCTCATCACGCCGCCGGCGAGCCAATATGTTTCCCACGACCACCCGAGGATGCGTCGAAATGGCACATAGAAGCTGGCAGAGGCCAGGCCTCCCAGCCAATGCAAGAAAACGCCCAACAGCGGATTGCCGCCCAACCATCACCTCTCTTGTTGCATGCCTCTGCCCACAACCAACTTGAACCAAGTGGAACTCACTTCAACGGCTCATCAAATTCCGCGGCCGCCATCAAGCCTGCGTCGACTACGTGAAGCACCCCAGTGATTCCGGCCGAATCGTCTGAAACCAGATAGAGCGCGGCCCTGGCCACATCTTCCGGTCTCAGAATTACTCCCAGAGGGACTCGAGATAGCCGCGCCTTGATGCGAGCTTCGCCTTCGGCCCCATGTCCTAGGTGCTCGCGAAGCATGGGAGTGTCGGTAATCCCAGGGCAGATGCAGTTCACGCGAATCCGGTCTCTCCCCAAGTCAAGAGCAAGCGACTTGGTAAGCAATGCAATTGCGCCTTTTGAGGCAGAATACGCTGGCGTCCCGACCTGACCGGCAAGACTCGCTATCGAACCGGTATTGAGAATCGCACCCCCTCTGCCCCGTCGCATGTGCGGCACGACATGCTTGATGGCGAGGAACGATCCCTTCACATTGACTGCCATCACACGGTCCCACTCTGCCTCAGTCATTTGCTCGACAGGCTTTACCAGCAGAACGCCTGCGTTGTTGAAGAGAATGTCAATGCGCCCCCAGCGTGCTGCCGTGTCCTCCACCATCCGGCGAACATCCGCTTCGCTTGATACTTCGACCTCCATGGAAAATGCCTCGGATCCGTCGGAGCAGATGCATCGAGCCGTGTCTTCGGCCCCACTCTTCGACAGATCCGCAACCACAACTTTCGCTCCCTCGCGTCCGAAAGCAATGGCGCTAGCGCGACCGATCCCGCTTGCCGCGCCGGTGACGATTGCGACTTTCCCAGCAAGTTTCAAATGGAAAGTTTCTCCGGACCTTCAATACCTTTGCATATAGACGACGTGGCTCTGCGTGAATTCATACAAGCCGTGTTTGCCGTCTGCGCCACCGATTCCGCTCTTGCGCCATCCAGCATGAAATCCCTGCATGGCTTCAAAGTTTTCCCGGTTGATGTAAGTTTCGCCAAATCGGATCTCCTGGCAGGCGCGCAGAGCTGTGTTCAGATCCTTGGTGTAGATGGAAGAAGTCAATCCGTACTCGCAGTCATTCGCATATGCAATTGCCTCGTCAAGATCACCAAACTCAACAACCGGAATCACCGGGCCAAAGATCTCCTGACGGATCACATCCATCGCCTGGGTACAAGCTGAGAGAACTGTGGGCTCGTAGTAGAATCCAGCGGCTCGGTCTGCGCGCTTGCCCCCTGTACGCACCTCGGCGCCTGCCGCCACCGCACTGCCAACGAGACGCTCCACTTTTTTGAATCCGCCTTCGTTGATCAAGGGGCCGTATTCCACGGTCTCATCTTCAATCGGATCACCAAAGTGGGTGGCCTGCATCGCACTGGTTAACTTATCAACAAACTCCTGCGCAACCGAACGATGCACGTACACGCGCTCCGCACAGTTACAAACCTGCCCGCTGTTTATCACGCGAGACGCTTTGATTACCTTGACGGACAGATCGATGTCGGCATCGGCCATCACGATTGCCGGTGCCTTCCCACCCAATTCAAGATTGACCTTGGTGATGTTCTTTGCGGCCGCAACCATCACCGCTGATCCAGTATTCACGCTGCCGGTAAAGCTGACCATTCCGACGTTTGGCGAAGAAGCTAGCGCTTGTCCCGCGACAGGCCCTCGACCATGCACGACGTTGATAAGCCCAGCGGGAAAATTCATCTCGGCGAGCAATTCGCAGAACTTTGCCGCGTTATGAGGCGTCTCTTCGCTGGGCTTGATGACGATGGTGTTGCCTGTAATCAGCGCCGGACCGGCCTTACGCGCGATCAGAAAGAATGGGAAATTCCAAGGAAGGATCCCGCCGATCACTCCGATTGGCCGACGAAACAAAAAGATCGTCTCTCCCTCTCGATCACTCTCAATGATTTCGCCTTCTATGCGGCGACCCCATTCGGCCATGTAATCCAAATAGTCCGCGGTGAATTCTACTTCGACGCGTGCGAGTCCCAGCGTTTTTCCCTGCTCTTCAGTGATCACTCTCGCGAGCGGTTCGACATGTTGCCGAATCTTCGCTGCCAAAGCTTTGAGATGCGCGGCCCGCTTTGCCGCAGGAAGCGCTCCCCATGAATGTTGCGCTTCAGCCGCAGCCGCAACGGCGTCGCTAACATCCTGTTCCGTACTGTCCGGGACTGTACAGATTGGCAATCCGGTTGCGGGGTTGATGACTTCGATTCGCTTCTCGCCACTTGAGCGAACAAATTTGCCATTGATGAAATTATCGAAGGCCTTCATCAGCCCTCCCTCATTAGCTGGATGCGCCAGGGATCGCATTTGAATGCCTGGATCGACCTGCCTGTGCGTGGTCAACTTAATTTTGGCCAAGTTGGACTGTCAAGCAGATTCCCTGCGATCATCTGCGGTTAGTCCCGCCAGGACGCAACGCGCCAAAAGCTTGACAGAGCCAAATGACTGCTCTAGTTTTCCGTTACTGAACTAGCGCGGGAGGTCCTCGTTGCCTGGCGGGATAGTGTCTGACGGAATTTCGAGGCGCGACTTCATCAAGTCGATTGCGGTAACTGGAGCTGTGGCCTCCGCTGGTCGGTATGGATTCGCCGAAGCGATACCCGCCACCGCCGGTATGGCCAGCGAATGGTGCTACAAGAGCGATAAGCAATATTCCGACCCGTTCAACCAGGTCGAAATGGACGCGCTTATCACTACCCCTTCAGGAGCCGAAGAACGAGTCCCGGGATTCTGGGCTGGTGAGTCGACCTGGTGCGTCCGTTATGCGCCAATCGCAGCAGGTCGCTACACGGTCCGGTCGGTTTGCAGCGATACGAGCAATCGCAATCTTCACGGTCAGTCTCTGACCCTCAATGTTCAGGCCTATGCAGGTTCGAATCCTCACTACAAGCATGGCCCTTTGAAGATCGCACCGGAGAAGCGTCACTTTCAGCATGCGGACGGAACGCCATTCTTCTGGCTCGGCGATACATGGTGGATGGGCCTGTGCAAACGCCTCTCGTGGCCCGATGGCTTCGAATCGCTGACAGCAGATCGAGTACACAAAGGCTTCACCATCGTACAGATTGTTGCGGGTCTCTATCCCGACATGGAGCCTTTTGACGAGCGCGGCGCAAATGAGGCGGGCTATCCCTGGGATCGCGATTTTGCCAAAATCAATCCCGCGTATTTCGACATGGCCGATGTCCGCATCCGGTACCTCGCAGATCACGGCCTTGCAGCGTGCATCGTCGGCTTCTGGGGATACTTCATCCCGCGAATGGGAATGGAGAAAGTAAAGAAACACTGGCGCTATCTTGTTGCTCGCTGGAGCGCCTACCCTGTGGTCTGGTGTCTGGCAGGCGAAGGCACGATGCCCTACTATCTCTCAAAAACTCCTGAAGCAGACGCTGCAGCACAGAAGCACGGTCTCACCGAGCTGGCCCGCTATGTTCGGTCGATTGACCCGCACAAGCATCCCATCACCATTCATCCATCCAGTAGTGCCCGCGAATGCGTCGATGATCCATCTGTCCTGGATTTCGACATGCTTCAAACGGGGCACAGTGATAGGCAAAGTGTGCCCAACACGATCGAAACGGTAAACCGCTCCCTTGCCGCCACACCGCAAATGCCGGTGCTCATCGGCGAGGTCTGCTACGAAGGAATACAGGAGGCGAGCCGGCAGGAAGTGCAGCGATTCATGTTCTGGTCGTCCCTACTGAGCGGCAGTGGTGGTCACACTTATGGCGCGAATGGAATCTGGCAGGTGAATACCCGCGAGAAGCCATATGGGCTTTCTCCTCATGGCCACTCCTGGGGCGGTCCGGCATGGGATATCGCTGCCGCGCTTCCAGGATCGGGCCAACTTGGCCTGGCGAAGTCGCTGCTCACGCGATATTCGTGGTGGAAGCTGGAGCCAAAACCGGATTTGATTGATCCCCGATGGAGCAAGGAGGACTACTGGAAGCCATTCTCTGCGGAAATTCCGGGCGAGGTAATCATCGCGTTTATCCCCGCATCGTACACAGGCTCGACCTTCCGCAATCTCAAAGCTGGAAGGTACCGGGCTTTCTTTTTCAACCCCGTCGACGGAGCAGAAACAAACATTGGAGCGGTCACCCCAGGGGCTGACGGATCGTGGAAGATTGCCGAGGTGCCCATCTTCCAAGACTGGGTTGTCGTCCTTGAAAGGAAGGCATGACTCATCCGGACGAAGCGAAAAACACAAGACCGTCAGAACCCTTCCGGGTGAGTCTATCGGCTGACTTTTGCCGCGCGGATGGTTTCCTTGCGTTTCCTGATATTGGTCTCTCACTTTTCGATCAGACTCCCTCACTCGCCTACGGCTTTCTCAGTGAGTACCTCCCAGAATATTCGCCCGCGCAACTTGCCAACTGCGATGTTCTGATTTCGCTGAAGCCCCGAGTTACAGCGCAATCTCTTGCAGGCATCGATCGGCTATGTGCAATCGGCCGATGCGGCGTCGGCTATGACAACGTGGACCTCAACGCCTGCACAGAACGTGGGATCGCGGTATACATCACTCCGACAGCCGTGGTTCGCCCCGTCGCTGAATCCATACTTCTGCTGATTCTGGCACTCTCACATCGCCTCATGGACAAAGACAGACTCGTTCGCCAGGGTCGATGGGCAGAGAGTACGCAGCCCCTGGGCCGAGAGCCGCGCGATCGCGTGGTCGGTACGATCGGTCTGGGCAATATTGCTTGTGAAGCGATTCGGTTGATGCGAGTGTTGGACGTGCGCAACTTTCTCGCCTTTGATCCATATGCATCAGAGTCTCGGGCCGCGGAGCTTGGTGTAAAGCTTGTCGGGCTCGATGAATTGCTAATGCGCTCAGACTACGTTCTCGTGAATTGTCCACTCACGCCAGAGACGCGAGGACTTATTGGGCCCGAGCAATTTTCGAGAATGAAGCCCGATGCGGTGCTCATCAATACAGCACGCGGACCGATTGTGAACGAAGCTGCGCTGATCGATGCGCTGCAACAGCGAAAGATCGCAGGGGCCGCGCTGGACGTGTTCGAGAGGGAGCCGCTGAGCGCCGAATCGCCATTGGTCTCAATGGAGAATGTGATCCTTACTTCGCACTCCATCGCCTGGACGGAAGAACTTTTCAGGGATATGGGCCGAATGGACTGTGTGGGCGCACTTGCTGCCTATCGCGGTGAGGTACCGACGCATGTCGTAAATGTGAAGGTGCTCGACAATCCAAAATTCCTTGAGAAGCTCGAGCGTCGAAGAGTCATTGCGACAGCGCAGGAGGTTAGGTGAAAAGCTTCCGGCAGCGCGTTCGCGATGGAGAGTTGCTGGTTGGACAGCTTCTTCTTGAGTTCTTTACGCCCGGGATCGGCCCGTTGCTGGATGCGTGCGGTCTCGACTTCGTAATCTTTGACATGGAGCATGGACGTTGCGATATTGGCATGCTCGAGATGTTGATTGCATCTTGCCGCGGCAGCAGCATCGTACCGATGGCTCGTGTTCCAGACCTGAACTTTGCACCTCTCTCTCGCGTTCTCGACATTGGCGCAAAGGGAGTCATGATTCCTCGTGTCGAGACCAGACAACAAACTGAAGAAATCGTTCGGCAGCTCAAATACGCCCCTGAAGGCAAACGAGGGGTTGCCTTGGGCATTGCCCACGACCTCTATCGGCCGGCAGGCAAAGAATTCTTTGCAAAAGCAAACCAGGACACCGTAGTGATCATTCAGGTGGAGACGGCGAGGGCATTCGAGAATCTCGAAGAGATCATCTCGGTTCCCGGGGTCGACGTGGCCTGGATTGGCCACTACGACTTGACGGTCTCAATGGGATTTCCTGCGCAATTCGATCATCCTAAACTTATCGACGCAATGAATGATCTCGTGCGAATCTGCCGGAAATACGGTGTGGCACCTGGATTTCTTCCGCCAAATCAAGAGTCGGCCGCTCATTGGATCGCGCAAGGATTCAGAATGATCAGCCTGGGCAGCGATATAGGTGTGTTCCTGGACGGCATCAACAGATTCCGAGCTCATATCGAACAGAATGGTGGAGCGAAATGAATTTTTCCGTGCAGGCATTCAATGCCGGGACTTTCTGGGTCCCAGGTCCTGAGGTCTACTGGATGGAAGCATGGAACCGGCGCGAGGAGATGAATCTTCTCATCTATTTGGTTCGCGCTGGCGATCGCAACATTCTCATCAATACCGGCCCGCCCCAGGATCTGACGATCATCAACCAGGCGTGGTTGAACTTCTTCGGCTATCCAGAAGCTCAGATCGTCCGGACTGAAGCCCAACTTCCGCAGAACATCCTCCGCTCGCAGGGTCTCGCTCCAGAGGACATTTCACTTGTGCTGGTTACGCCGCTTCAGGCTTATGCCACAGCGAATATCCCGATGTTTCGGAACGCAACTATCGGCATCTCACGCCGCGGCTGGATAGGAGATTTTCAGGCGCCTTTCTACCACCTTCATGTTCCGCGTCATCTCCGCGTTCCTCCCGACGTCAACCAGTACCTGCAGAATGATGGATGGGAAAAACTGCGACTCCTTGCCGATGAAGAAGAGATATTACCGGGACTTCGTGTCTTCTGGGCAGGCGTTCATCATCGTTCCTCAATTGCCGTTGCGATTGATACTGTCAAAGGCACTGTCATCATCTCCGATTGCTTTTTCAAATACGGGAACATCGAATCCGGGAAGTACCTCGGCGTCATGGAAAGCATGATCGAAGCCGATGCGACCTGGTCGCGAATTCGCAAAGAGGCAGCGATATTTGCGTCCATTTATGATCCGGAAATCTTCCTTCGGCATCCAGGTGGCGTTCTCGCCTAACTCATCGAAGAGGTCCGCCTCCCTATGGCGCCCCGTAAATTACCCTGGACGATTGTGATTATCGCAGCGAAATGCGAGGAATGGCACTCCTGGATCTGGGGGTTGGTCGTTAGCTCAAAACACCCGGACACGATTTGCTGGACGCACGACTGATGGAGGGTGGATCGCTGTGATCGACTGGCTCTGAGAACAGGCGCTGCGTGTCACTTCGCTTGCATCTCCATCTGGAACCTGTATTGGGGTATCAGAGTCGCTCCCTTCAAATCCACGATTTGGCCTCTTTCGTCAAAGCTGGCCCGACGCCCCTTCTCGAAAAAGATAGGAGCGTCCTTTCTCAAAGGGAGAATGCTAAGCTCAAGCGGTCCACCGCCTGTTTTTGAGATGAAGCCTTGCAGTCCAATCGTCCACGGCATGCCGTTATTGAAATTATCGTCGAGCAGATTCCCACCTGCCGAGAGTCGAGCCACGTCGCCTGCGTAATCAATCTTGAGAAAGATGTTGCTGATTGTGCTGCTCTGAAGATTCGCCGGAGCGGATATCGCCCATTTCGCGGCCAATCTGAAATCGGAATCGTCGGGAGCCATTGCGACCCCTTTTAAGCGCCACGAGAGCGGCGATCCGAGTTTCACTGGTGGCACTTCGCCCGCGGCTCTGAGTTTCTCGATTTTCATTTTCAGATGGGCCTCGGAGACGAAGCCCGTGTAATACATCGTCTCATCAACTCTCAAGGAGTCCAGATTGCCACCGGCAAGCTTCAAATCTCCATGGAAGACTGGATAGAGGCTGAAGTCGCAACGCGCGGTCCCTTCAGACTGGAGCACAAACGAATCTTTATCCGTGAAGAAGTCTTGTCCGGTTTCAAGCAGGTGCATTGAACCATCGATGCTGGTTTTCCAAGCGTTTTCGGCATCTCGTTCTGATAGCAGAATCAGCTGGACCTCGGGACCCTTCCCTTTCCGAATCCGTATTGGATGAACGAGCCCGGTCGGAATCCGGGAAATCGAAATGTCTTCACCCCGCCTTTGCACAAGTGCACCGTCCGCATGTACCGCCAAGCCGGGATCGTTCTTCATGACGAATTCGCCCGGGATGCCCGGGATCTCTTCAAAAAAATAGGCATCCACATCGCGTGTCGTGATACGTGTGAACAACTGTGCAGTGGCATACTTCAAAGTCGAATCGCCGACTTCCAGATTGATCGGCCAGATGAAGTATGCGCCCGATGGGATGTCAATCGGCTTCTCGGGCACTTGCAGTTCTGACTCCGGCAGCAGAATCTGAAACTGCGTATTGGCTCGGACGGGAGTCGTCGCTCCTCGAACGTAGTTGTTCACGAACAAAAAGCCATGCTGACCATCGCTGCGAACGGAAGCGCGAACGACACTGAAATCGCCTGGACTCCGCGGAATGCTGGCGGGCGCATGGACCGACATCCGGGCCAACTCGCTTCCAAAGTCGTTCAGGAAATAATGGAAGACCTTCAGTTTTCGAAATGAGGAGCGCTCTTGTCCAAATGCGCTCAGGGGAGCTTGGAAATCGTACGACTTCACAGGAACGTCTGTCGGGTAGCCGGTCGACTGCGATTCCTGGAGAGAGGTCAAACGCCCGTCGGGGTTTTGACCACCCTGGAACATGTAGTAGCCGTACAAATTGGCGCCTGAGCCGAGCATTACCGGCACCATCGCTGCCACGTCGTCGGGCTCTATGATCGGTCTGCGATGATATGTGTCCTGAACTCCGCCGCCCAACTCGGCGGTAAGAAAGGGCGTGTCCCACTGCTCGGATTTGGATTGGTGAGGTCCGCCTATCATTCCCATGTTGCCCGCGACCCGGCTGTCAAACCTGAACATGTAGACCTCATTGGGAGCGAGATCTGTGGACGATGAATCCCATGGCGCGTCGGGGTACCCACCGAAAACGGGCAACACCTCACCTTTTGGCACAACCGCGTTATCCCATCCTGTCACGGTGTACAAAGGAACATCGAGCCCGCTCTGAACCGCCAGTCTTTTGAGAGCGATGATATGTTCCTCGCCTTGCAGGGGGCCTTGTGCCGCATATTCGTTTTCCAATTGAATTCCGATAACCGGGCCGCCATCTTTCCAGAGCAGCCCTTTCAACTGGGCACCTACCTGTGCATAGAAGGTGGACACAGACGCCATATAGTTGGGGTCGTTCCGGCGGGTAGGGCTTCTTTTCAGCAGCCAATCGGGAAATCCGCCGTTCCTGACTTCTCCATGTGTCCAAGGCCCAATTCTCGCGAAGACATACAGATCGTGCTTCCGGCACAACTCGACGAAACGTTTCAGATCCTTTCGTCCCGACCAGTCGAATTCGCCTTCAATTTCTTCGTGATGAATCCAAATGACGTATGTGGATACAATCTGCACCCCTGCGGACTTCATCTTGAGGAGTTCTTCTTCCCATTCGGACTCTGGAACACGCGAGTAGTGAAACTCACCCATCACTGGAAGCCAGGGACGCCCGTCCATCGTCAGGTACATCGAGTTGATCCCAATCGTGTGACCGGACGGTGATGAGAGGCTTCCCCCGTGGTATGAAGATGGCTTCGGAACCTGAGACGCCGTGCGCGCATCGATGGTGATCGAATTCACAGGGGCATCAAATGCGCGTCCCCTCAAATCAAAAGCGAACAACAAGAAGAGACCAAGAACCGCAATCTGTAAACTGCGCAATCTCATGGGATGATTCGATCTCCGGTGTGACTAAATGTGAACAGTCCTGAAACTACGAATGCGCTGCCTCTCCAAAGTATTGCGCCGTGATCGCCGAGAAGCCGCTAGGCCGGATCAGGTCCACGACGATTCTCCTGATTGAGGTTATCGATGTCTTGATTTCATAGGTGTGCGATGACCCAGGCAGTAGAGTGGAGAGCGTGGTCTTGCCTCCGTCCATTGGAAGGTCATCATACCCGTAGGCCAGCCATCGCAGGCAATAACCGCGTAATGCGTAACCTGGCAGCTGTTGTCTTGTTCGGAAATCGAAGTGGAATCGGCCTTCTCCCGATTTGCGCAGAACTGCCTTCTCGATGGGGCTCGCCTGCGAACGCAGGGCCTCGAACGAGGCTTTCTCTGCACCATAGAGATCCACGACCCCGTGCACTCGCTGTCGCAGGGCTCCCAGGCCTTTATCACCGACGAGGGTTCGGTAATCGTTGTAATCGAAATAAATGGCGCCTGCGACTTCCGGGAATTTCCTGAAGACTTGCGTATGTGAGTTGATGATGTCGACGCGCTTCTCGTCTCCCGGCATGATCTTTGGCTGACATTCACACCAGCCGTACTCCGAGACAACAATTGGTTTGTCAGGAAATGCTTTGCGAATGCGATCGAGATGCGCTTCAACATCAGCGGGACCGCCCGGTGTCCAGCTGCCGTAGTACTCATTGGTCGAGATGAAGTCGAATTCACCTGCCATGTCGGTGCCGGGATCACTCCCCAGCGTGTGTGACGCGTAAGTTTGAAGCCGCGAGGGATCGAGGCGGCGCGCCTCGGCACTGATAGCGAGTGCGAACTGCCGCGACATCGGGTTCTTACCATCCACCTCGTTGCAAAGGCCCCACGCAACAATACATGGATGGTTGCGATCGCGATGGATCATCTCGCGCAGCTGCTCGAGCCCGTTCTGCTCCAGCGCGTGTTGGACCTCATCTGAGGTGTTTGAGAAAGTCTCTGGACCCCACGCGGGCACTTCCTCCTGCATCAGGATTCCATGCCTGTCGCAGAAATCGAGAACACGGCGATCCTGCGCCCAGTGAACGCGCGTGAAGACGCAGTTCAGATCCTTCATGTCGCTGTGATTGCTATCGATCCATTCCGTACTTTCAGCAAACCCCAGTTCAGGATGACTGCCCGCCATTCGTTCGACACCTATAAGCGAGACCTTCTCCCCGTTCAGGTAGAAAGCCGATCCCCGAACCTCGAAACTGCGAATACCGAATTGCTCGATGATCTCGTGAACTCCAGATGGGCTTTTCAGTTCGACGAATGCCTTGTATAGATGCGGAGTATCAAAGTGCCATAGGGCCGCATTCTGCAGCGTCGCTGTGCCCAGATCGATAAGTTGCTCGCGATCTGGTTGGATTGTGACTGCCACAGGACCGATGCGCAGCACTTCGTCTGAACTGCCATCGCGACGAATTGTCGCGAGCACGTTTACCTTTTGCGTTTGAGCGGCGGTGTTGACGACGATCGCCCGAACGCGGATTTTCGCCGAACCCTCGGCTAGATCGGGAACCGCGTCGATCTCTACACTCTCGATGAAGGTCGGCGTTGTGACGAAAAGATTGACGGGCCGGATGATTCCGCCATCGTTGGTCCAGTCATAGCTCTTGTTGCGCGGAAGCATACGGTCGCTAGGACGGTTATCGACCCGCACCAGCAATGTATTCACCGTTCCAAAGCTCAGGTGGGCCGAAAGATTCAGAGTGAACGCTGTATAGCCCTTGCCGAGGTGTTCGCCAGCCACCTGCCCGTTCAGAAACACTGTGGCCGTATGATTGACAGCTTCAAACTCAATGCGCACGTACCGCGATTTCCAGTCCTCCCGTGCTTCAAAACGAATGCGATACCAGGCAATTCCGAGATAGTCCGGTGACCTGCCGAGAGACTGCCATGTGTGTGGCACATGCACCGATTCCCAGTCATCTGCACGATCCTGTGCAGTGGAAGGCTCGGTCGCGCCGGTGGGGTCAAGGCGAAATTCCCAGCCATCGCGGAGTGGAATGCTGCAGGATGCGCGCTTATCTTGTGTTGATGCAACCTCCGACTCAACTGCTTCCGTGCTGAGAAAGGCGAGTCCGCTTGTCGGTATAGTTTGCAGGAATTTACGCCGGGTTTGCACATGCACCTCGCAGCGGATAACTTTGTGTACGTCAACGATAAACTCTGGAGCTTGAATGTTGCCGGAATCCGCAGAGGGAACTCCATACTCCGTCCAATACCTCCTGCTGCCTGATGCTCCCCAAGCAGAGCGGGAAGTAGTAAAAGCATGGGAACAGGATGTCGAGATCCTTACCTATGCACCTGGTTCACCGGAGCGGAATCCGATGTTCCTGGAAAGGCGCGTGTACCAGGGCAGCAGCGGAAGGGTGTACCCCCTCCCTTTCATTGACCGCATCGCGACGGATCCAGCACCGAGGAAATGGAAAGCGCTTCATATCGAGAACGAATACCTCCGGCTCATGATTCTGCCTGAGATCGGAGGGCGCATCCACGTTGGCTACGACAAGACGACCGGCTACGATTTCTTCTACCGCCAGAACGTCATCAAGCCGGCGCTCGTCGGTCTGGCGGGGCCGTGGATCTCGGGAGGTGTCGAATTCAACTGGCCGCAACACCACAGACCCGCGACGTTCATGCCGGTTACTACGGAGATGGAGAGAGCGGAAGATGGTTCCGTTACCATCTGGTGCAGCGATCATGATCCCATGCAGCGGATGAAGGGAATGCATGGCGTCTGCCTGCGCCCTGGGCGAGCTGTAGTTGAACTGAAGGTCCGACTCTACAATCGCACGCCGTTTACACAGACGTTTCTCTGGTGGGCCAACGCAGCCTCCCGAGTACACGAGAGCTATCAGTCTTTCTTCCCCACAGATGTCAGGTCCGTCGCGGACCATGCAAAACGCGCCGTCACTTCCTTCCCATTGAGCGATGGGCGATATTACGGAGTGGATTATGGCGAGCGCGCGTTGAGCGGCGTGCCCGCGGATGAGGCGCCGAGCCAATTTGTGCCCGACGGCAGCTATCCGCCGAACGACCTCAGTTGGTATGCCAATATTCCCGTTCCAACCAGCTACATGGTGACTTGCACTGAGCAAGATTTCTTTGGAGGTTACGATCACAAAGCCGGCGCAGGCATGGTTCACGTGGCAAATCATCAGATCTCTCCAGGGAAGAAGCAATGGACATGGGGCAATCATGAGTTCGGCTACGCGTGGGATAGAAACTTGACCGACCACGACGGGCCCTATATCGAATTGATGGCCGGCGTCTACACCGACAATCAGCCGGACTTCTCGTATCTGGCTCCGTGGGAGACCAAGACGTTCACTCAGAATTGGTACCCGATTCACGCAATAGGTATTCCCGTGGCAGCCAATACAGATGCGGCACTGAGTGTCAGCACGGGGAGCGATGTGCTGCGGATCGGCCTGTGCGTTACGGCTCTTATCGATAACGCAACGATCGTTCTTAGGATCGGCGGTGTAGAAACTGCGCGATGGAATAGAAGCCTCGACGTTGCAAGTCCGGCTCTGATTGAATTCCCCATTCCAGCCGCCAGCGATCCAGCTGCGATAGCCGTTCTGGTGTATGACGGCGAGGGAATCGTAATTGACTACGATGCTGCGCGCGTCGAGTCTGCGAGTGCACCGCAGGTGGCGAAGGAGCCAAAGCCCCCCAAAGAGATAGAAACTGTCGAGGAGTTGTACCTGACAGGTTTGCATCTTGAGCAATATCGTCATGCCACCCGGATGCCGGAGGAATACTGGAATGAGGGGCTGCGCCGCGATCCCGACGAATCACGCATTCGCAACGCTCTGGGCCTTTGGCATCTTCGCCGCGGTGAGTTCGAAACGGCAGCGAAAAACTTTCAGGCCGCAATCGCCCGCCTGACCGCACTCAATCCAAATCCGCGGGATGGCGAGGCGTACTACAGCCTGGGGCTCGCGTATCGGTACCAGGACAAGAGCAAAGATGCGTACGACTCGTTCTATAAAGCCACGTGGAATGCCGCCTGGCGGGCGCCTGCATTTCTTGCGCTTGCTGAATTTGATGCCACCAGGCAAGACTGGCATAGGGCCGTAGACCATTTGCAACGAAGCTTGAGGGCGGATGCGGACAACCTGAACGCCCGTAACCTTCTCAGCATCGTCTTGCGTAGATTGCGCGACATTACGGCCGCGGATCGGGCTCTCGAAGAACTTCTGACGGTTGATCCACTCGACATTGGCGCACGCTGGCAAAAGGGCATCGCCCCGGCCACCGGCCAGGAATGCCTCGATCTTGCGTTCGACCTGATGCGAGCTGGACTGTACCAAGAGGCGCGCAATGTGCTCAAGGCCGCGGATGTGAGCGCGCGGGACGGATCGGTGCCCATGATCCTGTTGGCTCTTGCCCACGTCGAAGAGAAGCTCCAAGACTCAACCGCTTCGCAGACTCTCGATCGTGCGACGAGCTCTTGTGTGGATTATTGCTTTCCCAGCCGGCTGGAAGAGATGGTCATTCTCGAATGGGCGCTCGCAAAAACGCCCGCGATGTGGCTGCCGTCGTATTTGCTGGGGAATCTGCTCTATGACAAGCGGCGTTACGAGGAGGCTATCCTGCACTGGGAGAACGCCGCAAAGCGGAACCCCTCGTTTGCGACCGTTCATCGTAATCTGGGAATCGCTTACTTCAACGTGCGTCAGGATCCTGACCGCGCCGTGAGTAGCTTTGAAGCTGCATTCGCTGCGAACAGGCAAGACGCGCGCGTGCTCTATGAGCGCGATCAGCTGTGGAAGAGAACGGGACGGCCTCCGCAGGAGCGGCTGAACGAGTTGCTGCAATATCCAACGCTCGTCGAAGCACGAGATGACTTGTCCGTGGAAGTCGCGACTCTTCTGAACCATGTTGATAGACCGGGCGAGGCTCTACATCTTCTGCTCGGCCGGCGTTTCCAGCCCTGGGAAGGCGGCGAGGGCATGGTACTTGGGCAGTATGTACGTGCGCGCCTGCTACTTGGGCGTCGTGCCCTTGATTTCGGTGACCCGGTTGAAGCGCGCTCTCAATTCTTCGCCGCACTTCAGCCACCACAAAATCTGAGTGAGGCAAAGCATCTGCTCACAAACCAGAGCGACATTTATTACTGGATTGGTGAGTCATTCCGCCGCAGCGGCGATACCGAAAATGCCCGTGCTTGGTGGCTCTGTGCGAGTCAAGGAAAGGGCGATTTTCAGCAAATGTCCGTGCGGGATATATCGGACATGACATTCTGGAAAGGCCTTGCACTTCGGCGCCTAGGGAGGCATGACGATGCTGTGAATCTTTTCACTCGCATTTACGATTACTCGATCGAACTTGAGAAGACTCCGCCCAAGATTGATTACTTCGCCACATCCCTGCCCGCGATGCTGTTGTTCCACGAAGATCTGGTCCGGCGCACTCGAATTGAGTCTCTCTTTCTCCGCGCCGAGGCTGTGGCCGGATTGAGTCGTGCGGAAGAGGCGCACAGCCTTCTTGAAGAAGTACTGAAACTCGATAGCAGCCATGCGGGAGCGTGGGATCTTCTCGAGCAGCTTGGCAAGTCCGCCAGTAAGCGGGTGCGTTAAGCATGCATATACCGCCGTCTTCATCACCGCCACACTCCTCCGCATCCCCCGATCTTCACCTTGGCTACATCTGGACCATCGCGTTTATCGCCGCGATGGGCGGCCTGCTATTCGGGTACGACTGGGTCGTCATCGGAGGCGCAAAACCCTTTTATGAGGTGTACTTTCATCTCACCTCAGAAGAGTTGATCGGCTGGGCAAACAGTTGCGCCCTGCTTGGCTGCTTCGCCGGATCGCTTCTTGCCGGTTCGGCGGCCGACAAATATGGCCGAAAGAGACTCCTCGTCATCTCCGCGTTCTTGTTCGCCCTCTCATCTATCTTCACGGGATGGGCGCACAGCTTCAATGCATTCATTACCTGGCGGATCATGGGAGGAGTGGCCATCGGGCTGGCGTCGAACGTCTCGCCGATGTACATTGCCGAAATAAGTCCGGCTCAATGGCGAGGGCGTCTGGTCAGTCTCAATCAACTCGCAATCGTGGTTGGGATTCTCGCGGCGCAGATTGTCAATTGGCGCATCGCCGAAAAGGTTCCAGCTGATCCTCTCCAAATCGTGCTCGCAACATCCTGGAACGCACAGTATGGCTGGCGCTGGATGTTTACAGCCGTAGCCGTCCCCGCTGTTCTGTTCCTCTGCTCCGCGCCATTCATCCCCGAGAGTCCACGCTGGCTTATCGCCCGGAAAAATTTGACAACTGCGTTCGATGTATTGCGGCGAATCGGCGGCGAAAGCTACGCGCAATCGGAGTTGCCGATAATTCAGAACTCACTGGCAACCCCCCGCGAGCGCGAGGACCGGAGAGAGCTGTTTTCTCCGTTCGGTCGTAAGTTGCTTGCCGTCGGCGCTGCCCTAGCTGTTCTGCAACAGTGGAGCGGGATCAATATCCTCTTTAACTACGCACAGGAGGTCTACCGAGGTGCGGGCTATGGCGTGAGCGAAATCCTCTTCAACATTGTCATCACAGGCGCCATCAATCTCATCTTCACCATCATCGGCATGTTGCTGGTTGATCGTTCTGGCAGGAAAAGACTCATGATCTTCGGCTGCATTCTCATTGGTTCGTCTCATCTTGCCGCCAGCGTTGCGTATCGCTTACATGCGCAAGGCAGTTGGGTTCTCGTCCTCACGTTGTGCGCTATTGCGTGTTATGCAATGTCCCTTGCGCCTGTTACGTGGGTTCTCATCACTGAAATCTTTCCTAATCGTATGCGCGCATCGGCAGTCTCGATTTCCGTCGCGATCTTATGGGTCGCGTCGTTCGTGCTCACCTATACGTTCCCTCTAATCAACCGATCGCTTGGTACTTCAGGTGCCTTTCTTATTTATTCAGGTATCTGTTTTGCTGGGGCGGTGTTTGTGTCCCTTACATTGCAAGAGACGAAGGGACGCTCCCTTGAAAGTTTGGAAGAGTCCGCGATGCATCGGTGATTTGTCCGCCCTTGCTGTGCTCAGAAAGGCACATTGAACCGCGAACATCGCGGCGAAAGACCTCACAAATGTGATCAGCGTTTCAACTCACCAAGCGGCCTACTACGCGGCTGCTCAGTCGAGGATGATCGTACACATCTCGTTATCTTGAATCTTGTTGGTCCTGTCTGGTTGCTCGTTGGTGCTGGATCGCGAACGGACCTATTTCCTGGAGCGTGCTTGAGACTTCTTGCGGGAGGGCTTCCGGCGAGTTGGGCGTGCAGATAAGGATGCAATCTGCTTCTCCAACTCGGCCAGGCGGTCTTTCAGGACTCTTATCTCTCCAGAGCCGGTGCTGTTTGCAGCTGCTGGGGCGGGCACTGCAATTTCGTCGATATTGTTCATGGCCGGTGGGGTCGATTCAGATGCGTTCTGGAGAAAGTCGAACGGGTTTAGGGCCGGCGTGATCGCACGGTATGTGCTCTGATACAGATCCAGCATTGCTTTCATGTAGCGGAGAGCGCTCTCCTGGCTGGCGCGTCCTGAAGCGATCACCATCTGACGCAAGATATCTAGCGGAAAACTGGAATCAGGTGTTTTCGCACCCTCCGCAACGATCTGGGTCAGGATCACGCGGGTGATGTCTTCTCCGGAAGCTGCATCAACAACGCGCACATCGAATCCACTTCTAACAAGACCGGCGACTTCCTCCAGATTGATGTATCTGCTATTGGTGGCGTCGTAGAGCCTTCGATTCTCGTATTTCTTGATCAGAACGGTTTTGGCTGGCATGGGAGAGCTTCTCCACTATTATGCACTTGACTTTTCGATCGAACAGAGTAGGATTCTTGTCGCATGCTGCATTGCAGCATTTCCTGCAGCATGCAGGAGGGTAGAATGAGCCCCGCAGGGAAACCAAATCGCGAAGCAGCAATGGACGAAATGATGGACAAAGCTGATTTCCGGAACGAGACCGCAGCGGTCTTGTTTCATGGCGTAGAGCGCATTGCCGAGGTCGAGAAGCAGTTCATTGACCTTGCATTGGAGCACAACAAGGAGATGGGCGAGTTGCTGAAGAAGGCTGCAGCCACGCTGCCAGGCAGCCCCCGTATTCCAATGTTTGACCTGGCTTACAGCGCCTTCAATCGTTACGCGGATGTACAGAAGGCCGCTGTGGACTTCATCGTGGATCAGAACCGAATCTGGCTGGATGTTTTCAAGGACAGGCCGGGCACCGCAAAGAAGGCCGGCGAATCAGCCTCGCATGCGGTGAAGCAGGCGATGGAGAGCTCCTTTGCCGTGCAAAAGAAGGCACTCGAACACACCGCGGCACACACGAAGGCGGTGGTGGATGCTACCCGGAACCAGTTCGGAATCTCAGGAACCCAGGCCGATGCAATGACAGATAGCTTCAGGCGCGGAGTCGACACGATCGTTGAGGCTCAGAAGGAACTGCTCAATATTGTGACTCACTAAAGACGAGGGCGCGCTTTTTCGACCGGCCAAAGCGTGTTCCCGGCTCGACCTGCTTTGAATTAGTTGTCGGCCGTCACAGCGCGCCACGGCGAAAAAGGGGTATATATCTGCCCGCGGGGTAATCGTATGCCAGAACAAGTTGGTGAACAGGCAAAGCCGTTCGATCCATTTGAGTCCATAAGGGGTATGCGGGACGCATATCTTGAGTCAATCTCCAAGACAATGGTTGAGGCAGTTAACTCCGAGAGCTATGCTCAGGCAACTGGAGCCATGCTGGATTATGCACTGAGCGCCTCAGCCCCATTCCGCGAGGCTCTGGAAAGGTCGATGGCCCAGACGCTGCAGCAACTCTCTCTGCCGTCAAGGCAGGATGTGGCGGCGTTGGCTGAGCGGTTCACCAACGTCGAGATGCGCCTTGACGATCTGGATGCAAAGATCGACCGGGTTCTTCAGGGGATGGCGAAAGCGGCGCCCCCGCGGAATGGCAAGCGTCAGACAAGGCCTCGGAAGGCGGCAGCCAAACGAGCCTAGGCTGCGTTTGAACATTACTCAATCGAAAGCGTGGCGCCGCTCTGGCCATTGATAGCGATGAGAGGAAGTGATCCGTATGCAGACGCCCGTGTCGGTAACGGAAGAGACACTCGCTTTTCAGAAGCGATTGCGAACCTTCGTGAAGGTGCTCTCGACAAAAGCTGCAATCGCTCAGACTCCAAAAGAGCTGGTATGGACGCTCAACAAGACCAAGCTCTATCGCTATGTTCCAGTTGTACCCGCCGAGAATCGTTTTCCGGTACCCCTGCTGCTGGTCTTTGCCATTATGAACCGGCCCTACATTCTCGATCTGCGGCCGGGTCATAGCTTTGTGGAGTTCATGATCCGCAGCGGTTTCGATGTTTATCTACTGGATTGGGGCCGCCCTGGGTTGGAAGACATGGGTACGAAACTGGACGACTATGCGATGGAATACCTTCCCCGGGCGATTCGCAAGGTAAAAGAAGTATCGGGATGCCAGGAATTCAGCATGCTCGGATGGTGTATCGGCGCCATTCTGACCACGATCTACGCCGCAATAAGGCCGGATGATGGGCTTAGGAATCTGCTGCTGCTGACCGCGCCGCTCGACTTCTCCGATCGCAATCACGTGACCTTCGCGCGCTGGACAGACGAGCGATATTTCGATGTCGAGAAGATACTTGCGGCTTTCGGAAATATGCCGGGAGAGATGATCGACTATGGCGCGAGAGCGCTAAAGCCGGTCGATAACTACATCACTAATTACTACAAGCTATGGGACAACCTCGATAATCCGCGAGCTGTAGAAGCGTGGCATGCGATGAACACATGGGTCACTGACAATATCCCGATGGCCGGCGCCGCCTATCGACAGCTCATCGTTGAGCTATATCGCAAGAATGCATTGATGCAGAATCAATTGCGAATCAAGGATGAGTTGGTGGACGTGAGCAATATTCGCGCTAACCTGTTGACAGTGATTGCGACTGGAGATCACATTACGCCGCCCTGTCAATCGGAAGCGATTCTCGGGAGAGTCTCCAGTACAGATAAGGAGACCTATCACATACCGGGCGGGCACATAGGCATCATGGCGGGAAGCAGTGCTCACCGGACGACCTGGCCTCACATTCAGGAGTGGCTCAGCGCAAGATCGCGCTGAGCCTTACTCCTTACATACGATCACATGTAAATGCCGCCGTTCACATTGATCTGCTGCCCGGTGATATAGTCGCCATTGCAAATCAGGAAAGCTGCCGCCTTTGCGATCTCTTCCGGCCTGGCAAGCCTCTTCAGAGGGATTCTTGCTTTGATCTGCTCGAGGATCTCAGGAGGAATGGCGCCGACCATCTCTGTTTCGGTAAACCCCGGAGCTATGACATTGGCCGTGATATTGTACTTGGCCAGTTCCAGCGCCAGGACCTTGGTCATGGCGATGATGCCGCCTTTGCTTGCGGCATAGTTTGCCTGGCCGAAGTTCCCCGCCTGTCCTACGAATGAAGCGATGTTCACGATTCTGCCGTACCTCTGCTCGATCATTGCCGGAAGAGCGGCATTTGTGCAGTAGAAGACACTGTTGAGGTTGGTGTTGATCACCTCCAACCATTCTTCGTCGCTCATTTTGGCAATCGAATGATCGCGCGTAATGCCTGCGTTGTTTACCAGGATATCGAGCCGATGAAAACATTCCTGCACAACGGTGATGAGTTTCCGGGCCTGCTGACGGTCGGATACGTCTTCCTGGAAAACTTCACAGTCGCACCCCAACTGATGCACCTCATCCCTGAGGGTCTCAGCTGCGCTCCTCCTCGCCTTGAAGTTGATCGCTACCGAGGCGCCGAGGTGTGCCAGTTCCAGCGCAATCGCCCGGCCTATTCCTCGGGATGCACCTGTAATTAGAGCAATTTTGCCCTCGAGAGGACGTTCGATTGAGATACCCCTCTCTGGATGAACTGCAATGGTAGTCATGTTGAACTCCCTTTCTACTTCAGCGATTCGAAGATTGCAGCGATACCCTGTCCGCCCCCAATGCA
Organism: Occallatibacter sp.; assembly: GCA_035496515.1. Lineage (GTDB taxonomy): Bacteria > Acidobacteriota > Terriglobia > Terriglobales > Acidobacteriaceae > Telmatobacter. The sequence continues at coordinate 50,690 of DATJEO010000212.1, forward strand.
CATGCTCACCAGCGCGTAGCGGCCGCCAATCCGACGCAGCTCGTGTATTGCCTTCACCGTCAGGATGGCACCGGTTGCTCCGATGGGATGGCCAAGAGAAATGCCGCTGCCATTCGGGTTGGTTCTATCCAATGGCAGATCGAGTTCTCGCTGGACAGCAAGGAATTGGGAAGCGAAGGCCTCGTTCAGTTCAATCACGTCCATGTCTTTTGTGGTCAGCCCAGTGCGCTTGTAAACTTTCTCGACTGCTGGTATCGGACCCATGCCCATAACGCGAGGTTCGACGCCCGCAACCGCATAGCCGACCAGGCGTGCAATAGGCCGGAGCTCCGCACTCGCAAATTCCTCTTCTGCCAGCACCACGGCCGCGGCACCATCGTTGATGCTCGAGGCATTCCCTGGTGTAACTGTGCCTTCCGGATCGAATGCCGGTCTGAGTTTCGCAAGAGATTCGATCGTTGCATCGGCACGCGGAGACTCGTCAGTGACAAACTGAACAGTACCGGTTTTGCTTTTGAGTTCAACAGGTATGACTTGATCTCGGAAGCGGTTTTCCTGAATGGCGGCAAGAGCTCGGCGATGACTTTCCACTGCCCATTGATCCTGATCTTCACGCGAAATCTTCCACTCGCGTGCGATGTTCTCGGCAGTAGCGCCCATGTGGGTTTTCGAAAATGGGTCGGTAATGGCGGAAACGAGCGTGTCGATGGCGTTCACGTCATTAAGACGAGATCCCCAGCGGAGTGACTGCAGCCAATATGGAGCGCGGCTCATGGATTCGACACCGCCCGCTACAGCGGCATCGCAATCTCCGCTATATATCGATTCGGCTGCGGTAAGAATCGCCTGAAGACCGCTGCCGCAGAGCTTGTTGATCGTGAGAGCAGGTGTTTTAACAGGAAGTCCACCCTTCACGGCAGCTACTCGCGACAAGTACATGTCAGCCGGCTCGGTGTGAATGACGCTGCCAAAAACGACATTTCCGATCATCTCGGAAGATATTTTGGACCGCTGTAAAGACTGGCAAACTGATTTAGCCGCCAATTCGGTGGGGGGAATATCTTTTAGCGCACCTCCAAATTTCCCGATGGCTGTGCGGACAGCACTTAGTACAACAACTTGCCGAGCACTCATAAAGACTCCATTGTTCAGAGCTACGTGATTCGCAAATGAAATGCGAAGGCACCACGATGACGCTCTTAAACGCCGTTACGTTGAATTTGTCGGATAGGCCCCTCGAGAGACCTGTTGATCACCTTTAGGCATGTACTCAGGCGAAGCGGAGATCGCAGGATCTGCAACCTGAGTTCAGACAGTATGGCCATACTGCATTTCTTCTGAGGCCCTGTTTGCCGCCGATGGGTTATTCACAATCCGGCTCGTCTGCGGCGTTCGCCGCCATCGCGCGCTCGGACCGCGCCCTGGGTGGATTGAGCCATTTTGCAGCCGATGTTGATTCTGTCAAGCAGGTAATATTACTAGGGTGCTGAGGAAATGTGATGTGGAACACCTAATCAGCATCTTAGTCGCTCTATAGCTCGGGATTAGTGCGAGATCAGCCCCGAGTTGCGAAGAATCCGGCGTACTTTCTTAGGCGAGATTGAGAGAGTTGTGGCCACGCGCGATATCCTCCGATCCGATCGCAGCCACACCTTTGGAATTACGATTTCCGCAAACTCTTCTGTGATCTGCTGGAATGTCTTGTCGCCCACAATGCCTTCGGACCAGCATCGAAGCGTGTCGTTAATCCCCGATGCTTTGACGATTCGCGACTTGAGCACGGCCAGATCTTCCAGGATGTGATCACTTTCTCCGGGTCCGATCAGAGCAGTTGCTTCAGACGCGAATCTGCGGGCACTTTCCCAGTCCTCGAAGAAATCATTCGCCGCGGTCATGCCGCGAGCAATTGCGGCGCCGGCGAGTAGCCGTTGATTCTGAGTCTCGTGAGCAAGGCTCAATGCCTCTTCGCTGTACTGACGTGCTCGATTCGCATGAACGGCAACGTCAGTGTCTTCTCCCGTCTGCTCCTCTACATGAGCGTTTTCGATGGCGGCCGCCAGTATTCGGGCTCGCGCCATCAGAATATGATCGTTCTGCCTGCGACCGATCTGGTATGCCTGACAGGCCTCGTCCTCCGCGCTCTCGATGTCGCCGCGATCCAGGTGAACATAGCCAAGATTTGAGAGCACCTTACCTATGCCGTCGAAATCATCATGCAGAACATAGATCGCATGAGCCCGGGTTAAGGCATCCACGGCGCTTCGCCATGTTGTTTGATATTTGGTGAGGACTGTTTCGCGCGGCTCGGCCGATGGGCGTGCTCGATTCGATCGAGATGCACTTTGGACCCTATCGATCCGCTTCCTCAACTGCAATGCCAGCAGGCGCTGAGCATAGCCGATGTTCACGAGAGTACGAGCAACATTCACATGATTGGGATCGCGGCGAGAGTAGATTTCGAGAGCACGCTCATAGTGTTCCAGAGCCTTTGAGTATTCGCCGGACCGCCGCACGATTCGGCCCCGGGCAGACTCTATGTTTCCTAAGGCAACATAGTGGTCCGTCAACTTCAGCACGGATTCAGCACGGTCTAGGAGTTGAAGAGCCTCTTTAGACAGCCCTTTCTGGAACTGCAGCCAGCTCTCCTGTATCTGTACTACGGCCGCGAAGAATCCATCGTGGTTCGCCTCGGCAATTTCACGGGCCCTGACGATATGCTTCAGGGCGGTCCCGTACTCCCCCTTTTTCCGGTGAGCGCGCCCTTTCCAGAAGTGAGCTACCGCTTCCTGCGATGTGCCCGGAAGCTCGCTATAGGCGGTGAGCACCAGCTCGAGCTTGCTAATTGCGGCGTGGGGGCGATTCGCCGCAAGATCACGGAACGACTCTGCCATGCGAACTGACAGGTAATCCTCAATCGGGAGAATACGACGGCCGGATGCCGGAAATTTTTCCAGCATTGAATCGAGAATGCGGTAATCGCGATACCCTGCGTCAACCCATTGAGCAAACAGAAGCAGCAGCGCCGGACCGCCTGGAGTGTTCAGATCGACTTTGCCGATGTCGCTGTCAACCAGGGCAAGGATCTGAAAGCCTTTCTCAAGATTGCGTTGAGCTAGAGCCGCCGCCAATCCCTCTGCAAGCTGTGGATCAACCATTAAGATTCTCCTTCACCAAGCGACCCGAATCGGTCCAGAAGGGGTCTGGCAGGTGCACCAGAGGCTGGAACGGGCAGGAGTCCAGCTGTGGATGCATCGGGATGCGGAGAGATTATGGCGCGAAACGGCCTTCTCGTCCACTCGTCCGAATTGGATTTGTGCGTTTGCCGGTAGGGCGAATTCTGTACTCCAATCCAATTAACGCTGCAGTGCAGCAGAACACCAATGAGGAGAGCATTTTGAGCATGGCTAAGCCGATAAAGAACGGACCCGTTGCGGAGAGATGGAGCAGGATCGCGAGGACTTACACAACAGAAGACGTAAGCCGATTGCGCGGCACAGTTCAGATCGAGTACTCGCTGGCTCGGGCGGGAGCCGAGAAACTCTGGAACCTTCTCCACCGCGATGACTACGTTCCCGCTCTTGGTGCGCTTACGGGAAACCAGGCGGTGGAAATGGCAGCAGCAGGATTGAAGGCCATTTACCTCAGCGGCTGGCAGGTTGCGGCAGACTCCAATCTGGCTGGTCAGATGTATCCGGATCAGAGCCTTTACCCGGTTAACAGCGTTCCGGCGCTTGTTCGCGGCATCAACAATGCTCTGATCCGCGCCGATCAGATTGCCCACTCGGAAGGCCGTCCGGCTTTCGACTGGATGCTGCCGATCGTCGCCGACGCTGAAGCGGGGTTCGGTGGGGTTCTGAACGCATACGAATTGACGAAGAGCATGATTGAAGCAGGTGCTGCTGCAGTGCACTTCGAAGACCAGCTCTCTTCGGCCAAGAAGTGCGGCCATATGGGCGGCAAGGTTCTTGTGCCCGTGCAGGAAGCGATTCAGAAACTGACGGCCGCCCGCCTCGCCGCTGATGTACTCGGCGTGCCTACGATCCTAGTAGCTCGTACCGATGCCGATGCTGCGCAGCTGATCACGAGTGATTGCGATGCGGTAGACCGTCCTTTCCTTACGGGAAGGCGAACCGTGGAGGGATTCTTCTCGTTTCGCGGAGGACTGGATGCGGCCATTGCCCGGGGGTTGGCATACGCTCCGTTTGCCGACATCATCTGGTGCGAAACTTCCGAGCCGAATCTCCCCGACGCTCAGCGATTTGCCAAGGCGATCCATTCTGAGTTCCCGGGCAAACTGCTGGCATACAACTGCTCGCCTTCCTTCAATTGGAAGAGCAAGCTCAGCCTCAATGAACTAGCCACTTTTCAGCAAAGGCTCGGCGAAATGGGCTATCGCTTTCAATTCGTAACCCTGGCAGGCTTCCACGCGCTGAACCTGTCCATGTTTGAGCTCGCACACGAATACAGCCGCACCGGCATGCTCGCCTATTCGCAACTGCAGCAGCGCGAATTCTCGGTGGCAGAGAAGTACGGTTATGGAGCTGTGAAGCACCAGCGCTTCGTTGGAACGGGGTATTTCGATCAGATCGCTACTGTCATTTCAAGCGGCAACACCTCGACGCGTGCCCTGCCTGGATCCACAGAAGAAGAGCAGTTCGAGGATCCCTACGACCACGAGGTACCTGACCAGCAACGCGCAACCGCTTAGCTTTTCAACCCAGCGCAAATCTTTCGAAGAGGAAACTGAATGACGACGAGCACTTCAATTCCGGAGCTGATGATCCCTGAGTTCGGGTCATCGCGACAACTTCTCACGCCTGAAGCCGTACAGTTTCTCAAGGCACTGCACGCACATTTCAACAGCAGGCGTGTAGCTCTTCTTGAGGCGCGGCGACAGCGCCAGGATGGCTATGATCGCGGCGCCCTGCCCCACTTTCTTGAGGAAACCAAACACATCCGCAACAGCGATTGGCGAGTGGCGGCTCCGCCCCAAGAACTCCTCGATCGCCGCGTCGAGATCACGGGACCGCCAGAACGCAAGATGATCATTAACGCTCTGAACTCAGGGGCTCGCGTCTTCATGGCCGACTTTGAAGATTCGAACTCACCCACATGGAAGAATTGCATGTGCGGACAAAGGAACTTGATCGACGCCAATCTACGGACGATCACGTTCTCTTCCGGCGATGGTCGTCAGTATGAATTGAAGCCCGATCCGGCCGTTCTCTTCGTACGGCCTCGCGGCTGGCACCTGCTTGAAAAGCACTTCTGGGGGAATGGCTCTCCGATTTCAGCTTCACTGTTCGACTTCGGACTCTATCTGTTCCACAATTGCAGGATCCTGCTCGATCGCGGTTCGGCCCCATACTTTTATCTTCCGAAACTGGAGAGCCACCTTGAAGCCCGGCTGTGGAACGACGTGTTCGTCTTTTCGCAGCGCTACCTCGGAGTACCCGTCGGAACCATACGGGCGACGGTGCTGATTGAGACCATCTCCGCCGCTTTTGAGATGGATGAGATTCTTTACGAGTTGCGCGATCATTCCGCGGGGCTCAATTGCGGCCGCTGGGATTACATATTCAGCTTCATCAAGAAGTTCAGGAACAGGCCTGACTGCGTATTGCCGCAGCGCGGCGACATCACGATGGAACAGCCCTTCCTTCGTTCTTACGTTGATCTGCTCATCCATACCTGCCACAAACGCGGCATTCACGCTATGGGAGGAATGGCCGCGCAGATCCCAATTCGCGATGATCCAAAAGCCAATGAGGAGGCGATGCAGCGGGTCAGAGAAGACAAGCTGCGCGAGGCACGCGCCGGGCACGACGGCACATGGGTTGCGCATCCGGGCCTGGTCCCAATCGCAATGTCAGTTTTCGATGAGCACATGCCTGCGGAGAATCAGATCAGAACGCCCGCTGAATCTCACCTGCCCGTTAACGCGGATAATCTGCTCGAGGTCCCGTCGGGCCGCCTCACGGAAGCGGGTTTGAAGCGCAACATCGACGTAGGACTTCGCTATATCGAATCATGGCTTCGCGGTAATGGTTGCGTTCCGATCTACAACCTGATGGAGGACGCCGCGACCGCTGAGATATGCCGCGCACAATTGTGGCAATGGGTGCGCTATGGCGCCCAGCTGGAAGACGGACGCTCGATTTCGCGAGAACTGCACGATGAGATGCTCGGCGAGATTGTTGATGGCCTGCGATCGTCCATGGGCAATGAGGCCTACTCAACCACGAAATTTGATCGAGCAAGTGAGTTCATGAGGAAGCTGACCCAGGGAGAATTCGAGGAGTTTCTGACGACAGCGGCTTATGGCGAGTTAACTTAATCCATACGAGAAAAGAGCCCGGTCCTGCTCCGCGCGGGACCGGTTTTTTTGTTTGTCCGGCTTGCGGACGACGGAGAGTTACCATCCGATCAAAGGCAACTCGCAAACGTGCAAATCTCATCCTTCTCGGGTGTATACTGCAATGCAGCAAATCCCGCTGCACTGCAATACAACGTCCACTCAACAGGAACCTTTGAATGCAAACAACTGCAATTACGGAACGGAAAGCTATCGAATCGCCCTTCACCCTTGAAGGCAAAACGGCCATTGTGACCGGCTCCGGACGCGGCATAGGCCGTGCAATCGCCAAGCGGCTCGTCGCGGCCGGCGCTTGTGTAATGCTCAACGACCTCGACGAGAAGATGTTGCACGAATCGAAGGAATCGCTTCCCGATCCCGAGCGGGTTGACGTGATCGCGGGTGATCTTACAGATCCTTCGGTTCCCGGCAGGATCGTCGAGGCCACCCTGGACACTTTCAAGGCGGTGGACATCATCGTCAACAATGCGGGCTATAGCTGGGACAATGTCATTCAAAAGACTACTGACGAGCAGTTCCAGGCGATGCTTGATATTCACCTCGTCACGCCATTTCGGCTGCTACGAGCGGCCTCCACGTACCTCAGAGAAACAGCAAAGCATGAGATTGCCAGCGGGCAGTGCGTCATGCGCAAGGTCGTCAACATCACTTCTATTTCGGGAACCGACGGCAATCCCGGACAGATCGGCTACTCTGCAGGAAAGGCCGGCGTCATTGGCCTGACCAGAACGCTTGCCAAAGAGTGGGGCAGGTTTAACGTAAACGTGAATGCGGTTGGGTTTGGGCTTATCGAGACCCGGCTTGTCCAGCCGCTGGATGCGGAAGGCGCATCGATGGAGATGCATGGGCATCAGATCCGCCTCGGAGTGCAGAAGAGCCTGCTCGAATCCGTTAAAAGCGCGTGCCCGCTGGGTCGCCTGGGAACGCCGGACGATGCTGCGAAGACGGTGCTTTTCTTCTGTTCACCGCTCTCAGACTACGTGACCGGCGAGGTGCTGATCTGCAGCGGCGGGCTCCACTTTTGAGACAGCTTTCTTGAAACCATCAACCGCCTCAGCGAAGGGGGCCGTATCCGCCGGCGCAACCGCGTTTTCAGATTCGTTCAGCAGCTCACATAGTCGGGCCCAATGATCGAAGCTGAATTCTTCACCGCAATCAAGAGACTTTGTGGGTGTTTCATAGCGCGAATTGTTCGGGGCATTCCGATTCGATGTCATGACAATTGGCATCGTTCCTCCTCCGATATTGGAGACGACTTCTGTGCGTCCGTGCGGCTGAGCTTAGCATAGTGTCCGATCACAAGATCTGAACCGCTCTGGAGTTGGGCTGCGGCGGACGCCAGTCCGATTCTCCCTCACCTGCGCGCTGCCCATGCCGAATGGAGATGCTGATGCACGCGCTCGCGCTTGATCGTCGCTAATTGGCGTAGCTTTCCTAGGGTATTTCCTAGTTACGGACGTACAGAACGCGAGCCTAAGATCAAGGGCCTGATCCAGAAATTCAGGTTTTCGGCCGATCCGGAACAGATATCAAGACTCGTTCGGAGGTGCCTATGTCATCCGTTCTTCTCGATCCCATAACTCAGGAAAAGAAAGATGTGAGCGAGTGCTCCCCCACGAGTGCCCAGCCGCATCCCGCTTCCTATGACTCAGGCGAGGAGTTCAGCCTGGCTCATTTTGTACATGACTGCGAACTCATTGAACAGGAAGACCAGACTTCCGACAGATCGGTACTTGAGGACGAGTACCTACCCGTCGCGTGACGTTTTTGGCAAATTCGCCTTCGCTCTTCCTGGCATTCTGACGCGCGAACGCGTCTTTGCACGGAGGTGTGGCCTGTCGAATTTTGCGACCAGGATTCTCCTGCGCTGAACAAGGAGCGGCGATCCACAGTTGGCCTGCAAAGCAGGCTGACTCGTCTGCGAAGGCGACGGCCGGATCACAAGATCGATCCGGCCGTTTCGTGAGAGTGTTTGAACGTCTGCCCCGCTCGTCTACTTCAGACCATAACTGAATGGGATGGTTGTGCCATCGTTCAGTGTAATCAAGAAGGAGTAGGTCCGATTGGCTCCCGATAGACCCTTGTTGTCGATGTTGAAGATCCATTGTTGAGCAGTTGGATCCCAACGGAATGCAGCGTCCGGCGTTGTGGAATCGACGGTTTCGTTAACCGTGTTCGTCGTCGTACCATTGAACACCTGGTACAGAACGAACTTCGACACCACCCCGGGATTCCCAATTGAGACCCCATTGGCATCGCACACCCGGAACTTCGCCGGTGACGTGCTCTTTGCGTTGAACACGCTGGTTCCGTTGACATTGATCGGTTGTAGAATCTGATGGCCCGCGTCGCCATAACAAACTCCGCCGCTCAAATAGCTCACGCTAAGTGTTCCAGGATTGTAGTTGATGCTGTAGTTCGCGGAAGTTTGCCCGGTACAACTAATCGGGAAACTCCCAATCGTCTTACCGTTGGTTGTTGTCGAACAATTCAAAGACCCGCCCAGAACACCGGACAGCTCGCCGTTCACGAATCCGGCATAGGTTACAGTGAACGAAGGTAGGGCCGCACCGAGAATCATAGATTTGTTGTCTGCAGTGATATTCAGAATCGCCTTGCCGATCTCATCGCTTACGGTTCCCGCGGTGTTGTTGTAGTTTCCCGTCGCATCAGTGAACGTCCAGCTATCGGTGTAGCTGTTTGCATTCGTGTGCGCGCTGCCGCTCAAGTCCAGTCCACCGAGGATCTCGCCCTTCACACCCTTGGCAGATCCCGTGGCCATATGCAACTTGCCGTCATAGGTCACGTTGTAGGGCGTCACGTTCACGACTGCATTGGCTTTGCCGATCACGTCGTTCACGGTTCCGCTCGCGCCTTTGTAGTTTCCGGTCGAGTCGGTAAACGTCCATGAATCGCTATAGGTGCTTGCATTGGTATGCGTGGTCCCGCTCAGGTCAAGTCCGCTGAGGCTCTCGCCTTTCGCACCCGTCACCGAGCCCACTGCGGTATGCGCATTTCCGTCGTACGTTACGCTGTACGCCGTCACAGTGACATTTGCATCCGCCTTGCCGATCTGGTCATGCACCGTGCCGCCCGCTGTGTTGTAGTTGGCGTCGCCTGCGAAGCTCCAGGCGTCGGCAGCGAAATCTCCCGCGTTTGTGTGAGTCGTGCCGCTCAGAGTCAACAACCCGCTCAGATCCTCGTTCTTAACGCCGGTTGCAGTGCCTGCGGCTGTGTGTGCATTGCCGTCGTAGGTCACGTTATATGGGGTGACGTTTACGATGGCATCTGCCTTGCTGATGACATCGTACGCACTTCCACTTGCGCTGTTGTAGTTCCCTGTCGAGTCGGTGAAGGTCCACGAATCGGTGTAGTGATTCGCATTTGTGTGAGTAGTTCCCGCCAGGTCCAGCCCACTGAGATTCTCGTTCTTCACCCCAACGGCGGTACCGCTTGCGGTATGCGCATTGCCATCGTAGGTGACACTGTACGGAGTCACAGTTATGGTTGCACTGGCCTTACCAATGACATCGTTAACCGTTCCGCTCGCATTGTTGTAATTCCCTGTTGAGTCGGTGAACGTCCAGCTATCGTTGTAGGAGTTCGCATTTGTGTGTGTGGTTCCGCTCAGGTCGAGGCTAAAGCTCTCTCCCTTTACACCAGTCGCTGTACCAGTTGCGGTGTGCGGGTTTCCGTCATAGGTGACACTGTAGGGATTGACCGTGATAATGGCATCCGCCTTGCTGATGCGATCGTGCACGGTGCCGCTGCCCGGGTTGTAGTTGTTGTTCCCAGCAAAGCTCCAGGCGTCAGTCGGAAAATCACCAGCATCAGTGTGCGTTGTTCCTGTCAGCGTCAGCAGACTGGCAAGATCCTCACCCTTCACACCCGTAGCCGTGCCTGGTGCGATGTGCGCATTGCCATCATAGGTAACGGTGTAAGGAGTGATGCTGAGATTTGCATTAGCCTTGTTGATGACATCGGTGATGATGGTAGCCGGAATGTCGTTGTAATTGGCGGTGCCTGTGAATGCCCATGTATCGGCGGAGTACGTTCCGGCGTTGGTGTGCGTGGTGTTGCTCACGTCCACGCTGCCTACTGTGCCTCCTGTCTCCCCGTTCACACCGGTAATCGATTTTGCAACTGCGCTGTGCGGATCCCCGTCATATGTCAGCGCGTAGGGCGTAACGACTACGCTTGCCGTGGCCTTCGCAATTGTGTCAGTAATCGTTGTTGCACCGATATCGTTATAGTTGGCTGTTCCGGTAAAGGTCCAGGTGTCGCTGTTGTACGTGCCGGCGCCGACATGTGCAGTGTGGCTGAGATCGACAGTGCCGACTGTAGCGCCTGTCTCGCCGTTCACGCCGCTGATCGTCACGGCCGCCGTGTGGGATTGTCCGTCGTAAGTAAGCGAGTAAGGTGTAACAACAATCGCCGCATTCGCCTTGTTGATGGTGTCAGTGATAGTCGTAGCGCTGATGTCGCTGTAATTCACCGAGCCGGCAAAACTCCAATAATCGGTCGAATAGGTGCTCGCGCCCGAATGCGTCGTATGGCTCACGTCCACGGTGCCTACCGTATTGCCGCTCTCACCGTTGACGCCGCTGATTGTAGTCACCGATGCTGTGTGTGCCTGGCCATCGTAGGTCACGCTATAGGGAGTAACTACGATCGTCGCACTCGCCTTGCTGATGTCGTTGTTGACTGTTCCGCTGGCGTCTGCATAGTTTCCGCTCGGATCATGGAAGCTCCATGAGTCATTCGCATAAGTTCCAGCATTGGTATGGGTCGTGCCGCTCAGGTTGAATCCAGAGCTCAAATCTACATTCCCCAAGCCCTTTGCCGTCCCAACCGCAGTGTGGGCGATCCCATCGTACGTCACGCTGTATGGGGTGACTGAGAGCGTGGCGGTTGCCTTCGTTATATCCGCGCTCGCTGTGGCGGGCTTCGAGCTTACGCTGGTACCCGCCGCGCCCAGAGTGTAGTTCCCGACTGCATCGCCGCTGATTGACAACGTTGCCGATACCGTTATGCCACTGCCGGCATTCGCGTTTGCGAAGCTGCCGTTCGTCGCTGTGCAAGCGACCTTGCTCGAGTCCGCGGGTAGCACGCCACTCAGAGAGCAGCTCATATTTGCATTGGGTTCCGTTGCATTCCCATCGTAGGTTTTGTTGCCTGCTGTCAGGGCCGCAATGAGTGGTGCAGTATTCACAATTAGAGTGCCGGAGTTGTCGTTACTTCCGCTGAAGTTCCCCGTTGGCGAATAAGTTGCCGTCAGGCTGTAAGCGACAGTGCTGGCCGATGGGTAAATGATCGTGCATGTTGAAGCCGAAGTCGTCGAGGTTGCAGCGGCAAGAGATGTACACGTTGCAGAACCGCCGTTGCTCACAGTCATCGCTACACTGCCCGTGGGAGATCCCGATCCTGACGTGTTCGTCACCGTCACGGTAGATGTGGCTGTTTGGCCATAGGTGACTATCGCTGAGCTCTCCTTTGTCTGCGTCGTAGAACTCACGAAACTGACGGTCAGGCTGCCGTCCTTGTTTCCAAACGGACCGACCGAGCAGGTAGTCGAACCAGAGGCGCAGCCCACCTTAGTCCACTGCTGTGGTGCGCCGCTCCAGTTGGCGCCGGGCATCGCGGTGAATGTGATGGTGATGCCGTTCGCAGGCGAAAAGGAGCAACCACTGCCTGAGGCTGTTGTGCCATTCCATGTGCAAGTGCTCGAGTCCAGGCTGTTCGATACGATGCCCGGATTGCTTCCACTGAAGAGGAGCGACATGTTGATCGTCGAGGCATCCGTAAAGATTGTCTGTGCCTGGAAGCCCGAACTGCCGCCCACCGCCGTAAGGTGATATCGGGCGCCGAGATCGGACGGGGTTGGCGCATAGTCCGAGAGGGCGAAACTTCCCTTTCCATCCGCCGTCACTGTGTAGTCAGGTGGATCCACCAGCATCTGGTTCACCCACTCGCGCAGGTACAATTTCACGGTCTCGCCGGGCTGGAACCCGAGTCCAGTCATCACAACGGGAGTGCCGGGCGCGTAGTCTGGCTGGTCCGTCGAAATGGTCGGGAACCAATAAACCTCGGCTGCGCCAGCGGAAGATCCTGTCCCGCCTGCCGCAAGCAATGTGCCAATTGTCACAGGAGAGACGAATCCGCCAGAGTGATCCACGCCTGACGCTGCTCCTGAAATGAAAGCTCCCGCAATGTTGTTACCCCACGGCTGAAGCAGATCGACTGCGGTTCCCCCGGTGCCACCCATGGCCAGAATGCTTCCATTCTTCGGCAGAAGAGCCGCGATATGGCCACTTCTTGGAGTTGCCCCATTCACGAGGCGGAACGCATTTGTCCACTGGCTGAATATCTCTGCTGAGCCAAGGTCTACAGTGCCGTTTGTGCCGCCAATGATAGCTACGCCATCGTAGGTCGTCGTCGCGCTTGCATTTGTGCGCGGATATGTCATGTTCGGGCCAGCAGCAACTGCGCCCTCCATGGTATCCGGGCTGTAGGTGAACACTTCCGTGGAACTGAGCACGGCACCATTGATGTCCATGCCTCCCGCGACTAACACCCGACCATCGGGAGTAGAAGCAGCAGCAGCATTGGTTCGAGGAGTCATCAGCGTGCCGATCGGCATGACAGACCCATCCGCAGTCTTGAACAGCAACAAATTGCCGACGGGACCGGTCGTGCTTTCGCCTCCGACAATCAGCACGTTGCCATCGGACAATATCGCCATCGCATGTTTTGCGAGACCCGCACCAAGCGACGCCTGCAGAACCGTCCACGTGCCGTTCTGCGAGTCGAAGATCTCAGCTGTGTCGCTATATCCTCCTCCCGTCGTCAGACCGCCCGTGACCAGCACATCCCCAGTATTCAGGACAATTGCCGCGTGATTCGCACGGGCTACGCTCATCTGGGATGCAACAGAGAATCCACCTGTAGCAGGATCGAAAATCTCGGTGGAGGCTTGCGGCACGCCGTTGCCGTCACTGCCACCTGTGATCAAAACCCTCCCCCCCGGAAGGAGCACCGCAGCCGCTCCGGTCCGTGTTTGCGCCATGGGGCCCACCGAGGACCATGTGTTCGAAGTTTGTGAGTGTCCGCTCTCAGTTGGAAGCAGGAAGGAGAGGAACAGGAGAGACACAACAGCCAGGAACTTTCGAAACGTGCGCATAGATGGCCATCCGTTCTCGCAGACCGAAGATTGTATGTTTCAAAACGCAGGAATACAGTCCTGCCGTTCTGAACTCAGTCCGGGAAGTTTCGAGCAGTCTATGTCGCATGCAGCTAATTACGATGCGTAACAAAACGAAGGCGTCATTACACTCATAACGAAATCGGAATTACCAGATAACATCGAGCAGCCACACTCGTAATCGCGCAGATTCCGTCAATGTAAGTACAAGTTGCAGAACTGCAATCACTTTTGAAGTACCACTTCCGTCACCTCTATTCACGGAGGACGGCACGTTCTTGCTCGCCCCGGCATGGTCGGTTACCGATGAACAGAGGAGTAGAGACGGGTGCTCGGCACCAAACGCGGCGTCTCAGGCTGAATGCATCCGGCCTCGACTAGCACCTGGGGGAATCAAATGGGTCCGCGACTGCGGCGTACTCGCGCGGCGGCGAAGAGAAATAAGGCCGCAACAACCAGGCCGCTCCACAGACCAGGGCTGACCAGGAATTGGCCGAAGTTCAAGTGCGCCCAAGCATGCATCGCGTGGTCATTTCCCGGATAAGCTTCCGCGCCGGGGGCTCCGCCGAAACGGTACTGCATCCAGTGCGGGAAATAGCTCGTGTTGAATGCAATCTTCTCAACAACACCGATGGCGATCGGCGGTAAAACAGCCCAGAGAAACGCTGCGCGCCGTGCCCATGCGGAAGCCAGAAGCATCCAGCCATAAGCGGGTGCAAACCACAGCCCGTGGAGAGCCACCATGTGATAGAGCATCATCATCCACATCGTAGACAATGACAAGTTCGTCCACAGCACACTGAGACCAATGCCACTGACCTGCAATATCACTATGTTCAGAAGCAACATCACAATATGGGTAGCGATCGTCAGTGCGACCGTGATCAACGGAACAACGATGAGGGGAATCATCATTTTCGAGAGCACCACGGTGAAGTCGGAGACCGGGAGTGACTTCCAGAATAGGATGCTGCGATCGCGGCGTTCGCCATGCAGGGCCTCAACGCAATAGAAGATCGAGACAAGGAACCCGGTCCCCATCAGGAACATTGCGGCGAAGCCATACGGCCGCTCGACTGCCTCCTGCAGTTGCATCGGACCGAGCGACTCGGCGGAGCGTATCTTGGCGATGAGGTGCGTCGAGCCTAGAAGAAATCCCACAAGTATCAGGCCAGCAACGATCAAAGGCACAATGTAGATTGAGCGGTGCTCCCAAAGTTCGCGACGAATGGACCAATAGAAAGTGCGCTGAGGGGAGATGGCCGCAAGCGCGGCTGCCTGTGGTTCGAAGTCGGACATCGGTGTCGAAGGCGAGCTCATTGTGCCGCTCCGTGATTTTGGGGCTGGTTGGTCATTACGGCTACAAACAAATCGGCAATGCTTGGTGTCCGTGTGTCGCCTAATGAGAGCAGCTTTGTTCGCTCGATGCCATCGAATATGAGCAGGGTGCGGTCGAGGGCCTGGCGTTCGAACATTGGTTTCAGAGCGCGCGCAGCACTGAGCTGTTCGGGATGTACCTGTACTTCGGTGTATCGCGATTCAAAGTCTTCCATGCTGGTGTCGAGCACGATGCGCCCGCGGTTAATAAACATCAGGTCGGTGAGGATGTGCTGTATCTCTTCGACCTGGTGCGTGGTGACGATGATAGTGCGGCTGCGATCGAAATAGTCGTTGAGCAGCGAATCGTAGAACTGACGGCGAAAGAGGATGTCGAGACCGAGCGTCGGCTCGTCAAGCACCAGCAGGCGAGCGTCGATTGCCATCACGATCGCCAATTGCAGCTGAGTGACCATGCCTTTGGATAGATATCGCACTTTCGAATTGCGCTTGATGTCGGTTTTCGTCAGAAAGGCTTCTGCCTTGGCACGATCAAAACGAGGATGCACCCCTGCGACAAAATCCAGTGCCTGGTAAACGCGTAGCCAACGAGGGAGAATTGCAATGTCGGCTATAAAGCAGACGTCGCGCATGAGCCTGTCGCGGGAGGCCCAGGGATCGAGGCCGAGCACAGTCAACTGACCTTCGTACGGCGTGAGACCAAGTATGGCGTTGAGGACAGTCGTTTTGCCTGCGCCATTGGGGCCGATAAGCCCTAGAATTCGCCCCTGTTCTACACGCAGATTGATGCCGTCGACGGCTACGGTGGTTTTGAATACTTTGCGAAGGCCCCGGCCTTCTATCAACGCCATATCAGCGGTCCTCCTTCTTCGAACTGGATTTCGGGGGCGCCGTGTGCAACAGGTCTTTTGCTGCCAAGCCGAGGCGTTGAATCCTTGCGGAAATTCGAGGCCACTCTTCTGTCAGAAATTTCTGCCGCTCCCCCGCCAGCAGTAATTTGTGAGCGCCCTCCATCACGAACATGCCCAGTCCTCGTCGCTTTTCGACCAGTTTTTCGTCCACCAACTCCTGGTAGCTCTTGAGGACAGTGAGCGGGTTCACACGATATTCGGCGGCGACCATCCGTACTGAAGGGAGGGAGTCGCCTTCTTTGAGGACGCCGTCGAGGATCATGGCGACGATGCGATCGCGTAGCTGGCGGTAAATCGGCTGACTGTCGTTCCACTGAAGATCCATCCTGATGTCCGAAACTCCCGCAAACTCGTTATCTCATTAGTTTCTGCGCTGCAGGTCGAGGTGCGCCAGCACAGGCTTGTCACCCACCATGAACGTCCATTCTTCGATGTGGTGGTCGGCGTCAATCATTGTGAACTTCGAATGGTGCATGTGGTAGTGCGGATCCCCGGCGATGTCGAGAAATTCGAAGTCGATTGTCTTCCCATCGGGCAATGATTTCCCGGTCATGCGCGGGCGATTGCCGGCATCGCAATAGTGAGTCAGCGTGAGCAGGTCGTTGTCGAGATAAAACATGGTGATGGGATCATCTTTTCTGCCGTCGATCTTTATCTCATGCAGGAAGGCATTGCCCATTGATGTGACGCGCAGCGTGACCTGTGCATGCTTGTTCTGGACCTCGGGCGACGGAGGAGTTGTGGTGAGCGTGCCATCCCAGGAGCCGGCAAGCGTCTTTAGTTTTTCGAAGGACTTCTGGGCGTCGGACTGGGGAGATTTCTGCCCGACATCGGACTGCGCGAAGGCGACCATTGCGAAGGTTGAGAGAACAGCTGTTAGGACTACGCGAGAACATCTCATATTGGAACTCCTCCTGGACCAGGCAGACTGATTGGGATTGAGAAATCGAAATCTGCCAGATATAGTGTTATACTTAACTACAACACTCGAAGAAGTGCAAGTACTTTTTGAGAATTCCATCAAAGTCTGAGCCTTATAGCCCCGGATACTTGCCTTATCCGCTGCCACTGGCCGCGATACGTCAGGGTGGATCTTCGCCCGTGATCAAGAGGACCGTACTTCATAATGTGAGCAAAACTCGAGACACTGGCGTCCTTCTGCAGCAACCGTTGAAATCTGAAAACAACTAGATCAAAGGTGCTGTTATGCTCAATGGGCACCGGCCTTTGGGTCGATGCGCGCGGGCAAGCGGCGGTTTTTTTTAGGAGGACGATTCCAATGTGGATCGGGCTTAAACGTCCCGGCCTCGAACTCTGGGCCGTCGTTTTGTTGGCCATCGTAGCTTGTTTTTCAAGCGAGATCGTTCACGTTACCCGATCGGTTCAGGCCGACGAATCAGTTGCCGCGAAGTCCCGCGTCATCGACCTCGGCACCGGTAAACCCGGCTCTTCTTATGCGCTGACCGTCGCAGTCAAGGATCCCGCTGAACTACATGCGGGCGACGCTATCGAAGTCATTGTGAAGGACGCAAGGGGACAGGTCGATCGGAAATGGCTGCATCCTGCCGATCTCGATCTCTATATGACGGTGAAGCCTCGCGAGCCTGGCCCGCTGACAGTGAGCCTCGCGTCCGCGTCTGGTTCTAACCTGCCTCAGATCGCAACAGCTCTCGCCAAAGTCCCTGTGCAGGCGGAGGGTGCCCCCACAAGTTTAGAGCGTGGGGTGATCGCAGCAGGACCGAATGGCACCTGGCAAACCGCACAATCTTTCGAACTTGGAGAGACGATCTTCGGCGGCGATGACCAGCGGCCCTACTCTCCCGCTCAGAACGAAGACCGCTACAAAGCGATGCTCAAGGGCTTTCAGTGGTTCAAGTTCACGTTCCGCGAGAAGAGTCCGCGTCTGGTGTACTTTGTCCTGAATGTGACCGATCGAGATGTACCGCTGGACGTTGACATCTTCCAGTTGGGCAAAGGCGAAGCAGGCCAGCCGGACGTCGTACCATTCTCAAACGGCGAGTTCGTTTATCGCATCGAAGCTACACAAAACTACCCCGGCCTTTACAAGTTCCGGACCCGCATCCTTGATCCCGGCCAGGAATACTATGTGCGCGTAGCGGCCAATCATCCGGCGTTTCAACTGCACACTTACGAATACGGAGTGCCGCCTTACACCGATCCGCATCAGGCGGTGCGCTCGGGGATGGATTTCCTGATCAACATGGGGGACACGTGGCTTTCGAATACGCCACGACGGGGGTCGGTTGCGCTGCGCACAGTCATGCAGCACTCCGAGACTCAACTCTGCATTGCCTGCCATCCCTCGCAATTCACGACCCGCGGATACCTTAAGGCTGTAGAAAACGGCTACGCCCCAACCCAGCGCCCAGCGCTCGAGTTTCTGACCGATCGGATATACAACAATACGCGGCCGCTCTACGGCGAGCCCGGCGCAAACTGGGTCCGCGTGATCTACACCGCGCGCACCGTCGCCAGCCGGCTGCCGATGATCACTCATCAATTCGAGCAGAACGTAACCCATGATGCGCCACGCCAGAACTTTGACTTGCCTTATGCCGAATACCTCAAGATCCACTACAAAGGTGTGACGAAGATGCCGGGCGACGAGCCTGATGGCTGCGAGCCTGATGTGAGCCCATTTGAAATTGCCGAGCAGAGCTGGCATACCTTCGATATGGTCTACCACCAGACACACGATGAATCGTGGCGCGCCGAGCGCGACCACGTCGAGAGTCTCGCCTTGGCCTATGAGCCGAAGAACTTCATCGATGTGGCCTGGGAGATCATGATGCTCTCGGAGATCGGCCGCGAGAAATATTCCGCGCATATCGACAAGCTGATCGCCAAAGCCTACGAGTACGAGAACGACGAAGGCGGCTGGCCTTATCAGTTTGACAAGAAGGGGAAGCCGGCTGACTTCATCTCTTACAACATCGTGCTCGCCCTGGCAGAAGCTGGCAGACGACCCGAGGACGACGCGCACATGGCGCTCGCTGTGAGGGCCATGCTCGCAGCCGAGCGGCCCGAAGGCAGTTGGGAGGGCGACCCCGTCTACCAAGGATTCAACACACCATTCCGGGCCACGCAGTTTGCGGTGATGGCGTTGTCGACGCTCTATCCTGGGCCGACGAAAGAGAAGAACTGGGATGCGGCTTATCCCGCGCCCATTTCCCGTCTTGACACGAGCGACCTGCCATTACTGCTCGATCAGCTCGATCAGTTCTGGGATCTTGCACCCGAGCCGGTTCTGCGCCAGATCCGAAATGTGCTCGTGCACAGCGATCAGCCGCTGGCGCGTGAAGCCGCAGCACGAGCTTTGGGCCACATGGCCGACGCGGGCGCGCTGCCAGACTTAATGAAGGCGCTTGGAGACCAGACAAAGATGGTCCAGACCAGCGCCGCTTACGCCGTACGCATGATCCTGTCGAGACGCACGGAGATCGCTCCGGATGGACGCAAGATGCTCATTGCTGCGCTTGGCTCAGCAGATGCGCGCACTCGCTGGGGAGCGGCTCGGGTCTTCAATCAGCACTTCCGCGATCTGACGAGCGATCACGAATTACTTCATGCGCTCGAAAAGGCACTGGACGATCCGGTTCCTTATGTACGCTTCGAGGCAGCTGCGGGGATTTGGCGCTGGTACTACTGGCAGATCGACAAGCCGGAGATGAGGCGCAGCACGCTCGAGGCTCTGGCCGTGCGCATGAACACCGAGAACGATCCGATGGTGCGACGCGGTCTGGAAGAGAGCATTTATGACTTGCTTGATGAAAACACAGGATATCTGTCTGCATGGGTGCGCACCGCTGGCGCGAAAGATGACAAGGACCGGATTGAAACCGGATATGAGGATGTCGTCCGCGACCAGGCGCAAGTGCTCGCGAAAGTGCTGCGCGAGGCTACGCCTCTGGGCCGCGCAGGCATTCTGAACGCGCTCTGGGACTTTCACATCCGCCACTACGCTTTGCCGAAGCTCAAGGCGGATACGGTGTCGATTGGACTTCCTGCGGTGCTGACCAAATACGTTCCCGGCGTGCCCGATCTACACCGCGAAGGCTACGAGTATCCTCCCTACCGCGAGGCCGTCGACTTTGCCTACGACGTGAACAATGGTTTCTATCAGACGCGCATCGGCAATGATAGCGATCTGATCCATTTCTTCAAGAGCTCTGGGCCAGAGCTTGAAGAGGCGCTCCTGCAGTGTCTCAAGAACGCCGATGACCCGATGAAGATCGAAGTGCTCAAGGCAGGCAGCACGCTCAGCGAGGCCGGCGATGCGCGCTTCACGCTGGCGGCGTTGAACCTTTCTGAGGATCCGAGTCCCGCTGTGCGCGAGACGGTTCGTTACGTGTATGAAGGAGGCAGGCGGGGCGTCCTCAATCTCGACTCTTCAGGAACGCCAGATCCAAAGCTGGTCAGGAAGGTGATTGAAATCCTCAATCATGGAAATCCTCAAAGCCAGGCTGTGGTGCTGCCGCTCTTGGCCGCACTGCCGGGGGATTCTGCGTGGACCCGCGAGGCTGAAGTAGAGAAAGCGCTCGCTGTGATGCTAAAGAGGAAGCCACAACCGGCCAACTATGCGCAGGTGCTATTCGCAGCGTCGTCATTCCCTGCTCTCATGCATCAGTCCGGACTTCAGGGGCAGGCGCTCGATGCATTGAACTCACCGAATTCCGACGTGCGACGCGCGGCGGTGGACATTGCATTCGAACACTTCCTCAATGATCCGGCAATCGAGTCCGATGTTAAGACCGCTTTCTCGAAGCTCAGTCCTGCGGCCCAGCGCACTTTTATGGAGGAGGCATCCAATCCCGAGTTCCTGAAAAAGCGCCTTGGCTTATCAGGAGGCGCGGTCTCGCAGGATCAGGACTACTTGAATCGCAATGCCGGTATCAAAAAAATCAAAACGCCGCTCGAGTTTCCTCTTGTGGTGGATACGGTGATGAGCACCTTGCTCAGTCCGGACGCAAACGTGAGCGCAGCAGCGCTGGACACACTCGGCAAAGTCAAAGGCGTCGAAAAGCGGCCAGAGTTTCGCGGGGCTATGGAGCAATTGAGCCAGTCAAAGAATCCGCGGCTCAAACTGATTGCCGCGCGAGTACTCGATGACAAGGGCCTGGGCGATGCTCTTCGCGATGTCGAGCCGGGTTCCGTGCTGGACTTCCGTTTCTTCGAAAACAAAGTTGAGCCAATCCTTGCCGCGCGCGGCCCTGACGGCTTGGCGTGCGTTTTCTGCCACTCGAGCCATGTGATTTTCAAGCTGCAACCGCCGAATGCGCAGGGCGTCTTTTCCGATCAGGACAGCGAGGAAAACTATAAGTATGCGATGCGCGTGGTGAACGTCGCTGATCCTGCCGAAAGCTTGATTCTGATCAAGCCTACCCGGCCTACCGACAGTGCAGGTGATGTGGGCAATTATCTGGCCACGCACAATGGCGGTCAGCGCTGGCAATCGAACCAGAAGAGTCGCGAGTACCAAACAATTCTCGAGTGGATTCGTGGTGCAAGGTTAGAGTCGTCTAGTAGTGAAAATCAGAAAGTGGCGGACTCGAAGAAGCAGCTGAACTAGGTGAGCTTTCGATCGCAAGCCGTCGTCCGGCAGCACGCGTTGCTGGGCGGCTGGTTGATCGGAGCAGCCCTTACCGCATCCGATTCCAATGGTGAGCGCCGATGGGCAAGGGCTGAGGCGAGGGGCGGGTAACAGGTGTTGGGGATCTCTTTTCCCGCTCTGTCAATTCACGCGAAAACTTATTCAGAACCCGCTCATTGCGGGCCAATTCTCTTCAACTGCTTTCCGTATCGCCGATCGCGGAGCAGGCTTCCGGGTGGCACAGAGAGAGTCTGAGCCGGTATCGCGCTCGTTTACGCGTAGATAGGTGAGGTGGGGAAAAGGCTCCTGCCGGAGGGCTGCTATGCGGAAGCGATTGTGTCTCTGGCTGCCCGGAATGGCTCTGGTAGTGGGGGGAGTCGTCTCGGGAACTTGTCATCTATTTAACTTCGAATCGCCTACTGACCTGGCTCACGTTGCTCAATACCCGCCGCTCGGCGCGCCTCTTCACCTGGCGCTGTTCGCCGGCGGGTTACTCGCTTTGGCCGGATGGGTGGGGCGTTTTGCCGCCCGGCCATCGAGTGCGGACAGCATAGCTCTCGCTGCACTTATCTGTCTGTTTATGGGCGTTCTGTGTGGAGACCTGCTGCATTCCATCCTGGAGTTCAGCGTGTTTCCGGTCGTCGACCAAATGGCGCCGTACGCATTGCCAGGGCTTGCCGATGCCACCTACAGGTCCATGCCGGTCTCAGTTCTGCTGATCGCCGGACGAATTCTGCTACTGGCCGGAGCGGCAGCCTTCTCGCTGGCGGTGTATCGCGAACCGTGCCTGCCACGATGGCCGGCGATCCCTTTTGCGCTCTCGGCAATCCTTGAGGTTGTAACAATGCTTCCGGGTAGCGGAGAATCAATGCGCAGCTTTGCCCTGGCGGCAGTCTACTTCTCAATGGCGGCTCTGGGCCTGTCTCTATTATTGGCGCATAGTGCCGCAATCTCCGCACCTTCAGAGGCTAGAAGCAATGCTATTTCTTAGCGAGATTCTCAGCTTCCCGCGCGATGAGTGGAAGCCCGCGCGAGAGCGCATCCGCCCGAATTGATGCGATAGCCGTGACACCTTTCGCGGCGTCTCCAAATTTTTGTTCAATCTCGGCGCCAGCCAGTCGGGCGCGTAGCTCCAGCAGGGCGAATCCGTGCGCGCTCGCAAGCTTGAGTGCGCTATCCAACTCGGCGCGAGCCACTGCGGCCTTGGCAGAGAACGCGTGCGCACGAGCTGCTTCAATAAGGAACACGGATTTTACATAAGGATTTTCAGTGCTATTCGCCAGGGTTCGTATGCTTTCCATCGCTTTCAACGCCTGCGCCGATTTGCCCTGGTTGACCAAGGCGCGGGCCAGATCAGCTACGGCTGCAACCTCCTGGTCCTGAGACTGGGCTTTATGGAACGCATCGCGAGCCCCGATGAGCAATTTTTCGGCCTCAGCGTGCTGCCCCTCGGCGATGTTCAATTGAGCCAGCGATTGCCGGGTTTCGTTGATGCCGAGTTCGTCGCCGAGGTCCTGTCGCAACTTGAGCGCCTCCTGGAATCGATTGTGCGCTTCGGAGAAGTTCGCTTGTTCCAGTTGAATCTCTCCCGCGGTATTCAGGCCTTCAGCCAGAATGGCTCGCTCGCCGATTGCGCGAACGAGGGAGTTGCCGCGCTCTATCTGCGCCTTCGCAGATTTCAGGTCGCCCTGCTGAAGGTGGATATGTGCCATGTTGATGGCGGCTCCCGCATTTCCGCTCTTGTCACCGAGTTCCTCGGTGATAGTCGTGACCTGCATGTACATTTTCTGCGCTGTCTGAAGGTCGCCTTGCGCCCAGAGGATGTTGGCAATGTTATTCACCACAATGGATTCAGCAAAGCGATTACCGATCTCGCGCATGATCGTCCCGGACTTCTGATATTCCTCCAGAGCCTCTTTGTGGCGACCCTGGCGCTCCAGCGCACTGGCGATCTGGTTAATCACCGCTCCCTCGCTGTAACGATTCCCTACCTGTCGCGCCAGCTTGAGCGCGTCCCGGTAGTGGCCCAATGCGCCGGAGAGATCACCTTGCATCAGGCTCACAGTGCCCAGATTGCGCAGCATGTTCGCTTGTCCATTGCGATCACCCAGGGCCGCGTAGGTTGCCAGTGACTCTTTGGTGAACTTCAGCGCGTCGTCCATCTCACCCAGGTTCAATGCGGCCCATGCCTGCGCGTATTGAGCGCGTGCCTCCAGCATGCGCGCTCCCCGCATTTGCGCCTCTTTCGTGGCCCGTGCGGCGATCTGCTTCTCCTGCTCGAAATCGGCGGACATCTCGTCCAGGTTGGCTTCGGCCAGATCGATCCGCGGATCTGAGCTGGCCGGAAGCGGAAGCTTGTGCATAGTGGCGATGGTCGCGCGTGCGTCCTGGCCGCGGCCTGCCGATGTTTGTACGGCCACCAGCCTCAGCGCGTATTCCAGATTGTCGGGGTAGAACCCCAGCAGGGTACGATACACATCGATTGCCTTGTCCCACTCGTGCGTCGACTCGCGAAAGCGGCCCTCCACCCACAGCTGCTCTGTCTGCGGGAGCTGGCCGGCCAGTGAAGCGGCTTGGCGCGCCTCGGATCGCGATTTCTCGTCGTTGCCTAACTGGCTCCACGCTTGGGCCAATTCGGCATGGATCAGCGGGTGATCCGGCTCCGCCGTCGCTGCCTTCATCAACAGGTCACGCGCGCCGGCCGGGTTCAACTGCCGCAACTCCGCCAGTCCCTCCGCATAAAGGCGCGCGGCAACGGGATTGTGGGGGATTGTGGCCGCAGCTTTGGTCACCTCAGAGCCGGCGATGCTGCCGATGCCCAATGTCGCGCGAAGATCTACACCGGTCTTCGAGAGCAACTCGATGAGCTTGGATTCTGTGCCGGTTTCAGGCAGCGAGGTCACAGTCTCGCCCGTGAGGGCATTCTGCAACCGCGCATCCAGCCTGAGCTGGTCCGCGCCTTCCGGGCCCACTTCCAGATACGACCCGGTGACCACATAGTCGACGCCAAGATTTTTCCTGAGCTTTGCCAAGGTCTGCGCGGAAAATGCGTGCACCTCTTCCAGGTCAAGATCCTTCCGCGCGCGTGCCACGTCTTCTCCCGACAGGACTCGCACGCGGCCTCCGGCGGCGAGCTCGGTGGACAGCATTTCAGAAAACGCAGTTGAAAGCCAGGCGTGTTCTGGGCGTTTTGAGAGATTCTCAAATCCCACAACCGCGATGGACGGACGCGCAACGGTCTGCGCAACTGCCGGTTGCCGGTTGGACTGAACTCCTGGGCCATGACGTTTCCACACATATACACCGGCAGCCGCGCAAATCACGAGCAGCACCGCTATGGCAATCCACGTTCCTCGATGAGATGAAGCTACGCTTGATGTGGAAACGATCGCAGGCCCGCTGGCCGGCATGCGCTCAAGTTCGAGCAGATCGGCAAGCAGTTCAGCCGCGCTCTGGAATCGCTTTTCGCGATCTTTGACAAGCGCCTTTGAAATGACGGCCGCAAGGCGGGCCGGCACTGCGGGATTGGATTGCGCAATCGGAGCCGGTTCGCGGTTCAGAATAGCGTCAAGCACCAGCACGGGCATTTTGCCGGGGAACGCCTGTTCGCCCGTGGCCATTTCGTACAACACCGCGCCAAACGCGAACAGATCGGAGCGCGCATCCAGCCGCTCAGCCCGGATCTGCTCGGGCGACATATAGGACACCGTGCCCACAATCATTCCGGGCGTCGTGAGTTCGGCCGTCGGTTCAGGCTCACTCATGACACCGGCGCCCTTCGCCACAGGCATCAACGCGGCCTGCTTGGCCAACCCGAAATCGAGTATCTTCACTTGGCCTTTTTCGGTAAGGAAGATGTTAGCCGGTTTCAGATCGCGATGGATGATGCCTTCTGCATGGGCTGCGTCGAGAGCCGAGAGAATCGGAACCGCAAAGGCAAGCAATCGATCCAGCGGGAGCGGCTTTCCTGCGATGACTTCTGCCAGGCTTTTCCCTTTCAGGAGTTCCATCGCCAGATAGGGATGCCCCCGGAATTCATCCACGCCATAGACAGTGCAGATATTGGGGTGATTCAAAGCTGACGCGGCGCGCGCCTCGCGTTCGAATCGATCACGGGCGCGATCATCGCGCTGCATTTCCGTGCTCAGGAATTTCAACGCGGCTTCGCGTCCGAGGCGAGTATCGACGGCCCGATACACAATGCCCATGCCGCCAAAGCCAATCCGTTCGAGAACCTGATACGGACCGACGTCCTTGCCGATCCAGGGATCGATATAGGCTGCGGTGGTGTTGTGAGACTCTTCAATTGCCGGCTGCGTTTCGAGAAAATCGCCCGCGTCTGCATCGGAATCCAAAAGCTGTTGCACCTCTCGCCGCAGTTCTGTATCGGATCGACACGCGGAATCGAGAAAGCGTTGACGCTTCTCTGCCGGGAGCTCTCGCGCAGCGTCGAATAAGTCTCGAATTTGCCGCCACCGCTCAGGATTCAACGGGACGCCTCGCCGCCACTTGCACGAAAAGCCACGCCCGCGCGGCCGCCCAATC
>DATJEO010000213.1:0-8263 GCA_035496515.1 Occallatibacter sp.
ATCCATCATGGCCACTGCCCCAGCTTTCGAAGCTGCGTAAGCCGACGCACCAGCGCCATGATC
The DNA here is from genome assembly GCA_035496515.1 of Occallatibacter sp. Lineage (GTDB taxonomy): Bacteria > Acidobacteriota > Terriglobia > Terriglobales > Acidobacteriaceae > Telmatobacter. The sequence goes on from DATJEO010000213.1 coordinate 64, forward strand.
GACAGCCGCTTTAGCAGCAACATTCACAATCGCTCCCGATCGCTGCCTCAGCATGGGCGCAACCGCCGCTCGTGCCAGTGCATATCCCGAGCGCAGATTCAGCGCGAGCATCTGGTCGAGAGTCTTTCTTTCCAGATCCCAGAGACTGATGCCGCCGGCGTATCCTCCGACCGTGTTCACAAGTACGTCGAGCCGCCCATGGCGAGCCACGACCGCATCAACAAGACTGCGAACCGCCGCTTCGTCGGTTACATCGGCGATGTGACCGTCCAACGAGGCTGCACCGGCTCCAGCTGCTTCGCGCAGCGCGGCGAACTCCGTTTCATTCCGATAGGTCACGATCGTCTTCGCACCTTCGGCAAGGAATGCAAGGCTGACTGCCCTCCCCAGTCCTCCGGTACCGCCGGCTACAAGCACAATCTTGTCTCTGAAGCTCACATCCATTCGGCACCTCGTGACATACCTGTTCCGCCGTTATACCACTGAAGGATGGCGCAAAGCCTCAGTCATCAGCTCCGCTGCCCCTTGCATCTCGTCCTCTACACTAAAAATCAGCTATGACGGATCGAACTCTCCCCAGCCCTCCAGTTGCCCGCAAAGACAACCGCCAGATTCAACTGCACGGCGCCACCCTCGTCGATGACTATGCGTGGCTTCGCGACAAGGGCAACCCTCAAGTCACTGAATACCTGAAAGCCGAGAACGCATACTCTGATGCGCTCACGGCCGATCTCGCCCCGCTGCGCGATGAGCTCTACAACGAGATGCTGAGCCATATCAAGCAGACGGACGAGTCTGCGCCCTACCGCGAAGGCGACTGGTGGTACTACGCGCGCACAGAGGAGGGAAAGCAGTACTCCATCTTTTGCCGCAAAGCGGGAACCCAGACCGCGCCGGAAGGGCCGGAGCAGATCATTCTTGATGGCAACCAACTGGCGGAGGGACAGGCGTTTTTTGCGATCGGCGCGACAGACATCAGTGATGACGGACGGTGGCTTGCCTACACGACCGATGTGACCGGATTCCGCCAATATGCGCTGCACATTAAGAATTTGGAAACGGGTGAAACTCTTGCCGATCCGCCCAGCCCGGGGCCGCAGGATCGGGTCGGCTCCTTGACGTGGACTTCGGATAACAGGACGCTGTTCTACACGGTTGAAGACGAGGAGCAGAAACGGCAGTTTCAGCTCTACCGGCACGCGCTGCATGCGCCCTACTCCGACGATGTGCTCGTGTACCAGGACGATGACGAGCGCTTCAACATCGGTGTAGGCCGCACACGCGATGGCAAGTATCTTGTGCTCGAGTCAGGAAGCCATACGACCACTGAGTGCCTGATTCTCGCGGCCGATGATCCGGCTGGCGAGTTCCGCGTTATTGCGGCTCGGGAAGATGAGCACGAGTATTACATCGATCATCGCAACGGACAGCTATTCATTCGGACCAACGATCGTGGCCGAAATTTCCGCCTCGTCACGGCTCCGGTCGATGCGCCAGAACGAGCGAATTGGGTAGAACGCATCGCGCACCGCGAAGCCATCATGCTGGAGGACTTCGACCTCTTCGCCAACTTCTTTGTTGCATGCGAACGAGAAGATGGATTGCCGCGGCTGCGCATGTGGCAGTTTCAGGATCAATCAGCCGAAGCTAACCCGGCCGGCGAGATTGCGTTCCCTGAGCCGGCATACAACGCATCTCCTGGGATCAATCGAATTTGGGAGACAGAGCTGTTCCGATATGGGTACCAGTCTCTGGTCACGCCGGGGTCGGTCTTCGAATACGACATTTACACGCATGAATCGAAGCTCCTGAAGCAGCAGGAAGTCCCAGGTGGGTTCGATCGAGCGCTGTATGCGAGCGAGCGTGTGCATGCAGTCGCCAGCGATGGCGTGCAGGTCCCGATTTCACTTGTATACCGGCGCGACAAGTTCGAGAAGAATGGGCGCGGGCCGCTCTATGTATACGGGTACGGGTCATATGGATACTCGCTGCCTCTGGGGTTCAACTCGAACCGCCTCGCGCTGCTCGATCGCGGCATTGTGATGGCGTATGCGCACATTCGCGGTGGAGGCGATCTGGGTAAGCCGTGGCATGATGCGGGCAAGATGCTGGTGAAGCGGAACACGTTCACTGACTTCATCTCTGCCGTCGAACATCTCACCGCAAATGGCTACGGCGATCGCCGTCGGGTGGCCATCGAAGGCGGGTCGGCGGGCGGGCTGCTCATGGGCGCGGTGACGAACCTGCGGCCGGATCTCTTCCGCGCGGTGCTGTCGCATGTTCCGTTTGTGGACGTGATGAACACCATGCTCGACGCGTCGCTGCCGCTCACCGTGCCCGAGTACGAGGAATGGGGTGACCCGAACCAGGAAGAATATTTCCGCTACATGCTGAGCTACTCGCCATACGACAATCTCAAGCCCGCGGCATATCCTGCCATGCTGGTGAAGACTTCGTTGAACGACAGTCAGGTGATGTACTGGGAACCGGCGAAGTACGTGGCCAAGCTGCGCACGCTGAAGACGGACTCCAATGCCCTGCTCCTGGTAACAAACATGGAGGCGGGCCATGGCGGGGCGAGCGGGCGCTACGACTACCTGAAGGAGATCGCGTTCGACTACGCGTTTCTGCTGAGGGAGCTGGGGCTGTGTAGTTAGCGCTGCTCTTGCCAGCTGAAGCTGGCGGCAGTCTTCAGCAGTTCGGCACTAAGCGTGACTGAGATGTTCTGGGGCCCATTCTGCCAATTTTTGGCTACGCCTTCATCAGAGGTCGTTTCGGAACGAAGAAGTCTTCTCTCTTCAGGTTGCATTTCTTTGCGATGTACTTGCAGTAGTCGAGGCGGCCGGCAATCTGATTGCGGCTGTCAGATCCGAAGGTGAATTTCAGTCCGGCTTCTTTTGCCATGTGGATGAACTTCTCATGCGGAGTGTGGGCCATGTCATTAATCTCGACGGCGACATCCCTCTTCTTGAGGGCGTCGATGATCGCCTGCATTCTCTTCTCAGTCCATAGCGAGTAGTAGTCACGCGCAATGCAAACTGGCAGAAACAGCGGCCATCCGAAGATGTTCAAGGGCTCCGGGTTGTGGATAACCTCGAGGTTGTGGGCCATGTAAGTTTCCATGAATTTCTCTGGGTCATCAACATAGGTGTCGAAGTTCCAGATGCGCAGCGTCTCTCCGTAGCCGTTGCCACTGCGGATTGTCTGCGGGTCCATCTCGACGTAGTCCACGAGTTTGATGGTTTCCGGCGAAAAGCTTCTGGACCAGCCCGGGCTCATGGGCTGCAGGCCGCAGTAGACCGGATAGGGCTTGAGCGACTCGACGAAATGCCTGAGGCTCGCGTCATCGTGAACCTCGGCTCCGGGATTGACCATAATGCCGAACTGTACGCCCGTCTTCTTCGCGATCTCCATCACGTGATCGATCGTGAAGCTGGGCGTGAGGTGAACGTGAAGGTCGGTAAGTGGGAACTCGTCACCGGTCGCATAGGCGAAGGCACGGGAATGCGGTTGTGCGGCCATCACTGCGCCGGCAATTGCAGCACTCTTTAGAAGTCTCCTGCGATCGATCGCCATTTCTCTCGCTCTCCAATCGTCGCAATTATAGAGATGATCTCCGTCAGGTCACCGTGATCATCTGCGCTGTTCGGCGGATGCAAATCGGTAATTGATCTGATGTGAAGTGGCGCTACTGAGGGTAGCAAATTCATCCTCATGAAGCGATGACTCGAGGCCGCCCGCACCCGTGTTCCGACCAAACTGGGGATGCGGGCGGGTGGCTCAGGTTCTATAGGAACTCACCTTCTCACGTCTGGGTGCCCCAGGTGCCTCGCTTTTGGCACCAGGGAGGCTTGGAACCTCAAGCAGCTCTCTCTCGGCACCGCAAAAAACATGTGAACGGCAAGTTCTTGCTCTCAAGTTCCCCATAGCCGGTAATACTCCCCGAATGCAGATGCCGCGCTATCTTGTTGTGGCTTTCGCAATCTAATAACGTGCAAGGCAGGTCAACTTTTTGGCGCTTAATTGCTGCGAATCGCCTAGTTCTCGCTAAAATACTCCGTGCTCTTTGATCTAAGTCTCGTCGCGCTGATACTCGCCGTCAGCAATGTGGCCTTCCGCCGCTTCGATCCCGATAAGCCCTTGTGGCGCCGACTCCTGAAATCCGTCTTCACACTCGCGATATCCGCCGCAATCTCCCAGTACTTCGGCAGAACCGGCGTCCTCATCGCCATCGGTATCGCCCTTCTGCTCCTCATCTACGTCCACGCCATCTGGCTCCCGCGCCACGGTATCAACGGCTGGACCGCCGAGCCACGCGACAAGTACTACGCACTCCGCGGCTGGTCACCCCCCAATCCCTGATAAGATCCCTCAACGAACTCTGCGCGGGAGGAACGCCCGTGAATGGTGTTCATCGGGTACCGAGGAGAAGAGGGGATCACCGCCCCAGGAAGCTGGTGACACACCCGCAATGCGAAAATCGTACATTGCTCTCCCGGTTCCATAAGCGAGACAAACTCCCGAGCTCAGAAGATCGTAAGGCCGCGGGATGCCACTGTTCGCGAGGCTCACCTTCGCCTCTACTCCCGACAGAAGGGCTCGCGTTCTGAATGAACCGTCACCGACAACTCAGCCCGCAAATAGCGACGGCAGTGCGACAACCGACGGCCTCGGTCGCCGCACGAGTGCCTAGTGGATCAGCTCTTGGCCAGCGCTTTTCTGGCCTCCCGTACTACGTTCACGAGTGAGCCCCGTGCTGGGTCTAACACAAACCAAACAACGACGAATCTACGACCACTCAGTTGCAGGTTGGTTGCGAATTCTCGAAATAGATCCCGCCTGCGCTAAATTGCGGAAGGATCTGGAGAACTCCATCGCTGGTTGGGAATGCAGTTGCCCAGGTAATCACAGCGGCTCCTCGACCCGTGTTGCTGATCGTGTGGACCTCGTTGGGCCCCTCGATGAAGGCACTGCCCGCGCCAAACTCCTCCGATGCACACGCGCCGCCGCCGTTCGGAACCATGTGCGTTTCCGTGATTGTGCCGCGTTCCAGAACCACATAGGCAAGCGCTTTGTGATGGTGCCACGGAACTGTATCACCGGGTTTCATGGTAAACGTATGAAATTGGACTGTGCCTGGTTGCGTGCCTCCATTTAATTGTCCAAAATCGTAGTCACTGGGTAAGGTTCCCGTCACAAGAGCGATGTTCGAAAATGCTAAGGCTGTGGTCACCGAAACGGCCAAAGCTGCTGCGCCGAATACGATCCATCTCTTTCGCGTCATATTGGAGTTCTCCTGATTGAAGTAGATGAAGCCTGCACAATGCGTTTTACTGGCCGACAACTATGAAGACCCGCTTCGGTAAGCAGCCTCCCAGGTCAGTGACCCTACCGTCTAAATATTCCGTAGGCTCGATACCTGCAAGGAGCGCGCATCTAGAATGAATGTCACGAGATAAGTGGCTGATTTGCAAAGGCGTATACAGCCGAGTGACTTTGTGGCGAGCAGTTCAGTAAACTTAGGTCCCTTATGGGCGGACCACAAAACCCGCGCGTCATCCGCTTCGGACCCTTTGAAGTCGATCTACGGGCTCGCGAACTACGCAAACACGGCCTGAAGCTGAAGCTTCAGGAGCAGCCCTTCCAAGTGCTTGCGATTTTGCTGCAGCGTTCCGGCGAACTTGTCACCCGAGAGGAAATCTGCTCGAACCTTTGGCCAGAAAACAGATTCATTGATTTCGATCATGGGCTGAATGTTGCGGTTCGGCGCCTGCGGGACGCTTTGAATGACAAAGCCGACACCCCTCGATTTATTGAGACACTGCCGAGGCGGGGATACAGGTTCATCGGATCCATCGAAAAGCTGTACGTTGAAGAACCGGTTGAAAACCCGACCGGAGTACGGCCCAGTCCACCGGTGATGTCGAGCGGAGTAACGCAAGCAAGCGTCCTCGGCACTGATGCCGTTACGAACTTTGGATATCTCGGGCGCGAAACGGATTTCGAGCTATTGAGCGCTGTTGCGGTTCCCGTCTCAGAAGAACCAGAAATTCTGCCGCATCGTGACCCGCGGCGCGGGTCTCCGGGTGCCTCGACACTGAGTCAGCAAGAGACAGAAGGGCGACAGCCCAGACGCTCAAAAGTTGTCAGACTATTGGCTCTTGCTGTCGTCATGGTTGGGATAGTTCTTGCTGCCTTGGTGCTCACATATCAGATGCGAAGCAAGAGGGTGAACCATGCAGTGATCAAATCGATTGCCGTACTCCCTCTCCGGAATCTCTCGGGCGATCCGGCACAAGAGTATCTTGCGGACGGAATAACGGAAGAATTGATCGGACGCCTTGCTGGTATACATAACCTGCGCGTGATTTCCCGGACATCGGTGATGCGCTTCAAGGATTCGCAGCTCTCGGTTCCCGAGATCGCGAAAACGCTGGACGTTGACACCATTGTTGAAGGTTCCATCATACGAGAGGGCGATCGGATCCGTGTTCATGCTCAACTCATCCGGGCAGCAACTGACGACCATTTCTGGTCGGAGTCATATACCCGGGAATTGCACGACGTGCTGGCTCTCGATGCCGATGTCGCTCAGGCTATCGCAACCAGGATTCAGGTCACAATAACGGGGGAAGAACATCGCAGGCTCACGTCATCGCGTTCCGTTTCTCCGGAAGTTTTGGAAGACTATCTGAAGGGCCGCTTCGCTCTGGCCAAGCGCAATAACAGGGCCAACGTTGAAGAGAGCATCGCGTATTTTAACCATGCCATTGACAAAGACTCAACCTACGCGCCCAGTTACCTCGGGTTGGCCACCGCGTACTGGAATCTGACCCTCGTCTTCATGGGAGAGGCCCCAGAACCGGAGCGTCCCAGGGTGATCCAGGCGGCCAGCAAGGCGCTGGAACTTGATCCGGAACTCGCAGATGCGCATGTACTCATAGGAGCCACCGCCGCGCAAGAATGGCACTGGGCGGAAGCGGAAACCGAATACCATCGCGCACTCGAACTGAAACCAAACGACGCTATCGCATATTCGGAACTTGCCTGGTGGTTAGACTGTCAGGGACGCACTGAGGAAGCTGTAAGAGCGAGGCAGCGCGCTCGCGAACTCGATCCCCTGGCGGTTTCTGGTGCCGACCTAGGCTTCGATTTTCTGTTTGCCCGCCGCTATGACGATGCCGTACACGTATTGCGCAGCGCGCTGGAGATCAATCCCGATGATGCCTGGGCTCTATGGATCTTGGGTTTTGTACGGATCGCGAATCATCAACTCGAGCAAGCTATTCCAGAATTGGAAACAGCCGTTTCCGCCTCAAAGCGAAGCCCCGCTGTAGTTGGTCTCTTGGCGAACGCTTATGCACAGGCGGGCCGGCGCCGTGACGCACTTCGTCTGCTTGAGGAACTGAAAAAACGTAAACAGACGGGCTACGTTCCGCCGGCCGCCCTCGTACTCGCTTACCTGGGCCTCGGCGACAGCGATCAGGCATTTGTCTGGCTTGAGCAGGGCTACAAAGAACACTCCAATATTCTGCAGACGTTGAAGGTGCTTCCAACATTTGATCCAGTGCGCGCAGATCCACGCTTCATCGATCTCGTTCACCGCGTCGGACTCGACTCGCCTTAACTGAGCTGAAATGTAAGCGGCAATGGAGCGTTTTTCTGCTTTCGGAATGTATGGTCGGCTATGGGGACGCTGAGGTCAAGAAAATGGCCTCAAGTTCAGCATCGCCGGTGATTCGGGGCCAAATGAGACTAAAGAGTCTCTAGCGGCGGAAGGCGTTCCGCATCAAGCGAACGCTTACTCCCGCAAAGAGACAAGCAAGAACGATGAATATCGCTCTCATGAGCCAACCGTCATCCAGCTTCCACGCGACGACCGACCCTACAAAAGCCATCAGCAGGAACATCAGACTATAGAGCACCAGCGCGGCTCTCTGGATAGGTTTTGCTCGACGGTCTCCCTTCCAGAGAAACTCGTCTATCGAACGGCTTTGGCGAACATAATCCGGCCACATAAACCCCTCGTTCCTCAGCCTAGCATTTGCATTGAGGTCGTATTGTCGCTAGCCTTGATCGGAAACGCCTCGGCGAGAAGCCCGCGTCTTTAGCCTGTGCGGTTGCTCCGAGGCGTTTTCGATAAGGAGACGAGAAGGAAGCGGCTGACGTATGCGGCGGACGCGGTGATCAGCGACGGGGA
>DATJEO010000214.1:0-8871 GCA_035496515.1 Occallatibacter sp.
CCGGCGACGTGGATGGTGTTGCCGATGCGCACGGCGCGAGAGAAGCCGATGATGGGCTCGAAGGGTGATCCGCCGGTGATGTTCTGGCGCATGCAGTTCTCAGAGATCCGGTCCCAGGTCTCAGAATCGAGACCTGGGGCACCCAGATTGAGGTTGGGATTAGAGGCCCTTCTTGGTGAGGAAGCCTACCAGGTCGACGACGCGGTTGGAGTAGCCCCACTCGTTGTCGTACCAGCTGAGGACCTTGACGCTGTTGCCGATCACCTTGGTGAGCGGAGCATCGACGATCGAGGAGAGTGGGTTTCCCTTGAAGTCGGAGCTGACGAGCTGGTTCTCGTCGTAGCCGAGAATGCCCTTGAGCTGGCCTTCCGCGGCGGCTTTCAGCGCAGCGTTGACGGACTTCACGTCAGTCGCCTTTTCGCTGATGAAGGTGAGGTCAACGATGGACACGTTCGGAGTGGGAACGCGGAGGGAGAATCCGTCGAGCTTGCCGGCGGTCTCAGGAATGACGAGCTTCAGAGCCTTGGCTGCGCCGGTGGAGCTGGGAATCATGTTGAGTGCGGCAGCGCGAGCGCGCCGGAGGTCCTTGTGCGGGAAGTCGAGGATGACCTGGTCGTTGGTGTAGCTATGGATTGTGGTCATGATGCCGCTGACGATGCCGCAGTGCGCAATAAGGACCTTGACGACGGGCGCAAGACAGTTGGTGGTGCAGCTGGCATTGGAGATGACGTTGTGTTTTGCGGGATCATACTTGTCTTCGTTCACGCCAAGGACAAGGGTCACGTCTTCGTTGGTAGCGGGAGCTGAGATGATTACTTTTTTAACGGTCGATCCGAGGTGAGCCTTGGCTACGGTGGCGTCTGTGAAGCGGCCAGTGGACTCAATGACAACCTGTGCGCCTACGTCGGCCCAGGGGAGCTTGGCGGGATCTTTCTCGGCGTAGACCTTGATCTTCTTTCCGTCGACAGAGATGAAGTCGTCGCCGGCGATGATTTCATTCTTGAGATTGCCGAGGATCGAGTCGTACTTGAGCAGATGTGCCAGGGTGGCGGGGCTGGTCAAGTCGTTAACGGCAACAAAATCGAGCTCGGGATTGCCGAGGGCGGCGCGCAAAACGTTGCGGCCAATTCGGCCGAAGCCGTTGATGCCAACCTTAACTGCCATGCGTATTCTCCTTCGTTATGGTGTTCCTAATCTGGGTTTGTGAGTGATGGCGCGCGGCAAGGGCAACAGGTGCACCAGGCAAATCCACCAAACTCATCAGGCTAACAGAGTTGTCAACAAGAACCAAATGAACGCGGGCTGAAATGCTCACCCGATCCAAAATGCGCTCAACGCTAGTTTGGAGTTCTGATGCGGGACTGTATGTGATGGATCGCACTTAGTTTGCAGGGGCTTTGCTTGGTGTGATATCCCGTATGAAAGGGTACGGAGAGGCATGAGACGACGTTCAAGACGCGGCGTGAACAATTCGGAATCCACGGGCAAGATCGGACAGGAAATCCCGCAGAATCAGCCGCGACCTCTGGTGCCTTCGTATCTGGATGAGACATTGCCACAGGTGCAGGCTGCGGGCGCGCAACGACAGGAACGTCCGCCGCAACGCGAGCAGCAGCGGCCGGTCCGCGCACAGCAGAGACCGGAATGGAATGAGCCTGCAGGGTCAGGACGGCTGGAACTTGAGACACAGCCGGAGTCGCCATCGGTGCTGCCTGAAGCGCAGGCCGAGCGGGCGGAGAAAGCACCGCGGGGTTACGTGGTGCTGGCGATCGGAATGCCGGGGTCGGGGAAGACGACGTGGTTCCGGCGACGCGGAGTGACTCCGCTGTCGAGCGATCTGCTGCGGAATATTCTGTTCGACGATGTGGAAGAGCAGAAATTTCAGGGTCTCGTATTTTCAACGCTGCGCTCGCTGCTGCGCGCGCGGCTGATTGCCAAGATGCCATGGAATTACGTGGACGCGACGAACCTGTCGGTCCACGAACGGCGCCAGTGGATCAAAATGTCGAAGAGCTTCGGGTACGAGGTGCAGGCGGTTTTCTTTGATGTTCCGCTGGAAGTTTGCCTGGAAAGGAACCGCTCCCGCGATCGCATGGTGAGCGAAGACGTGATGCGCAAAATGGCGGAGAAGCTGAAGGCTCCGATGTTTGAAGAAGGATTCGCGAAGATCACGGTGGTACGGGTAAAGCGGGAGAACGCGTAGAGCGTACATTAGGCGGTCCAGGACCAGCGGGCTGCAGACTCCCATGCAAGCAGACAGAGATTCAGATCGAGCTTCCTCCTGCCTCGTTCGCGCATCCAAACCAACCTTACGCAATCTGGAGGTTCCCCATGAGCACTCATCTTGCTTCTGCTCCTTACGTTGAGCCGTGGCTGCGCGGGACGTATGGCGATGTTCCAGCCGTGGCGCGGGCTGTGCTGCATGCGTTCGATCTGGCTGCCGATGATCTAACCAAGTGGACAGAGGGGCTGACGGATGTGGAGATTCACACATTGCCGGTGGAACTCCCGCCGGTGGCGTTTCATCTGCGGCATATCGCGCGATCTGTGGACAGGCTGCTGACGTATGCGGAGGGTGGACAGCTTTCAGCAGAGCAGTTGACGAAGCTGAAGGCGGAAGAGGTTGGTCCGCAGCACGATGAGCGCGAGACACTGGCTACGCTGCTGGATGAGGTGAAGGCGTCGTTTGGGAATGCGTCAGGGCGGGTGCGGGCGCTGGCATCAGCGGATATGAACACATTTCGCGGAGTAGGGCGGAAGCAACTACCGACTTCGGTTGGGGGAGCGCTGGTGCACGTGGCCGATCACACGATGCGGCACGTGGGGCAAGTAGTGACCACAGCGAAGGTGCTGAAGGCTCTGCGAGTGAAGGAGCCGATCGCGGCGGTCAGCGAAACGTAGACAGTTTTCCCGTCCTAGCAAAGCCAGGACGGGGCACCCCCCGAATCGACATTTTGCCGTGCCCACCCTTAGTCGCAAAAACAAACAACACGGCGAGGTTGGGGCACCCGCACGTCATGGCGAGATTGAAGACCTGGGCGTATACTTCGGCGCATCCTGAAGATTCAAAGGGCGTGCGCATGGAAGATTCGCAGGTTCGATTTGTGCCTCTAACGGTTAAGACGGTTGTGTGCCACACGATCACGTATTTCGTGATGGGACTGCTGGCTTACAAGCTGCTGAACTACGAAGCAATCATCAATAATCCATGTTCAGGGATGCGAACGACGACGAGCCTGTGGGTGATCCTGGGCGCGCCGCTGCAGATCTTTCGCGGCATCCTGTTCGCTTCGATCTTCTATCTGTTTCGCGATGAGCTGTTCAGACGGAATCGAGGTTGGCTGGTGATGGCATGGCTCCTGATTGGTGTCGGAATACTGGGCACGTTCGCCGCACCCGGTGGATCGCTAGAGGGGTTCATCTTCACGACAACACCCCCGTTGTTGCAGATGCGCGGATGGCTCGAAGTTGTGCCACAGGCGGTGCTGCTGTCGGCCCTGCTTGTGTACTGGGTAAGGCATCCGGGAAGGAAGGGGCTGAATTGGGGACTCGGTGCGGCATATGTGATTGCGGCAGGGTTGCCGTTGCTTGCGCTGATAGCGCCGAAGAGGTAGATGAAATACTCAGGCCAGCTGGATCCTGAATCACGGCTGTTTCTTTAGTTCGAAGACAATGAAGCGAATGTCTGTTGCACCTACGTTCTCAAGGGTGTGCGGCCGGAGAGGCGGAAGCCAGTGGGCAAGTCCCATTTGGGGCGGCGGAGAGTTGCGGCTGTCGAAGATGACGAGACAGTTTTCGTCGCGGCGGACGCAGTCGCTCCAACTGAGCATGTAAATAGCAGCCGGCCAGCAATGAGTGTGCAGGGGAGTGGTCTGGCCGGGATGGATAACCGTGTCGAGCACGCGAACGCTGTCGTTCTCGAACAGGAGCTTGTGGTTTTCGGGTGCGGCGGTCAGGGCATCGAGTTCTGAGGGCCAGTGTTCGTTCGGCACGGGTGTACTCCGATTTTCAGAGTGTAAGGTCGTCGCTTCCCAGGTCTCAAAATTGAGACCTGGGGAACCCGAGTTTGTGGTGCCGTGCTACTTCTCGTAGTTGTAGAAGCCGCGGCCGGATTTTCGGCCGAGCCAGCCAGCGTCGACCATACGAATGAGCAGGGGGCAGGGGTAGTACTTAGGGTTGCCGAAACCTTCATGTAGTACACGAAGAATATCGACGCAAACGTCGATGCCGATGAAGTCTGCGAGAGTAAGTGGGCCCATGGGGTGCGCCATTCCGAGTTTGAATACCTGGTCGACGGCCTCAGGTGTGGCTACGCCTTCCATCACAGAATAGGCGGCCTCATTGATGAGCGGCATCAGTACACGGTTGGAGACAAAGCCGGGGGCGTCGTTGACCTCGACGGGAGTCTTGCCGAGCCTGGTAGCGAGGTCGCGCACGGTGCGGAAGGTCGCGTCGCTGGTGGCCATGCCCCGGACAACCTCGACGAGAGCCATAACTGGAACGGGGTTGAAGAAGTGCATGCCAATGACTTGGGCGGGGCGTTCGGTCAGGGAGGCAAGTCTGGTTATAGAGATGGATGAGGTATTGGTGGCCAAGATGGCGGATTCAGGAAGGATATGGTTGAGGGTGCGGAAGACTTCTGCCTTGAGGTCAAACCGTTCAGGCGCGGCTTCTACGGCGAGTTGAGAATCGCTGAGCGACTCCATGTCGACCGTGGGGGTAATCCGGTTGAACGCGGTTTCGATTTCGCTTTCGGCGAGTTTACCCTTCGCAGCTTCACGGCCAAGATTGGTGCGGATGATGGCGAGGGCGCGGTCGAGGAAGCGCCGTTCGACATCGCAAAGTGTAACGGCAAAACCCGACTTTGCAAATACATGAGCGATGCCGGAGCCCATTGTCCCGGCTCCGATCACGGCGACCGACTGAATCTCTGACACCGTGCCACCTCCGAGCAAATGGGAGTTTAGCAGGGGCAGGCACGAAAGCAGAATGTTTGTGTTTTGAATATTGCGATGCAACTTTTGAACAGGGTGTATGCATCGTACTCTGACACCTAGCTACGTATTTGCGAGGCAGGGTTTAGCGGACGAGCTTCTGGTTCCCTTGCCAGAGAGTCGGTTTTGCTGAGCAGAGTGTCTATCTGGAGCAGTCACGGAAATGGCAACGACCCCGAGCGGAACTGCCCAGAAGGAACGTCAGGAAGCAAATCCTGCCGCATCGAGATTCGAACAGCCGAGTGTTGAAGCACTGCTGGCTCATGCGCCGGCTGCTATCGTGCTTCTAAGCGGCCCAGAGTTGCGCTGCACCTATGTGAATGAGATGGCTGTGCACGTAACTGGCCGGGTGTCAGCGGAGCAGCTACTCGGGTTCACCTTCAGAGAAGGGCTTCCGGAACTTGAAGGGACAGGAGTGTACGAGATTGTCGAGGACGTTGCTCGCTCTCGCCAGCCCTTCCGCGGACGAGAATTCAAGATCCCCTTTCTGCAGTTCGAAACCGGGATTTTGGCGGAGAGGTACTTTGATTTTGTATGCCAGCCAATGCTGGATTCAAGCGGGTCGCTGAATGGGATTTTCATTCACGCAGTGGACCTGACAGACCGAGTTCTGAGCCGGAGGGCATTGGAAACCAGCCAAGAGAGGCTGCGCCTGGCTCACGAGGCGGCGCAGATCGGGACATGGGAGTGGGACGGGGTCGTGAACACACGTACGCTCTCGCCGGAGCTGCACGGAATGTTCGGGACTGATGCGAGTGCGAGCCAGAAGGCAATTGAGGAGCTCTGGGCATCCCGGGTTCATCCTGGCGACCGGCATCGTGTGTACCGGCTCATGTCTGACGCAATGAGGTCGGGCACGCTGGAGGTTGAATACCGCTATCTGCACCCTGAGCGTGGAGAGAGGGTGTTCCTGACCAAGGGACGCAGGATGAGCGGCGGCACGCAATTGCTGGGTGTGGCTCTCGACATCACCGACCAGAAGAATGCTGAGAAGCTGGCCGCGGAACAGCGGGAGAGATTTGAGTTTGCCATCGGCGCTGGAGATATCGGTTACTGGTTCTGCGATCTGCCGTTTGACAAATTGGTGTGGGACGAGCGGGTGAAAGAGCATTTCTGGCTGTCCGCAGACGCGGACGTGGACATTGCTTTGTTCTACCGGTGCATTCATCCCGACGATCGTGAGATGACAAAGCGCGCGATCGAGGAATCGATTGCGAATCATACGAACTACGAAGTCGAATATCGAACGATTTCGCTGGAAGGGAAGCAGAAGTGGATTCGGGCGTGGGGGCGAACGGCTTACGACGACAATGGGAAGCCGATTCGGTTCGATGGCATCACTCAGGATGTGACCGCACTGAAGCAGACGCGGGAAGCGCTGATTCGAAGCGAGAAGCTTGCGCTGGTGGGCAGACTGGCGACTTCGATTTCGCACGAAATCAATAATCCGCTTGAAGCTGTAATCAATCTTCTCTACCTGATCAATCTGAACTCGAATGACGATACGGTGAAGGCATTCAGCGAGTCGGCGCAGCAGGAGCTAGCGCGCGTGTCACACATTGTGACGCACACGCTGCGTTTTAACCGGCAGCCGCATGGTGCGGCGAGGGAGAAGGTATCGAATCTACTGGATTCTTCGGCGGCGATCTACACGCCGCGCATGAAGAGCCTTGGAGTGGAGATTATTCGCGATTACCGGGACAAGGAGCCGGTGCTGTGCTTCGGTTCGGAGATCCGGCAGGTATTTGCAAATTTGATCGGGAACTCGTTCGATGCCTTGCGCCCGGGCGGCCGATTACTGCTCAGAACGCGCGAGCAGGTGAATCCGCGAACGGGGGAGCGAGGGGTGCTGGTCTCAATCGCAGACAGCGGATCAGGGATGGATGAAGCAACGAAGCGGCGGCTGTTCGAACCATTCTTTACGACCAAGGGCGAGAAGGGGACTGGGCTGGGGTTGTGGGTGAGTCGCGAGATTCTGCGAAAGCATCAGGCCACTCTGCGGGTGCGGAGCAGACAGTTGGCAGAGAAGAGCGGGACGGCGTTTTCGATTTGGCTTCCGACGGGGTCTGATCTGGCAGAGGGGAAATGGAAGCACGACCCCGGGCCTTCTTCGACTGCCTGAGCCGCGATCCAGGATGACAGTTCGTTGACGTGATGCAGGCATTATCGAACTGACGGATTGTTTTCGGTGTTCAATGAAAATAGAAAAATAAAAGCGCGGCCGAAGCCGCGCCGCATTCAATCAAGCGATCTGTTTAGTTTCCTTGAGGAGTTGCGGGAACTAGCTGCACCTGCTCTGTGACGGTGAGCATGAGGTACGAGCCTGCCTCGAGAGTCGTTTGCGGATGGCTTTGAAGCAGGTGAGTGGTCACCACACCGGCACCGACGAGGCCTCCAGCCAGCATTCCCACGGGTCCTCCAAGTGCAGCGCCGACAACCATGCCGCCACCGCCAACGCCGGCGTATTCAATCCCGTCGCGTTTCAGGCGTGAGCCAGGAGTGATGAGGCCTTCGGAGTTGACGCGGGCATTAGTTCCGGGTGTGGACGCGACCATGGCGTGAAGCTTGAACTTGCTTCCATTTTCGAGAGTGACTGTTTCGGGTTCGAGGAGGATGGAGCCGTGTCCGCCGAAGTGGCCGGTGGAGAGGTCTGCGACGCGGCCGTCGATCTCAGCGCCGGCGGGAATAACGACCTGTCCATTCTGAAGTACGTCAGTGGCAACGCGGCTGCGGAAGGGCTGACCTTTTTCGGAGAGATTGCTCGAGAGCTCGTCGAGGAGTTTTATCCGAATGAGGGTGCCTTCACCGAGGGTTCCGGGAGGTAGGGGAGCGGGGTGGACGATATCGCTGTCGGGATCGTAATTGCCCACGCGCGTGTTCAGTGCGGGAGCGGAAGGGGCGACGTTGACGATACCTTGATCTGTGCTGTCGTTCAGTCCGGTGCGCGGAGTAGAGTTCATGGGTGCTGGAGCAGTCTGAACGGGAGCGGGAATGGCCTGCTGCATGGGATGAGCAGGGGAGGGCTTGGCGATCGGAGCCTGCTGCTCCGTGGTGATGATGGAGTCGTCCGGTGGCGGATTTGAGGTTCCCTCGTATTGCGATTGGGTGGCGTCCTGAGCCACGAGCGCAGTGGTGGCCAATGCGAAGAAGGCACATGCAAGAAGTGGCCGATTCATCCGAAGTCTCCCCAGTTGAGATGTCAGGCGGTACTCCCCTTGTCTGCTTAGACCCAGCCTGCGCGAAATTGTTCTGTGGCGCAAGGTGAAATTGACGATTGCGGGAGGACCCTTCATTTCAATGCTAGCTTGACGTGTTTGGCGGCGAAAATGGCGGGGTCGGAGGCGTGCCTTGGGCAATACGAATCAAGAAAGATAACTGTTCGACTAGTACGTTCCAGCGTCCCGTCAAGCACCTTCGTATCCCCCCTGAATTGGTCTGACGACCAATTCAGAAATGGGGCACCCACTTTTTCATCCGATCCCCGGTCTCCAAGTGCGAGAGACCGGGGGCACCCGGCTGACCTGACGAAAAGCAACTGCAGGTCCCCGTCGGGCTCCCGTTACGGTCGTTCTTGTGGTGCGATCGTAGTCGCTCCGCAATTGTGGGTGTGACCGCTGCCACAGGGGAAGACGACGGCTGGGCTGATAAAATTCGAATGGAACTACTTCCTAATTTCTTTCACACAAATCTGTGCGGACGGAGAAGGTTTGAAGCACGCGCATCAGCTTCTGGAAATAATTCAGAGCGCTGCCGGTGAGGCCGTTGCCGTGGATCGCCGTCCGAAACTGAACGACCGGCTGCTGCATCGCATAGCGAGGACTGAAATGACTGAGATTATTGCAATTCGGGCACGCGAGGTATTGGATTCGCGGGGAAA
>DATJEO010000215.1:0-16470 GCA_035496515.1 Occallatibacter sp.
CTCGCCGAGGCGTTTCCGATCAAGGCTAGCGACCACTCGGGCGAACCCCAAGAATGGCGTGGCCGCTCTAGAATTGCTGGAGCGTTTCGGAGTGGTAAATGCGCATGGCAAGGACAGTTCTGACGGCGATGTTATTCGCTGCACTGAACGTGCTGATGAGCAGTTGTGGCAGTCTCACCGACAACAGCCTTGAGGACTCGGTAATTTCGCCCTGCATTCTAACGTCGAATCCGTCTCGCTACGACAACCAAAGGGTCAAGCTTACCGGCCATATCACGAGCACCAAAGATGGCGCGTACATTTGGAGTGATGATTGCAAAGATCGGGGCGTCACGTTGCTCTTTGGAGATGCATTGCAACACGATGTCAATCTTCACGAGGCGCTATTGAGATACGGCATGTCGCAATCCCCGCTCAAGGCAACGCTCGTTGGCAGATTTCGTAACGTGCGATCCGGCGGCGTAAGGGCGCTTATATTCGGCAACAAGACCTTTGAGGCTGAACAAATATTGGACCTCCAAGTCCCATCGACGCAGAGCGCAACTGATCGCTAATGCCCGAGTCACCGGCCACCAAGACAGTGAGGGCAAAAGATTGTCAGTTCTCCATCGGCGACCACTCTCCCGGAAAAATGGCGAGGGAGAAAAGAGTGTCTTGGTTCCACAGTTCCAAAGCCGTTTCGCGTTACCGCCCGCGAATGACATGGATGCTGTCTTCCATGAACCCACACGCGTTGACGTTCCTCAATTCCATTGACGCTGAAACGTGTCCCGCACATCTGTGATACGTGCAAGATCTTTGGTTCGTAATTGATTGGGGCTTACCACCGTTCCAGCAACTGTGATAGGTTTAGGTCTCTCGCAGGAGCAATCAGATGAAAGCACAACGTCTCTCGCTGACGGCTATATCTCTCGTAGTGTTTCTCGCAGGCTGCACCCAAGCTGCACCGCCCTTAACGCCTCCGGACACACATGATGCAGACGCCAAGGCGATCAAGGGCGTCGAAGCTGCATGGGTTCAGGCATTCACCACCAAAGACGTGGACAAAGTAGCCGCCTTCTACAGCGACGATGCATCCGTCTTCCTTCCGGGCGCGCCAATCATTACCGGAATTCCGGCAATCAAGGCTGCGCTCAAGCCAATGATTGCGGATAGACATTTCTCACTCACCTTTGCAGCTGACAAGGTGGATGTCGCGAAGTCTGGAGATCTTGGCTATAGCCAAGGCGCCTACACCATGACCTACTCGTCTTTGAAAGGCAAGAGAGTGGTGACCGAAAAAGGAAAATACGTCACCATCTTCAAAAAGCAAGCCGACGGCAGTTGGAAAAACGTAGCGGATATCTTCAACGCGGATGCTCCCGTCGCAGCGCAGAATTAGAACAAGATGGGCGATTTGCAATGCACACTCTTGCCAACCCGAGAGGTCGGGAGCCAGTGACCGGCTATGGGGAAGTTGAGAGCAAGAATTTGCTCGTCTCATCTTTCTCTGTGGTAGGGGAGAAAGCCGGTTGAGGGTCCAAGTTTCCCCGGTGCTCAAATGCGAGATACCCGGGGCACAGAATCGTGAGAAAGTGATCCCAATAGCACCCGGGCCGCCCGCCCCTTCAGGCGTGCTGGAAGGTGATCTGCCACCTGGCGGAATTGCTCTGATCGAACCTTGGTCGCACGCAGAGGGTGTGTGGATCGGGCTGATGGACAGAGTAGCCTTCGAAATCCTGAGGGTACTCCGGATGCGCGGCGTTCCAACTGTATGCGGGGGGAACGTACACGGTCACGTTGTGAGCTGAGCTCGCGGGGCCCTTCGAAATTCCGCGCAGGGTGTTGGTTGACGCGTCCCACACTGCATAGTTCAACTCCACTGCACCCTGCGTGAAATGGCGATCGGTCGAGAGCACGAAAGGAACTTCCCGGCGGGGATGAACAGCCAACAGAGCGACCGATTGAGGCATGACGCGGAACGTCAGCTCATTACTGAATTCGCCTGCGAGGCGCTGGCTCCAGAATTCGAAGGCGACATAGGAGTTGCTTTTGGGAAGACGCAGGCGAGAAAACGAGACGCTCTTGTCTGACATGCCATTCGAATAGTTGAAGAGGGCCACAACGGACCATGCGCCGAAGCTTGTCTTAATGGGGAGCTCGAAGATCTCCGGCTTGTCTGCTTCAAAAAGATCGATGGGACGGGCCGCAGCGCCGTAGGAGGGAAACACCTTGCGGAGGATCTCGAGGCGTTCGGGATCGAGGTCGATGAGGCGATCACCGGAGATCATGGTTCCACCGGACATTGCAATGATCGATGCGGCGGCCCTGGCCTGCGGCAAGGTGAGCAACGCGAGACCAAGATGATCGGCGTCGTTGGTCCAGGTCTTGCGGTTGAAGTAGTACCGTTTTGCCATCGCCGGAGCGTTGCTGCTGGAATTGGCGGTGTACTGTTCCCAGGTGAGGTGGGGTTGATCGAGCTCGATGCGTGCGCTATCGACCAAACCAACCGTGCAGTTCATTGGACCGCAGTCAAGAAGATGAGATTTTGGTCCGATGCCATCGCGGATGGTCTGCATCCCGAGACGATAGGCGGCTGCCTGGCTGACAGCAGGATTGCGATAGCGTTCCGCGCTGAGGAGAGACCACTCTACGAAGTCGATCTTGAGGAAGTCATAACCCCAATCAGCACTGATTTTCCGGCATTGTTCCCGGAGCCAATTGGCTGCATCCGGATGGGTGACGTCGAGCCCATAAACCTTTTTCATCAGGCTCGGAATTCCGTATGGTCCGGCTTGTGGCGTCGTCAGGCCGCCGCCACACTGTTTGACCTTGCCTTCGCGGTCGGTAATGAGCCAGTCCTGATGGCGTGTGAACAGATCTGTTCCCTCTGCAATGCAGTAGGGAGCGAGCCAGATGCCCGCCCGCAAACCACGCTCCCGAATCTGAGCGGCCAGCCACTTCATTCCATGCGGAAAGCGTTCGTTGCCCTCCCAATCGCCGTAGGTGCGGAACCATCCGGCGTCGATCTGTATGAATTCGAGGCCATATTGCTTGAGAAAACGTGCGGCGAAGTCGGCATTTCTGAGAACTTCATCTTCGCTGATGTACTCATGCGTGTAGTACCAGTTGCACCATCCATTGATGATGGGATTCAGGCGGACCTGGTGGAGGTCGGCGATGCTTTGTGCGTAGGTTTCGAGTGATGTGAAGGGATCCGCGGCAATGTTGAAGATGACCTTTCCAGAGCTGATTGATGCGCCGGGATGGAGGACGAAGCCGACGTTGTAGAGGGATTCAACGACGAGGGACAGGCCGCCCTGCGAGCGCGCAGGCGTAACAGTGTGGTCGTAAAGCGCAGAGATGCGTCCCGTGGCAACGTCGTTCTCGAGATATCCGATGACGAGCCCTTCGTTACGCTCTCCTCGATAGAAACCCATGTTCCACATGCTGGTGATGGCATGACGATTGGACTGTCCCAAATCTTCGACGCGACCGGGATCGGCGTAGAGATAGCCGTTGGTCAGGGCCTTGTCTGCGTCAGGCCAACCGCAATCTGCTCCTTCCTCGAGGACCGCTCGCACTGGCTCGATCTTGAGTACATTCAAGTCCTTTGCAGAGGCGTTCCGGCAAATGACTTCGATCTGGAGAGCATTTCTGCCGTCGTAAAGGGTGAGCAGAACTTCGAAGTCGAGCTGACGACGCTGGTCGTTGCAAATGGCGGAGATTTGGCGGCCATTGCCTAAGGCATTGCGGCAGGGCCGGATCGAAGATGTCCGTGCGTAATCGGAATCTGAAGTGGAGCGGGTTGTGCCGGAGAGGGTTGTACGGGCAGCGGCATTGCGAAGCAGCGTGGTTCCATCTTTGCGTTCGACTTGAATCAGCCCTGAGGCTATGTCGAATCGTGCTGAGAGGAACTGATTTTCGATTGTTGCCGACGAAGAGGCGCCAGATGATGACAGCATTCGGGGGTCCACGGAGAGAACCACGCTCGCTGCCGTTGCCGATGCAAGAAACTCTCGGCGGCTGTTCACAGCGGGATTCTATCAAGGGGCAGAACAATCCCATAGGCAGGCATCATTCGGCTTCCTGGCTGGGTACTTGAGGATGGCAGGATTATCGTTGCTAGGGAGGGTTCATGAAGATCACTTCTGCGGACGCGCTGATTGTTATCGATGTGCAGAATGATTTTTGTCCGGGTGGGGCTCTGGCAGTTCCGGATGGGGATGCGGTGATTGCGCCGATTCATCGGGTGGCGGAGCGGTTTGAGCATGTTGTGCTGACGCAGGACTGGCATACTCCGGATCACACTTCGTTTGCTTCGGCGCATGCGGGGAAGAAGCCATACGAGCAGATTGAGTTGAGCTACGGGATGCAGACGCTATGGCCGGAGCATTGCGTGCAAGGGACCCGCGGTGCGGAATTTCATCCGGACCTGGATGTGAGGCCGGCAGAGCTGATTGTGCGGAAGGGGTTTCATCGGAAGATTGATTCGTACTCGGCGTTCTTTGAGAACGATCGTGCGACGGCGACAGGGTTGGGCGGGTATCTGAAAGAACGTGGGTTCAGGCGGGTGTTTCTGGCAGGGCTGGCGTACGACTTCTGCGTGGGGTACTCGGCGCTGGATGCGCGGCGGCTGGGCTTTGAAGCCGTGGTGCTGAAGGATGCGTGCCGCGCGATCGATCTGAATGGGTCGGCGGCGGCGATGGAGCGGGAGTTTGCGAGGGCGGGTGTGCGGGTGATGAACACGAGTGAGCTGGTGGGGGCGGGGGAAGACTAGAATCGAGTTGGGGCGGAAGGTTGCGAGAAGGTTCTAGTGATGTGCGGCCGAGCAGAGGCTGAAGCCCGAGTTCTTTATTCCGGCTATTCGGCGTGACTCGAAGTCATGCCCTGATACAAGCCTCGTCACAGCAAGCTTTCGAGAATCATCGCGTATGTCGCGGAACTTCTACATTCTGGCGGGGGCCCTGGCCTTCTTTGCGCTGCTTTCGGGGGCGATGACGCTGGTGCCGTCGAGCTTTCAGCCGGGACTGCCGGCAAATGGATCGCTTTGGCGGATGGTTGCACTGGTGATGCTGTTGGCCGCGCTGGGATGTGCACTGATTGCCGTGTTCAGCAATCTGTTTGAGCAGGTGGACCGGCGGAGCGAGGAGCAGCGGATGGACGCGCGGCGGAAAAGAAGGGAAATGCGGCCACCCGATTGATTCTCGTTTCCCACCCTTGCTGCGCAAGGATGGGGCACCCGCTGCGGGACATAGGACTGAGGGAACAGGGATTAGGGAACGTTTCCCACCCTTGCTGCGCAAGGATGGGGCACCCGGAACCCGCTGAGGACATAGGGACTGAGGGAACAGGGATTAGGGATTGAGGGACTGGGCACCAGGGTGGCGGAGCGGGAAACAGCGAGAACAAATAGAATTAGAAGAGGCGGGGATGTTTCTCTGCGAGGACGTGAAGGCTGATGTTTGAGGTTACCGTGGAGGGCGGGTTCTCCTCCGGACACTATCTACGGAATTACCGGGGCAAGTGCGAGAATCCGCACGGGCACAACTACAAGGTGCGCGTGACGCTGCATGGGAAGGATCTGGACGAGGCGGGGCTGCTGCTGGACTTCAAGCTTTTGAAGCAGGTGATGCGGCCGGTGATCGACAGGATCGATCACCAGATGCTGAATGATCTGGAGCCTTTCACCACGCTGAACCCCTCGGCGGAGAACATCGCGAAGTATTTCTACGACCAGACGAACGAGCAGCTCGCAGAGATGACCAAGGGACGCGTGCGGGTGAAGGACTGCACAATCTGGGAGACGGACACCACGACCGCTACGTATTTCGAGTAGCTCGAACTGCAGGTTCGGCGTATGTGGAACGCGCCAGGGCCTGGTGTGCGCGGTCTGCGCAATCCGGGGTTTAGGGTTAACAGCCCGCCGAAGCCGATGAGAAGCCACGTTGAGATGCAGGGGTTTCAGAGAAGGTTGCCTGACCTGAAAGCAGTGGATTTGTTGCGGCCAACCGGTTGCAAAGATGTAACCTTTTGCTTTTTCTGTTCTGGACTGATGGGCTAAACTGCGGTCATCTGTAAACGGGTGCACGTATGAAAGAAGCGGGTCTATTGTTAGTGGTCGAGAACGAGCCGAAGGATTTGAAGAATGCGGCAGACTCGGCGCGAGCCGCCGGATTCAAAGAGGTAGAAGGCAAGACGAGTCCCTACGCGGCGCGACTCTACCTGGAAGACCGTCTTGCCAATGGTCCCAAGCTCCCGGATGGGATCCTGCTTGATCTTGATTTCGGAATTGAGAGCGGATACGAATTGCTACGCTTCTGGCATAGCAATCCGGCATTGCGAACGATTCCCCTTATAGTCTGGTCGATTCTGGGGGAAGAGCAGAAGCAGATGTGCAGTCTGTTCAAAGTGAAGCAGTTTGTGGGCAAGTGGGAAGGAAATGATGCATTGCAGGATGCCTTGAAGGGGATCACGCAATCGGCGAACTAGTGTAAGGACGGTTCTTCAACTGAAACGGAATGGGTCTACCTGCCTGACCACGCCCCCGGTGGTGCAATCGAACAATCAATCCAGATCAAAGACCTGCGTTTTAGGCAGTTCTTTCGGAGAATTCAATGAACGATTTGGCTGAGATCATTTCTCAGAATCAAGACAAGCTTCGCTCGGAGTGGATTCGCACGATGTCGTCTTCGGTGGAGCGAGCTGATCTGATAAGCAAGGCGGAATTAGACGAGCAGTGCGGCTCGATTCTGAAAGAGATCGTGGACGGGGTGAAGACGAGCGGCCCGGAAAACATTAACGGGGCAGGCTGGAATGGGACACGAGAGCTGCTGAGCTCAATTTCGTCGTCGCGAGCGCGGCAGGGCTTCTCGCCGGTCGATGTGGCGATGTTTGTGCTGTCGCTGAAGCAGCCGCTGTTTGTGGTCATCCGGGAGAAGATGGCGAAGAGCCCGGACGCGCTATTCGAAATGATCTGGTCATCGACCAAGCTGCTGGATAATTTAGCGCTGATCACCACCGAGGCTTACACGGCCACGCGCGAGGAACTAATCATGCGCCAGCAGCAGGAGTTGCTGGAGCTTTCGACTCCGGTTGTGAAACTGTGGGACGGAATTCTCGCGTTGCCGATCATTGGCACGCTGGACAGCGCTCGGACGCAGGTGGTGATGGAGAGCCTGCTGCAGGCGGTGGTGGCGACAAACTCGCGGTACGCGATTATCGATATCACGGGTGTGCCGACGGTAGACACGCTTGTGGCGCAGCATCTATTGAAGACGATTACCGCGGCGAGGTTGATGGGCGCCGAGTGCATCATCAGCGGTGTGCGGCCTCAGATTGCGCAAACGATTGTTCATCTTGGGATCAATCTTGAAGACGTGATCACGAAGGCGAAGCTGTCGGATGCGTTCGCGCTTGCGCTGCAGCGCAGTGGACGTGCGGTGGTGAAGACGGCGGCTCATGCGGCAGCGAATCCGCTGAGCGGGCTCTTCGGCAAGCGGGAGGAGTGATGGAACGAATTCCTGTTTTGCGGATGGGGTCTCTGCTGCTGATCACCATCCAGGTGGACATGCACGACAAGCTGGCGCTTCAGCTGCAGGATGACGTAACGGAGCGGATTTCGGAGTGGGGGTCGACGGGAGTATTGATCGACATTTCCTCGCTGGAGATTGTGGATTCGTTCATCGGACGGATGCTTGCGAATATCGCGGGCATGTCGCGGGTTCTGGGGGCCGAGACGGTAGTGGTTGGGATGCAGCCGGCCGTGGCCATCACGCTGGTGGAGCTTGGCATGTCGCTCACGGGGGTACGAACTGCGTTGAGCGTCGAAGCCGGGATGGAGTTGCTCTACGGTAACGCAATTACTGGATCGGAAGATGAGCGTACTGAAGCGTGAGGTTCTTCCCGTAAAGACCTCGAACGACGTGGTGCTCGCCCGGCAGAAGGTGAGGCAGCTGGCGGTGGAGCTACGCTTCAGCCTCGTCGACCAGACCAAGCTGGTGACCGCGGCGAGCGAACTGGCTCGCAATGCGCTCGATCACGGCAAGGGGGGAACCATGACGGTGGAGACGCTGGTGAATGGGTCTCGTTCGGGGCTGAGGATGATCTTCGAAGATCAGGGGCCGGGTATCGCGAATATTGAAGACGCACTGAAGGACGGATTCACGACCGGTTCGGGAATGGGATTGGGGCTGGGCGGAAGCAAACGCCTGGTGAACGATTTCAGCATCGAATCGGAGGTGGGGAAGGGGACCCGCATCACAGCGGTGCGATGGAGATAGCTTTCACAGAAAGCGTGGCGATCAAGGACGCAAGCTCGGTGGGCGAGGTGCGCCGGTCGGCTGCTGCTGCGGCGGCAAGGTTGAAGCTGGATGAAACTCGCGCGGGCGAGCTTGCGATCCTGACCACCGAGGTGGCGCGTAATGTGCTGATCCACGGGGGAGGGGGACAGGTGATCATCGCGGGTCTCGAGAACTCAGCGGGGCCGCTGGCGCGGATCCTGGCTCTGGACAGCGGTCAAGGAATTGAGAACCTGGCGAAGGCGATGAAGGACGGTTTCTCTACCGCCGGCACGATGGGGGCCGGGATGGGTGCGATGAAACGGCTGGCCCGGCACTTCGAGGTATTCACGGGCCGAGGCGGCACGATGGTTCTGCTGGAAGTGGGCGAGGGCCCCGCGAAAGATCATGTGGAGTTTGCGGGTGTGGCACTGCCGTATCCGGGAGAACGAGTGTGCGGAGATGGCTGGTACTGCGAGCACAAACCCGATCGGACCGTGGCAGTTCTTGTCGATGGTCTGGGGCATGGGCTAGGCGCGGCTGACGCCGCACAGGAGGCGGTCGCCACGGTTCGGCAAAGGATATCGAAGAGCCCGGGCGAGATCCTGAGCTACATGCACGATGCTCTGAAGAAGACGCGCGGAGCGGTAGCCGCAGTTGTTGAAGTACGTCCGGCTGACAGGAAGCTTACTTACGCCGGAATCGGAAATATTTCAGCGTCGATTCTGAGCAAGGGTGCGTCGAGGAGTCTCATCTCTCACAACGGCACCCTGGGCATGACGGTTCACCGGGTCCAGGAGTTTCAAACGGAGTGGTCTCCGGATTCGATTTTTGTAATGCACTCAGACGGCCTGCATTCGAAGTGGGATTTGCTGTCGTACCCCGGACTGATCTCACGGCATCCCGCCCTGATATGCGGCGCGCTCATCCGAGATTTTCGCAGGCACCGCGATGATGCCGGCGTGGTTGTGTTGAAGGCTGCGTGATCTATGCCGGTGCCGATTCTCCAACTCGCGCTCCAGACGGAACGGGACGTCGTGCAGGCGAGACAGCGCGCTCGAGAAGTTGCGGCTGAGCTCGGGCTGGATAATCAGGATCAGATCCGACTGGCTACGGCAACCTCTGAGATTGCACGGAATGCGTTCCGGTATGCATGCAACGGGAAGGTTGCATTTTCACTGGATCTTGAGAATCAGCGAATCGATGTTGAGGTGTCCGACGCGGGGGGAGGGATCTCGAATCTCGATGAGGTTCTTGAAGGCCGTTACCGGTCGATGACCGGGATGGGCATGGGGATCATCGGCACGAAGCGGCTGATGGACGACTTCGAGATCGAGACATCTCCAGCCGGCACGACTGTCCGCATGGGGAAGCATCTACCCCGATATCGGAATAACTGGACGGATCGGTCGGCACGCGAGCTGAAGCAGAAGATACAGGGGCGGACACCGAGCAATCCATTTGAGGAGATTGAACAGCAGAACCAGGAATTGCTCAAGACGCTGCAGGAGTTGCGCACGCGGCAGGAAGAGCTGGAACTGCTGAACCGGGAACTTGAAGACACGAATCGCGGCGTGGTGGCACTGTATGCGGAACTGGACGAGCGCGCGGATTACTTGCGCCGCGCTTCAGAGTTGAAGACGAAGTTTCTGTCGAACGTGTCGCATGAATTTCGAACGCCGCTCAATTCGATCATCAGCCTAGCGCGGATGCTGATGGACCGGATCGATGGGGATTTGTCAGGCGAGCAACTGAAGCAGATCCGGTATATCGAGTCCTCGGCGCGGGTATTGCAGGACCTGGTGAACGATCTGCTAGACCTTGCGAAGGTTGAGGCCGGCAAGGTCCGGATGCGACCCAAGCGGTTTGAGATTCACGAGCTGTTCAGCGCGCTGAAGGGAATGTTGAAGCCACTGCTGGCGGATAACACTTCGGTAAACCTAATTTTTGATGAATCCGAGGATCCGATTCCATTGCGGACGGATGAGGGAAAAGTCTCGCAGATACTCCGGAATTTGATTTCAAACGCCATCAAGTTCACGCCGAACGGGAGCGTCACGGTTTCCGCGAACATGCTTCCGGGGCACGAAGTGGAGTTTCGGGTTGCGGATACCGGTATCGGAATCGCACCGGAGCATCACGAGACGATCTTCAAGGAGTTCAGCCAAGTCGACAATCCATTGCAGGATAAGTACAGAGGTACCGGTCTGGGATTGCCGCTGTGCAGGAATCTTGCGAAGCTGCTGGGAGGCAGCATCTGGCTGGAAAGCCGGGTTGGGAGTGGGTCGACGTTTTTTGTCCGGATCCCGGCGGTCTACGTGGGCGAAAGGTTGGAATCGGATGCCACGGAGATGCCTCCTGCGCCGGAGTTTCATCGCCAACCGATATTGATTCTTGAAGACAATGCCGAGACGGCACGACTATTTGAGTCGCATCTACGGAACTCGGAGTTTCAAGCGATTATTGCCACCAATGTGGCACAAGCGGAGATATGGACGGCGAGGCATGCTCCAGCGGCGGTGATTGCCGACGTGTATCTAGAGGAGGAGCAGAGCTGGAGTTTTCTGACTCGGGTTCGTGAGCGCTGGCCAGACCTGGTTTGCATAGCGACAAGTATCAGTGATGAGTCGGACGCTGCACGGGAGAACGGCGTGGACATGTTCCTGCCAAAGCCTGTCGATCGCGATGCCCTGCTTCGGGAGCTTCGCAGCAGGGTGTCGCAAATGGAAAGCCGCCGTATTCTGCTCGTGGATGATAACGAGATCGCGCGATATATTCTGCGTGATTTGCTCGACCAGCCCTGGCTGAATATTCGGGAAGCATCCAATGGGACAGAGGCGTTTATCGCAATCGACCAGGAGATTCCGGACGCGATCATTCTGGACATTCTGATGCCGGATATGAGCGGATTTGACGTTCTGAGGCGGCTGCGAGGAAGTTCGGCAACCGAGCGGTTGCCAGTTTTGATCTATACCTCAAAGGATCTTTCAGAGTCCGAGCGATCGGAGCTCGAGACTTTAAATGCTTCTGTGATCAAGAAAGCGGAAGTATCTTCCAGACTCTCGGCGAAGCCGTTCCTTGACTGGGCGAAGGCTGCCGGAATATCTCCCGAGGCTATGGCACCTGAGTCGAATGGTTGAGAATCGCCCAGGACGGATCATGATTGTGGACGACCGAGAAGAGAACCGGTACGTTCTCGGCCGAATTCTCGGGAATGCAGGGTACATCTGCGAGCTGGTGGACCGGGGAGCACGAGCGCTGGAGCTGGCTTTGACTGATCCGGATTTGATCATCCTGGATGTGAGCCTCCCGGACATGTCGGGCTATGACATTTGCCGGAAGTTGAAGTCCGATTCTGTGACCAGCTCCATCATGATTCTGCAGGTATCTGCGTCGTTTGTGTCGAATGACGATCGGGTGAAAGCGCTGGATGCGGGCGCTGATGCGTACATCACCCATCCCATCGATCGCATGGTGCTGGTTGCGACGGTGCGAGCACTGATGCGGCTGCGAGCAGCGGAGACTGCTTCGCGGCGGTCATCGGAGCAGTGGCAGACTACTTTCGATTCTCTCTCGGAAGGTGTCGCTCTGGTCGACGAGCGCGGCTGCATCGTGAGGTGGAATAGCGCGTTTGTGGGGATGTGCGGTGCAATAGCGGATCTGGAGGCCGGCGAGGACGCGGCATTGCTGCTGGAGCGGATGATTGGCACAAGTGAGCCGCTGAACGGGAACGATCATCATTTCAGCGCCGAATACAGCTTTGGTAAGCGAGCTGTCCAAGTTTCTGTGAACCGGATCAGCGGCAGGCTCGCGGAGGGAGACAAGGTCATCATCCTCGCCGATACGACGGACCGAAAGCTGGCGGAACACGCTTTGCGCATGGCGGAGAGGCTTTCTGCGAGCGGCAAGATGGCAAACGCGATTGCCCACGAAATCAACAATCCGCTGGAAGCGCTCACGAATCTGATTTTCCTTGCGCGATCGAGCGACTCAATGCAGATGACGGATAGACTGCTGGAGAGCGCTGCAAAAGAGCTGGACCGCGTGGCGCGGATTACGAAGCAGAGCCTGTCGTTTCATCGGGACACGGACAAGCCGATCGAGATCGATCTGGGCGATCTTCTCGCAGACGTGATTGGAATGATGGATCGATCTGCCGCGGTGCATCGAGTGCGTCTGGAGCTGCAAAGGGGGATGGCGGGGAAGGTTCGGGGGTTCCCTGGCCAACTGGTGCAGGTGTTCAGCAATTTGATTCGCAATGCGATCGAGGTGTCGACGCCGGGGACTGAGGTGAGGGTGCGTCTTCACTCCGTGGAGCGGCGAGGGCGTCGCGGAAATCGCGTGACTATCCACGATCGAGGCGCCGGAATTCCTTCGGATATAAGGGGGAATATCTTCGACCCATTCTTCACGACCAAGCAGTTGCGGGGTTCCGGGCTTGGCCTGTGGGTATCGAGGTCGCTGGTAACGCGGCACAAGGGAACGATCCGCTTTCGTTCGTGCCAGCAGCAGGGCAGGAGCGGAACCACTTTCGAGATATTCCTGCCCTCGGTCAGTTCTGGGCGGGATTCAGTGGAAGAGACAGGCTGACTAGCCGTTATCTCCAAGGCATCGTAGACAATTGGGTTTTGGAAGTGAGAAACTTTTTCTCTCTGGAAAGGTGCCTCACGATGCGTTCCCCAAGGCACGTTCCCCAGTACCCCTTTCCGGAGTGAACACGTGCAAGTGGTCCTTTCTCAGGGAGCAATCAAAGCTTTGCCTACGTTTGTCACGGTGCGACGGTCGGAAGCCCGAGCCTTTCAGGGCATTCGGAAAGTGGGAGCAACGATTCTTGCGGGAGTGTTCGCGTTCTCAGCCGGTTGCCATCGGACAGCGACGGTCGAAGTTGGGCGAAGAGTGGATTTCAATCAGGACGTGCAGCCTATCCTTGCGGCGCGCTGTTTCGCGTGCCACGGGCCGGATCCGGAGATGCGGAAGGCCGGGCTGAGGCTCGACCTGGCTGAGTACGCGGAGAAGAAGCGCCAGGGGCATCCAGACGCGATTGTCCCCGGGCATCCTGAGCGGAGCGAGCTGATCAAGCGCATTGAGTCGCACGATTCGCATTATTTGATGCCGCAGAATCCGCAGGGCGAAGCCAAGCCGATGAGTGATGGCGAGATTGCGATTCTGAGGGAATGGATCAAGCAGGGAGCCGTGTACCGTCCGCACTGGGCGTTTGAAGCTCCGACGCGGCCCTCTGTTCCGCAAGCGAAGTCGCACAGCGATTGCCCGCGGAATGCGATTGACAGTTTTGTTCTGGCGAAGATGGAGAAGGCGGGGCTTCAGCCTTCGCCGGAGGCGGACAAGGCGGCGCTGATACGACGGGTGACGCTGGATCTGACGGGATTGCTGCCGACGCCGGAGGAAGTTCGATCGTTCGAGAAGGACAGCTCGCCGAACGCGTACGAACATCTGGTAGACAATCTGCTGGCGCGGCCGACGTTTGGAGAGCAGCGCGCACGGTACTGGCTGGATTATGCGCGTTACGCGGATACCTATGGACTGCACTATGACAACAGCCGGGACATCTGGCCTTATCGCGATTATGTGATTCGCGCGTTCAACAGCAATAAGCCGTTCGATCAGTTTGCGACGGAGCAGATTGCGGGAGACTTGCTGCCCGCGAAGGACCTCGATCCGCTGATTGCTAGCGGGTATGTGCGGCTAGGTGAGAGCAGCAACGAAGGCGGAACGATTGCGGAGGAGCTGAAGTTCAATATTGCGCGGGACCGGACCGAGGCGTATGGCGCAACGTTCATGGGGCTGACGGTTGGTTGTGCGGTTTGCCACGACCACAAGTTCGACCCGACGACGCAGAAGGATTTTTATTCGCTGAGTGCGTTCTTCAACAATATTGATGAGAAGCCGTTTAATGGGGATCGGCCGGTGTGGTCGCCGGTGATTCGGATTCCGCGGGCGCAGAATCGTGACGCGTACGACCGGGTGTATGCGAAGCGCGCGGAGCTTCGGGGGCAGATTCGATCGATGCGTTTGCGCGAGCGGGACCTGGTGCAGGGGTGGATAGCCTCGCACAAGAATGCGCCGCAGGGAGTGTCGACGGACAAGCTGCTGGTGAGGTTGCGGCTGGACGAGGGGAAGGGCGACGTCCTGCATAACAGCGCTCCGCACGCGAGCCCGGCAACGTTCAAAGCGACCATGGTTGCTCCGCAATGGGGCGAGACGACGTGGCTGTGGCCGGACTTCAGGATGCAGTCGAATACGCGGGTAGTGCTGGATAAGTCGGGGGATTTCGAGGGGAACCAGGCGTTCTCGGCTGGTGGGTGGTTCATGTTCCGATCGGCGCCGTACTTTGCAGTCGATGAGCAGGCGGGCGCGATGATCTCAAAGATGGACATGACGCAGCACGGCCGGGGCTGGGATCTGGCGGTGCGGAATGGGGTGATCACGGTCGAGCTGGTGAATTCTGCACCGAAGGATGTTAAGGACAAAAAGCATCGGGATACAAAGGAGGCGTTTCATTATCCTTCGCCGCAGAACCTGACGAAGAAGGAGTTGTCGGCGTACAAGCCTCCGGAAAAGAAAGAGCCGAAGAAGAAGAAAGAGAAAAAGAAGGAAGAGAAGAAGCCGGAGAAAAAAGAGTCGCCGGACACGACTCCGCTGGTGGCGATACGCGTGTCTACCGTTGCGCCGCTGCCGACGGATGGAGAGTGGCGACACATCTTGTTTACTTACGATGGGTCTGGGCGCGCAGCAGGGGTGAAGGTGTACATCGACGGCAAGGTCGCGGCCACCGAGGTGGAGACCGACACGCTGCATGGCGAGAGCATTCGCACGAGTGCGCCGATGCAACTGGGCTGGCGAGCGCCGGGGACGAATCCTGCGAAGGAGTTTCGGTATCAGGATGTGCGGCTTTATGGACGTTCACTGGCGCAGGACGAGGCGAGCCGACTTCCGTTTGAAGATTATGTGGCGGAGATCGCGGCAAAGCCGACGTCGCAGTGGACCGAGGATCAGTGGCATGTTGCGAGCGAGTTCTACCTGAACAATGTTGATCCGGCATTTCGGGCGGCGTACACGCAGATGCATGCGCTGGATGCGCAGCTTGATCAGCTGTCGTCCGGAGGCGATGTCACGCAGGTGGCGTGGGAGAAGCCGACGCTGGCGTATGCGAGCGTGCTGGAACGGGGGAACTATGCGGCGCGGACGGAGCGCGTGGAGGCAAACACTCCGCACTATCTGCCGGCACTGCCCGCAGGTATGCCGCGGAACAGGCTGGCGCTGGCGAAATGGACCGTGAGCCCGGAGAATCCTCTGACGGCGCGGGTTACGGTGAACCGGATGTGGTACGAACTTTTCGGCGTCGGAATTGTTGAGACGACGGAAGACTTCGGGATCATGGGGCAGCGGCCCTCGAATCCGGAATTGCTGGATTGGCTGGCGGTAGAGTTCAGGGAGAGCGGCTGGAATGTGAAGCACATGTACAAGCTGATGGTGATGTCGGCGGCGTACAGGCAGACGGCGAAGTCGACGCCGGAGCAATTGAAGAAGGACCCACGGAATTTGTTGTTGTCGCATGGGCCGCGGTTCCGCATGGATGCGGAGATGCTGCGGGACATTGCGCTTCAGTCGAGCGGGTTGCTGGTGAATCGGATCGGCGGGCCGAGCGTGAAGCCTTATCAGCCGGCGAATGTATGGGAGCAGGTCAGCTATCCGACGAGCGACACGCTGATTTACGTGCAGGATCATGGGCAGGCGCTTTACAGGCGGAGTATGTACACATACTGGAAGCGGATGGCTTCGCCGCCAAACATGGATGCGTTTGACGCGCCGGTACGGGATGCGGTGTGTACGCGGCGGCAGAGAACGGATACGCCGCTGCAGGCACTGGTGACGATGAATGACGTGCAGTGGATTGAAGCAGCGCGGGCGCTGGCGGAACGGGTTATTCATGAAGCCGGGCCGAAGCCGCAGGACCGGATCGATCGGATGAGCGAAATTCTTTTGTCGCGGGACCCTTCGCCGAAGACATTGGCAGTGCTGGAGAATTCGCTGGGGCAGATGCAGAAACACTACGCGAGCGACAAGAAGGCGGCGCATGCCCTGGTACACGAGGGAGAGAGCAAGCCGGCGGGCAGCACGCCGGAACCGGCGCTGGCCTCGTGGACCCTGATCGCGAACGAGATGTTGAATCTGGATGAGACGCTGAACAAAT
>DATJEO010000216.1:0-19370 GCA_035496515.1 Occallatibacter sp.
AGGCCCTACAGGAGCGGAAAATCCGTGCTTCACTGCTTTCGATTTGTCCTGCGGAAAGCCGTGCGGAGAATCGAACAAAAGGTACGCGACTCGTCCGTGTGCGTCTGCCGGCAGGCGTACCTGCAAGAGCAAATGCGCGGCTTGCGCCTGTAATGAGGATGAGCTGAGCACGCCCACAACGGTTGCGAGATGCATAACACGGCGGAGGGCAGTAACGAGCCCCCGAGATCGATGGCGCAATTCGATAAGTCTGCTTAGGCCTTCATATTTCTTCCGGGTAAGCGGAAACCAATTGATCTCGCGCTGTTTCGAGGAGCGGTTCACCATGACGGTCTTGATCCTG
Source organism: Occallatibacter sp. (assembly GCA_035496515.1). Classification (GTDB taxonomy): domain Bacteria; phylum Acidobacteriota; class Terriglobia; order Terriglobales; family Acidobacteriaceae; genus Telmatobacter. The sequence continues at coordinate 344 of DATJEO010000216.1, forward strand.
CTGAAGGCATGCAGCCCATGCGCTCCGTGGTATCGGCCGTAGCCGCTTGCGGCGTTTCCACCAAATGCGGCATGAGGATTTGCGATGTTGCGAATCACGTCGTTGATGGCGCAGGTTCCAGCGCTGAGAGTTTGACCAATCCGGCGCCCTCGATCCAGGTTGCGAGTCCATACGCTCGCGCCGAGAGCATAAGGGCTGGCGTTCGCCAGTTCGACTGCTTCCTTTTCAGATGTGAAGGCTTGAACGCAGAGCACCGGTCCGAACGCTTCTTCCTGCATCATGCGCGCATGGGGAGGAACATCGCTAAGAACAAGAGGTGCGCCGATTGCCGATGAAGACGCCGTTTCCAAGCGCGCTCCGCAATCCAGGGCGTCCTGCACCTGCGCAGCAAGCTGAGTGCGTGCCGGGTCGGTGGCGAGTCTGCCAAGATCGCTCTCGTGATCTGCACCAATGCGGAGTTCGGAAACACGGCGGACGAGAGCATCCAGAAAACGAGGATAGAGCGTCTCCTCTATGAAGAGCCGTTTGACGCCAACACAAACCTGGCCCGCATTGCAGAAAGCGCCATAGGTGATGCCTTCGATCGTCCGGTCCAAATCGCAGTCGGCGAAGACAAGAGCCGCATCGCTCCCGCCGAGTTCGAGAAGCGCTGGAATGCCAAGTGCGGCAGCGCGAGCTGCGATTGCTCTTCCGTTTGAGCTGCTGCCTGTGAAGAAGATGAAGTCGGGTTTGGCGTCGATGAGGTCGCCAGCTTCTTCGGGGCCCACGCATACAACTTGCAGCAGGTCTGGCGGCAGCTCAGATTTGAGAGCGACCTTCAGGATCGTTTGCGCGACATTGGGAGTTCTTTCTGAAACTTTGAGAATGACCGCGTTGCCGGCATAGAGTGCAGTGATTGCGGGTACGAGTGAGAGTTGTAACGGATAGTTCGCCGGGCCAAAGATGAGCGCCGTCCCGTGCGGTTCGAAGTGTTCTGTAAAGCGGCAACGCGGGAAGAAGATGGGACTGCGGGCAATTCGACGCGCAGCCAGGAGCCGCTCGGCGTGGCGCTCATAGAAACGCATCAACTCGAGAGTGACGAGCACGTCGCCACCCAACGCATCGAGAGGTGGCTTGCCGGTGTCGGAGACAATTGCATCCACGAGCAGTTCGCGGTCATGCGCGACTTGCTTGCGCAAACGCATTAGGGCAGGCACACGATCTTTCGCGGTGGTTGATGCCCATGCGATCTGCGCTTTGCGTGCTTGCGCAATTCGCTCGTGCGCGGAGAGGCCCTTCATGCTGGTTCCAGGCTCAGAGCTTCGAACGGCTTTGGAGAACCATATGGGATGCGGTATTGCGAACATATCAGGTTTGATGAGATGCGGGCGGACTCGAAGATCGTTGGCAGACCGCTCCCAGGATGTGTCCCGCCGCCGACCAGATAACAATGTTCAAATTCTTCGAACTTATTGTGCGGCCTCATGAAGAGCATCTGGTTCCAGTTGTGGCCCATGTTGAAGGTGGCGCCCCGATACACAGAGAACTTCTTTTCCCAATCATCTGGCGTCACGATCAGCTCTTGTTTGATGTGCTCTTCGATGCCGGTGTAGCAGGTGCGTTCGGCAAGGGTGCGCAGAATCCGCTCACGGTAGCGTGGAGCTTCCGTTGACCAGTCGATGTTGCTGAAGTTGTTGGGCACAGGCACAAGGATATACAGGGCAGAATGACCCTCCGGTGCGGTGCTGGCATCGGTAACTGCGGAGTTGCGCACGTAGATTGAGATGTCATCTGAGGCCTTCTTGCGACGCGAAATATCCTCGAGATTTCCCTTGTAGTCTCTGGCGAAGACGATAGTGTGGTGCTCAGATTCGGGATAAGCGCGGTCGAGCCCGAGATACATCATGAATGTGGAGCAGGACCAACTCTTACTCCGCACCTTCTCCGGCTTGTAGCGCCGGAGTTGATTAGGCTCAAACAGAGTGGAGACTGCGTGGCCAAAGTCCGCGTTGATGACCACGTCATCGCAATCGATCCTGTCACCGCTGGCGAGTTCTACGCCCACTGCCCGGCGGCCTTCCGTGAGCACACGCCGCACGGGTTGAGAGGTGTGAATGTTGGCCCCGCTTTCACGGGCGGCCTGGGCCATGGCATGACTGATCCGGCAAAGGCCGCCTTGAACGTGATACACACCGTGCGCATGCTCGGTGTACGGAATCATGGTGAAGAGGCCGGGACAATCCCAGGGAGACATGCCCAGATACTTCGACTGGAACGTGAAGGCAAGCCGCAATTCCTCTGCGCGGAAATATGACGAGAGCACATGGTGCAGCGAGCGTCCGGGGGCGATATGAGGCAGCGCTGCCAGAAGCGTGGGGCTGAAGAGACTGAGAGGGCTCCCGTAGGCTTTTTGCAGGCAAGGATAGAGCTTGCGGAATCGCACGCTCTCGCGCGCCAGAAAGCGATCGAGCGCCAGGCCCTCGCCGGGAAACACGCGCTCGATCTCGGTGCGCATCTTCGCGGGGTCGGCGTACACGTGCATCGATCTTTCTGCGAACTGAAGTTTGTACATCGGATCAAGCGCTCGACACTCGATGTAGTCACTCAATTTTCGGCCCGACTCCTCAAACAGCTCGTCGAGGAGAAACTTCATCATGAGGAATGTAGGACCTAGATCAAAGCGGTAGGGGCCGAGCTGAAGTTCAGCGTTACGGCCTCCGACGACCGGCTGCTTCTCGAAAACCTCGACATTCACACCACGGTGGGCAAGCAACATGGCAGCGGCTAATCCACCAGGGCCAGCACCTATTACAACTGCTTTTCTTCTTCGAATTCTCACCACTCTTTGGTTCTATGTGGGAGCACGAGGTTGCTGCCAGTTGCCGTTTGGTTCGATGAACAAGGGCATACTAGCTTTTCAGTGAACTGAAAAGAGAGTGGCGAAGCACAATGTGTTTAACCACAGGAGCGGATAGTTCGAAGCACAGGTCCAGAGCGGGAAAGTCCAGAGCCGAGCGGAAATCAGGGGAGAACATAACGCAGATTCGCGTAGCCAGCAAAGAGATGTGCATACCTGGGTGACGCCGGATCCAGGTTCCACGGAGACCTTGTGATATAGGAGCTCTGAGTAATGACCTGCACTGATCCATATCCGGGCCGAGTCCAGAGCATCGTTTGTGTTGCCAGGGTTCCTTCCTGCACGGCTCGATTGTTCGAATTTGCACTTCCGCGGAACCCGTAGCCAACCAGCGCGCCGGAACTCGGGTCGACTGAGAATGAACGGCCGAAGTATGCACCGCTGTAGGTAAGCGCGATGACGTTTCTCTTCGAGGCGCGCCATTCCACGCCGGCAATCGTTGATCCAGAGTGGACCAGGCGCGCAGAAAACGGAGAGGAGGTCGTGTCCGGCTGAGCGACCACGAACGCGGGTCCGAGTCCGCCGATATACCGGCCGCCACCGTCGCTCCAGAACCCGGTGGCAATCAGGTGCAGGTTTCTTGCGACTTCGATGTTTGCTGCGGCTGAGATTCCGCCGCCTTCGCGGATGTCTTTTGAGCTCGACGATTTCGTGATCGACGAGGGAGTGAGGATGCCGACGGCGGTCAGCAATCCCGCGGTTTCGAGGTGCCAGGCGCGTCCGCCCCAGGGTGCATCGAGTGAAAGCTTTGCTATTAGGTCTGGATGAACGTTGGGCGTGGCTGTCCCCCCGCCGTTGCCGGAGCTCGACCCCAGATCGGACTGGCTCGTGTTGAAGAGCGATGGAAATGTTACGGCGCCGCCGCTGAACTGTTGCGGGTTTTCGGCTGAGAATCCGAGTGCGAGATTGTTGGTGAAGTGATATACGGTGCGGATCTGGGTCTGGCGCGCATAGGTCAACCCGACCTGATAATTCGAATCCAGGTGGAGCGTGTTGTAGATCTCTGAGAGGAAGGGTGAGACGCCCACGCGGTTCGGGGTCAGCATCGACCAGCTTTGGCCCGCTAGCAATTCCCAGCGGCCGCTCTTGAGATCAGTGAAGTACACGCGGAGCCGCAGAGAGTCGGAGTTGGTGCTTACGTAGCCGTTGGGAGGCAAATAACCGTTGAAGTCAGCCTCAGCATAGCCAAAGACCTTCACGGGACCGAAGGCTTCATCTGCGCGCAAACTCAATCGCGATCCCTGAGCGGTGAATCGCGTCTCGCTCAGGCCACCGAATACAGTGTTGCTATAAGGTATGGTCGAAAACGAGGTGCCGAGCCCGCTGCCCACATCGGAGGAGCGGTAATAGGACGTGAAATCAACCCAACCACCCGGCGTCAAGCTAGCTTTTCCGAAGTGGATAGAAAGGGGCGGATCTCCGGTCTCAGTCCCCTTTCCCGTTTGCCCGGTCGCGGGAGTGATAGCGGAAGAGACGCCTGGCTCACGTGAGGATGTTGCGAAGGTCATCGAGGCGGACCGAAGCAGCGCCGCATCCTTAGCCGCGCCGTGCTCCTGTTCGGCGACAGACGTGCTTTCGCGTCTCTGCGGAGTGATCTGACGCCGCAATTCCTCAATCTCTGCCTGCTGGCGTTCGAGTTGACGCTGCTGAGTCTGAAGAAGCTCGGCCTGCTCGTGAAGCAGCGCCCTGACCTCATCGATTGCCGCTGAGTCGACATGGGTTGATTCTGCGATTGTGACTGGGACGTCATTTGCCCTGTTAAGGGATTTGCTGGAGACTTGCGCATGTATCTCTGACTGACTGGTCAGCCCCAGAGCTACTAAAAACACACCTATTCTCCGCATCGTCTGTTCTCCCTGTCTTCTGATTATTCGAATTGCCGCAGGATACAAGAGTCTATCGGCGGCGCGGGCGCGCGACCGAGCTTCAGTGGCAGTTTTGTGGGTTCCCTGGATGAGTGGCTATCAGCCGGGCGAAAAGCAGAGCCGCGGCTCGTCGCCGCGGCTTTCAGTGTCCGCACGCAAACTACCGTAGTTCGCCGGTGGCGAGCCAATGCGCGCATTCGGGACCTAACTCTGCGAGAGCTTTGGCCTCATATTCAGCGGATTCGGCCGGTGTCAGCGTTTCCTTCCAGCGTCCATTTGTGCCTTTGTTGATGAAGGTTTTTACGCCGCCCTTCCATACGATTCCACCGAGAGGAACGATCTTCTCTCCGTTGTTCTTCATCCAGTCGAAGGTGCAGTGCTCGACGATCTCGTCCCACTTGCTCTCATCGATGGGGATGTCGAGGAAGGCGGCAATGCGACGCATCTCAGCAGGCATGTTGCGCTTCAGTGTTTCGAAGTGGACGAGGATGAGGTTCGGGAGATCGCGAATCGCCCACCAACTGCGGACGTTCTCCCAGAACGACCAGTAAGGAAAACCGTCTTTCGCCAACCATGTGTGCCAGTACTCGCGAATGTCATCCGTTGGAGGCTCGAGCGGCGGACCGACGAGACCGGGAGTCTTGTTCAGTGCGTCGTACATGGCTTCGTTGCCATTCAGGTGGTGGTTGTAGAGGCTCCATAGTACGTCGCGTCCATCGCGGCCTATGTAGATGTATTTGGCCTTGGGCGAGTACACAAGGGCCTCAACGGGAAGATGAGTTTTGATGAACCGCCGATGTGTCTGGGCCTCGACGGCGGCCAGCTTTACTTCTTTTGGGGGAACCCGGAAGTCGATCCAGGGCGACATCGCCTGTGTGTCGATATCGGTTTCGCCGTTAAACAGCATTTGCGAGATGATCTGTTGCATCCACGTTGTACCGGACTTTGCGTACGTCGAGATGATGATGTCGTCATCCCTGAATTTGAAGCCATTCCAAAACGTGGAATCGATGTGTTGATTGTGCATCTCCTTTGTTTTTTCGGGCCATGCCACCGCCATACTCATGCTTAACCTCCCCTTTCTTGCACGCCATCTTGCGTGCCCCTGATTTCTGCTTACAAACGTTCTCTGCAAATCAGCCGAACGTCGAGATTGATTTCTCTGCTGTCTGAGAACCTGGACGATCCATGACGGCGGAAGGAATGACCTCAAGTTCCTCGAGCCGGTGAAGAATTTTCGCGACGCTCGATTCGATCGATTCGGAAGAGGAATCAATCGTCAACTCTGGCGCAATGGGGGATTCGTAGGGATCGGAGATGCCGGTGAACTGCTTGATTTCCCCCGCCAGCGCCTTTTTATAGAGGCCTTTCACATCGCGCTGAATGAGAACTTCGACTGGGCAATTCATGTGAATCTCGATGAAGTTCGGAATCCGTTTTCGCAGCTCATCGCGGGAAGCGCGATATGGCGAAATAGCAGCCGCGATCGCAATGACACCATTGCGCGAGAGCAGTTCACAGACGAAGCCGATGCGCCGGATGTTCTCTTCACGATCTTCTCTGGAGAAGCCGAGACCCTGACAGAGCAAGGTTCGGGTGATATCGCCATCGAGGACTTCGACTCTGGCACCGAGTGCTCGCAGGCGCGAGGCAACGAGCTGGGAGAGCGTGCTCTTGCCGCTGCCTGAGAGGCCCGTAAACCACAAGGTACAACCAGAGTTCATATCTCGCTCCTCTAGAAACGATTCAACCTCATCGAGGCATGGGAATGATTTGCCGCTCGTCCAGGATTTCAGTGATTCTGGCAACTGCTTCTTCAGGGCTGCTGAAAACAGAAGCGTCCACGTCGATGAAGCCTGCGGGATCGATGATTGCCTTTGCGCGATCTCTCTCCACTTCGTAGAGGAAATCGGCGGCGCAGATAGTAAGAAGCCCTGCCGCGGTCAGATTCAGGGCGAGTTCCAGCATCACGCTGCCATCGGCCTGGGCAGCGATGACGTGCGTGAGATAGCCGCGGTTGAAGAGTTCACTTTCGATTTCGAAAGCAAGCTGCACTCCTCCATTCAGCCAGACAAGAACAGGAGGATGACCCACTCTCTGCTGCCGGTCTGTACGGGAGATGTGTTTGGTCTCGACAGGTTGCACCTCTTGAATGGCGGAATCCGCCATCTTCGGATCGCGACCGGTCACCATTCCCGCCGCCACGGTCAGGTTGGAGATCGGGTCAACCAGAACGAAGCTGCCTGTGGCGCGATTGCGGCGATACTGATCGACGAACAACGGAGAATGCAGATCGATCACGACAGTTCCGATCTCGTTGAGTTTCAACTCAGAGGCCGGATGACGCTGGAAGCTGTTCACGTCGACACGATAACGTACGTATCGAACTTGGGCTTTCACCCACTGCGTAGTGTGCTTGACGAGGTACTGGCGGCGGAGATCGAGAGGCTGGTGGTCCATCCAAACCAGCCGCGCATCGATGCAGCGAGTGACGTGAGGCGGATGCGATGGCGGGACGAGCATGTTTCCACGGCTGACGTCCACCTCGTCTTCGAGGCACACGGTCACGGACATGGGAGGAAAAGCACGTGGGAGTTCGCCGTCATAGGTCACGATCGATTTCACCCGAGAGGTGCGTCCGGAAGGAAGCACCATGACCTGATCACCAGGTTTGAGGACGCCAGAGGCGATCTGGCCTGAAAACCCGCGGAAGTCCTGCGACGGCCGGGATACCAGTTGGACGGGGAAACGCATTTCGGAGAGATTTCTATCGCTGGCTATGTGGACGGTTTCGAGATGGTGCAGAAGACTTGGACCGTCGAACCACGGCATGTTTTCGCTTTTAGTGACGATGTTGTCGCCGTGCAGCGCACTGACCGGAATGAAGTAGAGGTCGGTGAGTTGGAGGGGAGCGGCAAAGCTGTTGAAGTCGGCGCAAATTCTTTCGAAGACTTCTTCACTGTATCCGACCAGGTCCATCTTGTTGACAGCAACGACGAGATGATGAATGCCGACTAGCGATGCGATAAATGCGTGACGACGAGATTGCGGTAGAACTCCATTGCGCGCATCGATCAGAACGATGGCAAGATTCGCAGTGGAGGTGCCGGTCGCCATGTTACGCGTGTACTGCTCGTGGCCGGGCGTGTCGGCGATGATGAACTTCCGCTTTGGCGTAGAGAAGTATCGGTAGGCGACGTCGATCGTAATGCCTTGTTCGCGCTCCGCTCGCAGTCCGTCGGTAAGCAACGCGAAATCCATGGCACCAGCGGATTGATTCACCGTCGCTTTCTTGATAGCGCTGAGCTGGTCTTCGTAGACACCTTTGGAATCGTAGAGAAGGCGGCCAATCAGCGTCGATTTGCCATCGTCCACACTGCCGCAGGTGATGAAGCGGAGCAGGTCGTTCTCCTCTTCCCGCCGGAGGAACGCATCGATTCCGTTTAAGTCTTTGCTACTTACGGGCACGTTAGAAATAGCCTTCCCTCTTCTTGATCTCCATCGATCCTTCGGTGTCGAAGTCGATGATGCGGTTCTCACGTTCGGAGCGGCGGAAGAGCATCATCTCTTCAATGATCTTGGGCAGTGTGTCGGCCTCAGATCGAATGGCGCCCGTGCACGGGCTGCAGCCGAGCGAGCGCATGCGGCACATCACCATCTCGCTTTTTTCACCGGGCAGAAGCGGAACATTCCCTTCGACCGGAATCAGGTTTGACCTGCGAACCACCATCTCGCGTTCCTTCGCGAAATAGAGGGGAACAATAGGAATCTGTTCCAGGTTGATGTATTCCCAGATGTCCAGTTCCGTCCAATTGGAGAGCGGGAAGACGCGAATGCTCTCGCCGGGGTTCAGGCGCGAATTGAACAGGTTCCACAGTTCCGGCCTTTGATTTTTTGGATCCCATTGCCCGTGCGGATCGCGGAATGAATACACCCGCTCCTTGGCGCGCGATTTTTCTTCGTCACGGCGAGCGCCACCGATTGCCGCATCGAATTCGCCTTCCGCCAGGGCGTCGAGCAGAGCACGTGTCTTCAGCAGGCCGCAGCACTTCTGCGTTCCAAGATCGAATGGATTGGCGCCGGCATCGATTGCGGCCCTGTTGGTGTGCACGATGAGGTTTGCACCGATCTCCGCGCAATACCGATCGCGAAATTCGATCATTTCGCGAAATTTGTATGTCGTGTCGATATGCAGCAATGGAAAAGGAATCTTGCCGGGATAGAACGCCTTCTGCGCAAGGCGCAACATGACGGATGAATCTTTGCCAATGGAGTAGAGCATGACGGGCCGCTGAAATTCGGCGACCACCTCGCGCATGATGTGGATGCTCTCGGCCTCGAGCATGCGCAGGTGCGTCAATGTAAGGCTGTCTCTCATATCGTTTCGCTCGTTCGCGATTGTCTAGCGGCGCACATTTCGCGCATGTTTTCGAGGAAGCTGTAACTCAGGGAGATGTTGCGATCGATTCCAGTACCGAGGCGAATACGTGGCTTGTTTTCGCCATGGAAGTCTGTGCCTCCGGTGGGAATCAACTCGAATCGGCTCGCGAGCTGGCTGTACTCCGCCGTATCTGCGGAAGAGTGCTCGCTATGGTAGACCTCGATGCCCTGGAGGCCGACCTCCATCAGGCGTTCGAGGAGGCGGGCAAGTTCAGGTCCGCGCTGCGGGAGACGCACGGGGTGCGCCAGTGAGGCGATTCCTCCACTTTCAGTTATTCGCTGGATGCCTGCTTCGAGGGTGGGTTCGTCACGTTCGACGGAGGCTTTGGCTTCATCGGCGAGGTAGAGATCAAAGGCTTCCTGGATGTTTGAGACATAGCCTTTGTCGCATAAAACTCTTGCAAAATGAGGACGGCCGACCTGATTTCTGCCGTAGATTTCTGCTTCATTCAGAGAGACCGGAACGCCCAGATGTTCCAGCTTGGCGACCAGTTCCAGGTTGCGTCGACGACGGCTCTCCTGCTGGCTTTGGAGCCAACATCGGAACTCGCTCGATGGTGGAGAAAGCAGCCAGTAACCGAGCAGATGGACGGAGGGCTGTCGTTTGCCGGAGGACCTCTCTTCATTAGGGCGTGTGCTTAGTTCAACAGAGCACACGAGTTCCAGCCCAATCTCAGCAGCTATCGGCAATGCGGCGTCATAGCCAGCGAGAGTGTCGTGATCGGCGATCGCGAGGGCTTCAATGCCCTCTTGAACTGCAAGACGGACCAAGTCTGCGGCATCCGTAGAGCCGTCGGAACGGTTCGTGTGTGTGTGCAAGTCGATCAATTGCGCTCCGCATTACTTAATCGGGGCCGAGTACATATCGTCCACGCGAAAGCTTCGATAGTCAATATTGCCGAGGATGTCCATTGCTAAAACGACCTTACCATCCTTGTCGGTTTCGGCTGTGCGCCCGTGAAGGGGAAGAGACGCTCCAGCAACTGAACTGTATCCACCGTGTTTCAGGGTCTGGATTGACCCACAGCAGAAAGTGTGAATCCCCAGCGGAGCGTTGTAAACCAGTGTGGCCACGTGCTTTTCTTCATCGAGCTTCCAGACCTGTGCCCGAACAACCGCTTTGGCGTCTCTACCGGTGGTATCGCCATCATCCACCAGGGTAAGGAGATCGGATCCCACGGGCTCGAATCCGGCGTCGTGCTGATAGGCAAACCAGGGGTTCGGATCCTTGGAGTCGGCCTTGAAATCACCGTCTTTACCGAGCCGCCAGAGAACTTTACCGCTGCCCTTGCCGTTTTTCCAGTCTATCTTCAACACCCAGTTCTGCTCCGGCTGAGAAATAATCAAGTCGCCAGTCGAAGGAATATAGGCAATGGAGTTGGTGTGAGTCCACCCGTTGGCCTCATCTGCGAGCAGAACCGCCGGGCACCCTCCTTCGCCAGTGTGGCACTTGGCGTCGTAGAGCGATTTACGATTCAGGTCCTGGTGGTCGAAGCCATTCCACACGCCCGCCACCTGGAAATCTTCGTCCAGATCGATGATCACGTCCCCGAGAACGTCAACCGGCATCTTCGATCCCTGCGTGCCGGTGGGCATCATGCGTTCGATTCCAGCGACCGCCAGGGTGTGCCCGTTCGGCAATCGGATGGCCTCGTGGTGAAAGCCGGAAATGCACTCCCTGCCGTTCTTTTGGCAGTCGGACTGGATTCCTCTCGACTTCAATTGCTCCGCGACTACTCCGATGTTTGTTTCACGAATAACGTTTCCAGCGATATCGATTTCCTTCAATAGCTGTGTGTCTCGTGTATGGTTAACCGAATTTGCTCCGTCTCCCAACACAAGAAAACGACCGCCCGGAAGTACCCGCGTAAGGAAGTCATTGGATCGGAGATACCAAATCACCCTTCCCTGAAGGTCGGTTGCAAAGGGCCGCGCGCCTGAACCCAGAGATGCGGCGCTATAGATGATCACCGGTTCGGAGTCATCTTTGGCTGTTGCCGGCACAGAGATTTCGACCGGGGGGAAGTCGCCGTCCAGCATCCCGGTGTGGAACGACAGGTAATCGCTGGGGGTAACCTTGCCGCCGCTGATGACTTCAGACCGAACTTTGTATTCGGTATCGGCTCGCATTCCAGCTACGTAGGCATTGCTGCTGATGGACCCTTGGCATGGCTGCGCGGGCGTGCGGCTGATTGCTTCTTCGCCGTCGGCGTGAAATGCGACCCGGAACTGGCTTCCTTGCGGGCAGCCAGGCGCACTGAACAGCGCAACCAGCGGATGCGCAGTTGGCGTAATTACCGGCGCGTTCCCCTTGATCCGCGAGACGAACTGGAATGGAATCTCAGCCTGGGCAGTCGTCTTTGCATCGTCGTCGCGGATCTTAACGCGGATCGTCGCCTTCTGCTCGAACAGCTCAGGGGTCCACGCGAATGCGAACTGCTGGCTATAGTCGTGCACGATGCGAAAGGGCCCGCCGTTTACGCTGACCGAGTACTGAAAGACGAAGGTGTCCCGGGCGGCTGGGCCAACGGTTGACGGCAAGGCCGTGAGGCCGATCGGCGTGCCCACCGGCTGAGGTGACGGCAGGCTCGATTTCAGATTGACGGATAACGGCGTCTCAGCCACGCACACAGACACAGCTGCCATGAGCAGGGGAAGAAGTAGTCGATGGGGCACAGTGTCGAGAAGCTTAGCACATGGTTCGCGAGCGGGTCGATAGCTTAATTTCAGTTAAACCTCTGTTTACAGAATCAACTGAGTGCCTTGATGCAGAGTTGCAGACCGAGGCCGATCAAACAGACGAATAGCACCATCTGGAGCGCACGCGAGGGGAGTCTGGACGACAGCAAAGCTCCGCAGATGGCGCCGATGACACCGCCTGCACACAGTCTGCCCAGGACGTGCAGGTCGTAGTGGCCGATGAACAGGTGAAGCCCGCTTCCGATGGTGGAGATGGTAAGCCCGAAGACCATATCGGTGCCGACGACCAGCGCAGGTGTCAACTGAGTCAGCGTCATGATGACGACGGCGCCTAAGGCGCCCGCCCCGGCAGACGAAACGCCAACTTCGGCGCCGATAAGCGCGGCGATGGGTGGGAGCCATTTCGAACGATCAACCGAAGACGACTGGATCCGGCGGCGGAGCGAGCGATAGAGATTCAGAAGAGAGAGCGTGATGATCGTGATGCCAAGGACAAGGAAGATTTCTTTCTCGTGATCTTCGACGCTCAACCGCTTCAGCACCTGAATGCCGATAACCACGCCGGGGATTCCACCCGAACAGAGCAGGAGCAGGATGCGGTAGTTGACCTGCCGGCGGCGAAGGTAGATGGGCAAAACCGCAAACTTGATGACGGCAGCAAACGTGAGTGCCGTTCCCACCGCGACGGCAGGCTTGAGGTGGAAGAAGAGAATGAGAATCGGCGCGGTAATGCTGCCGGCGCCGACACCTGTCAGCCCGACCGCACACGCGATCAGAAACCCAGCAACATATTCCATGTTGGCTCCGCGCCCGATTGAGATTGTCGAATCATAGCAGTCCTTCCGGAGCCCAAAATTCCATGCTTCATTGTGCGCAACACAGTCGCTCGACTTGATCGACGGCTCCGGCGACTGTCTGGGGACCGTCGCAGAACCGATGAGAGATGCGTTGTTATGTGTGATGCTCCCGGGCCGGGAATCGAGGAACCTGAAGAATAAGGATGAAGACGATCAACAACAAACCGATGTTGACCGAGAATGCAATGCGCAATGCACGGATGAACGCTTCGACTGTTGTGAGCCTGCCGAGTGCGCTAAAGAAAACGGTGCCGATGACCGCGACTCCTGTCGCAAAGGACGCCTGCTGAACGGTAGTTAGAACTCCGGATGCTGAACCTGCATCGTGCCCCTTGATATTGATCAGGATCGTATTAATCAATGTCGGCATAACGAAGCCCTGCCCTGTGCCGTAGATGAGAAGAACCGGAGCGAGATTGAGGCTGGTGAGTGCGGCTCCTCGCAATGCGGAGATCCAAAGCAGGCTTGCGAGACCGCAAACCATGAATGCAACTCCCAGGTTGATAATCCGGCTCCCAATCTTCGGCTGCACTCGGACCGACGCGAGTGAGCTGCCGAGAAACGCAACGGCGAACCACAGAAAGGTCAGTCCCGCACGTCGCGGAGAGTATCCAAGCCCGTTCTGAAGAAAGATGGTCGAGATCAGGAAAAAGGCAGCGGCTCCGCTGAAGAAACAAACTCCGCTGCAAAGACCAATGACGAAAACGCGGTTGTGAAAGAGAGAGAGCTCGACAAGCGGCGAGCCTCCCTTCGCGGTTACACGCTTCTCAAATCGAAGAAATATGAGGAGCGCCGGGACAAACGCAATCAGGCAGATGAAGGCCCACGCTGGCCAACCGGCTTCGCGCCCTTGAATGAGCGGATAGAGCAGAAGGGTGAGGGCAACTGTGAGGATGGCTACTCCGCCAAGATCGAGCCGGCGCGCTTTTGGAGAACTAGATTCTTTCACAAATTTTTCAGCGAGGATGACGGTTAGCAATCCGATGGGCAGATTGATGAGGAAGATGGGCCGCCAGCTGAGGTGAAAGAGGTCCGCGCTCACCAGGACGCCGCCGAGGGCATTTCCGGCAAAAGAAGAGAGTCCAATCACGGTTCCGAAAAATCCGAATGCTGTTGCGCGTTCGCGCTGCGGGAACGTGACTTGAATGATCGAAAGGACTTGAGGAAACAGAAGCGCGCCGGAGACGCCCTGCAGGGCCCGGGCAGCGATCAATAGCGCGGGGGAAGGAGCAATGCCGCAAAGCAGGGACGCTGCTGTAAACGACATGACGCCCCAAACGAACATCTTTCTGCGGCCGTAAATGTCCCCCAACCGGCCACCTGAAATGAGAAGGACCGCATACGTCAAGCCATAGCTTGCAATGATGAGCTGTACCTCGGCGAACGTCGCGTTCAGGCTCGTGCGGATGGAGGGAATGGACACGTTCACGATAAAGAAATCGAGCGCTGCGAGAAATGCTCCCGTGAGAACAACGGCGAGCGAAGCCCAGCGTCCTGGATCGGGGGCGTCCGCGGCTGCTGGGGGAGTACTGATCAGAGTGGTCGCAGAGGAAGAAGCTTCCATTTGTCCTCGTGGTTTTCGTGTGAATCCAGCGGGGGAACGGGGTCTGGCTATTCTATAACGATCGCGTGGTAGACTGCCGCTCCAGGAGCCCGGATGCCGCTACTCTCCAGGAAATCTCGACTCGGGCTGGTATTGGCCCTTTCAATCGCGGTCGCCGTTCCGGCTCTGGTGGCAGAGAGTGCGAAGGTAATCATCCTCGGTTCCGGGACGCCAATTCCTGATCCGTCGAGTTCGGGGCCCTGTGTCGCGGTGGTGCTCAACGGGCAGGCATACCTTTTCGACGCTGGTCCAGGGGTGGTGCGCCAGGCGCAGGCGGCGGCTGAGAAGTTCGGTATCGCAGCGCTGGATGCGACCCACCTCACAAGATTGTTCATCACTCATCTTCACTCGGATCACACCCTGGGGTATCCCGACGTCATGCTGACCCCCTGGGTGGTGGGTCGAAGGCAGCCGCTCGAGGTCTACGGTCCTAAAGGGATTGCTGCGATGACCGATCACCTGAAGCAGGCGTACGCAGCAGACATTCAGGTTCGGACAGGAGGACTGGAGGGACTGAATGATGGAGGCCTGAGCGTGGAAGTCCATGAGTTTGAACGTGGAGGAGTGATCTACAAAGACGCCAATGTGACCGTGCGATCGATCGAAGTGAAGCATGGGTCGTGGCCTCTGGCGTTCGGATATGCGATTGATGCGGGGGGACGCAGGATCGTCATATCCGGCGATACACGACCGACCCAATCCATTGTGGACGCCTGCCGAGGATGCGATGTGCTGGTGCACGAGGTGTATTCGGATGAGCGCTTTAACCTGGTATTCGGAGCATCACGCGGGCAGTATCATCGCAGCTTTCATACCTCAACCCGCGAACTCGCGAAACTGGCAACGGAGACCAAGCCTAAGCTCCTGGTCCTATACCACCAGCTGTATTTTGGGGCTCCGGAAGAAGTAGATCTGGTGAAAGAGATTCATCAGACCTATCCCGGAGCTGTGGTGAATGGCCGCGATCTGACCGAATACTGATCCGGGACGGCCGCGCCGATGACCTGTTTGCACATTGAGCTTCGAAGAATGTCGGGCGATCGGTGGTCAAACACCTCGATTCTCTTGCAAGGGTATGTACCTCATGCGCGTGATCGCTGGTCATTTGCATCCTCCTGTTCTTCAAGGCGTAATATCCTTAGATAACTAACCGGGTCGACCCATTCACGTCGAAGTTTACCCGTCTGTATACGACCTGATCGTACCCGTATGGCAGAGACCCCGAAGCGCCCCGCAAGTGACAAGCCGACGCAGCAAGGCTCGCCCGTAGCCTTCAGCAACTCTGCGGATGACGCGCATTGGAGAGATACGCTGGTGCCGTCGTCGTCTTCCGACCAGACGATGGTGCCGCCTTCCCGCTTCGACGAAACAATGGTGCCTCCGTCTCGCTCTGATGAAACGGAAGGCAAGCGGCAGACCAGAGTGACGGGTCGGACGCAGCTGGCTCGCGGATGGAACGACGGGCCTGAACTGCAGACGGGAACCATACTTGCCAATCGATACGAGATACTGACTGTCCTGGGCAGCGGAGGCATGGGCTCCGTTTATAAAGCCAAAGACCTGGAACTGGATCGTCTCGTCGCGCTGAAGGTGATCAAGCCGGAGCTGGCGCGAAATTCGGCGATTGTGGACCGGTTCAAACAAGAGCTGCGACTCTCGCACAAGGTGACGCACCGAAACGTTGTGCGCCTCTATGACCTGTCAGAGGACGCGGGAATGCGCTTCGTCACCATGGAGCTGGTGGAAGGGCGCGATCTCCGCAGCATTCTGGAAGAACGTGGCAAGCTACCGGCCGATGAAGCCGTTGAGATATTCCATCAGATTTGTCTTGCCCTGGAGGCTGCGCATGGAGTCGGCATCCTTCATCGCGACCTGAAACCGCAGAATGTCATGCGGGAAGATACGACAGGGCGCGTGGTGGTGATGGACTTTGGTCTCGCGCGCATGATCGACAGCAGCGACGGGATGACACAGACGGGCGCGCTGGTGGGAACGCTCGACTACATGTCTCCGGAGCAGGCACTCGGGAAAGAACTGGATCAACGATCAGATATCTTCGCGGTTGGCTTGATCGGCTACGAGATGCTGACCGGTTCGATGCCGTTCAGAGCTGAGAGCATGGTGGCGAGTTTGCTGAAGCGGACGCAACAGCGCGCTGTGCCATTGTCGGAAGTTGACAAGAATATTCCGGGAACGCTGAGCAATATCATCGCGAAATGTCTTGAGAAAGATCCTGCTTACCGGTACCAGAGAACAGAAGAGCTGGAGGCAGATCTGCGCTCATGGAAAGCCACTGGAAGGGTCAAGGCCTCCTCAGTGCGGTTGAAGGTGAACCGGCTGCGGGAGATAAAGTGGCAGCGCTTTGCGATCGCCAGCGTTCTGATTGTTGCGATCGCCGCCGGAGTTTCGTGGTTCGTTATCAGTCGGCAGAAGGCCGCTATACCCGTAGCACATGGCCCGGTCTCGGTGCTGATCGGAGATTTTGCGAACCACACTGGCGACCCGATTCTGGATAATTCGCTGGAGCCGATGCTCGGTGTGGCACTGGAAGGCGCGAGCTTCGTGAACCTATATAGCCGGGGAGACGCGCGCAAGCTGGCGGAAAAGCTTCCGCATCCGACAGACAAACTCGATGAGCAGTCAGCACGGTTGATCGCCGTCAATCAGAATGTCAACACGGTTATCACAGGCGAAATCAATCTGCGCGGCGATGAGTACGCAGTTTCCGCGATTGCTCTCGATGCCGTAAGCGGAAGGGAGATCGCACGCTCGGAGGTCAAGGTCGCGAACAAGCAGGCGATCCTGACGAGCCTCCCGCAACTGGCGGCCCCTATCCGCAAGGCGCTCGGCGATTCAACGCCCAAGTCGGTGCAGTTTGCCGAGGTCAGTGGCGGATTCAAGGCGGCATCGCTTGAGGCGGTTCACCAGGCATCCATCGCCTCAGAGGAGCAGTTTGCAGGCAAGTTTCAGGATGCGTTCAATTCGTTCCAGAAGGCCGCGGAACTGGATCCGAAACTGACGTGGGCCTACTCCGGCCTGGCTGCGATGGCCGAGAACCTTGGAAAGCACGAAGATGCTCTGAAGTACATGCAGCAGGCGATGCAGTACGTCGACAACATGACGGAACGCGAACAATATCGCGATCGGGGTCTCTACTATCGCATCGCCGGCGACTGGCAGAACTGCGTGCAGGAATACACACGGCTGGTGACGAAGTATCCCGCTGATCGAGTTGGTCAAAATAACTTATCCATCTGCTATACGCAGTTGCGCAACGCACCAAAGGCTCTGGAAGCGGCGAAGCGCGCGGTGGAGATCGTCCCCAAGGGCGTTGGACCACGTTTGAACCTTGCATTCATCAGCGCCTTTGCTGGGGACTTCGCCGGCAGCGAGCGGGAAGCGCGGACTGCGCTTTCCATCAATCCGAAAGCCGCACAGGGATACCTGGTGCTGGCGGAAGCGCAGCTGGGGCAGGGGCAGCTTGAGAATGCGAGCCGGTCATACCATCAGCTTGAGAGCTTTGGTCCGGTCGCTGCATCCACTGCGACCGCGGGACTGGCAGATCTTGCCGCTTACCAGGCTAGCCACGCGGATGCAGTGAACATCCTGAAAAAAGGGGCGGCGGCGGATCTCGCAGCCAGGAACAACGACGGCGCCGCGAGGAAGTTGGTGATGCTCGCCCAGATCGAAGAATCGAGAGGAAACCGGAACACGGCTGTCGCTAACAGCGACAAGGCGCTCGCGCTGAGCCAGGGTGTTCCGATTCAGGTTCTGGGAGCAATCACATACGCGGAGGCTGGCGAATTCGTCAAAGCGCAGAAGTTAATGACCACCCTTTCTTCGTCGTTATCGAGCGAGTCGCAGGCTTATGGAAAAATGATCGCGGGTTTGATCGCGCTTAAGAAGAAGGATACGAACGAAGCGATCCGGCAATTGACTGCCGGGAACAACCTGCTGGATACCTGGATCGGACGCTTCGAACTTGGGCGGGCTTATCTCGAAGCAGATGCGTTCACCGAGGCTGACGCGCAATTTGACCAGTGCATGAAGAGACGCGGCGAAGCGATCGAGCTGTTCGATGACAACGTGCCAACGTTTGCGTACTTCCCGTTCGTCTTCTACTACGAGGGTCGCGCGCGGGAGGGCATGAAGAGCGCGGGATTCGCGGACTTCTACAAAAACTATCTCGCCATTCGCGGGCAGTCGCCGGATGATCCGCTGGTTGCGGATGTAAGACATCGGTTGGGCAGCTAGATTGCTCGCCTTGCGCGGGCGGCAATCAAGCGCTCACCAGAGTTCCAGCACATAGATTCATCCGGGCGAATGGAATCTATCCGCCCGGATCCACCGCTTCTAAAATTTCGCGCACTGCCCTTGTTTGACAGCCGCCTTGTTTCCAGCACCAGTGATGGTGGTGTTGGACTGACACTGCAGAGCGTTGGCGATGACGTTGTTGAAGACCTGGGTGGCTCCTGCGTTGCTTTGTACCTGCACGCTGACGCCTACGGTATTTGCGTTGATGGTGGAGGCGCCCAAGTCGCCCTGCACCTGCACGCTGCCGATGACTTTGTTCCCATACATCGTCACAGCTGCTGAGTTGTTGGAAACCTGCAGGCTTCCATTGATGGTGTTGCGAGTGCACGCCGGTGTGCCATCGCCAATGACG
>DATJEO010000217.1:0-47944 GCA_035496515.1 Occallatibacter sp.
GGCATGGCTTTCTATCGCGAAACCGCGCGTGGCCAGATTCGTGGCGACACGACCGGCCGCCTCAAGCTCATATTTCATCGCGACACACGCAAGGTCCTTGGCGTGCATATCATCGGCGAAGGCGCCAGCGAGTTGATCCACATCGGCCAGGCCGTCATGATCTTCGGCGGCACCGTTGAGTACTTCGTTGACACCGTCTTCAACTACCCGACCCTCGCCGAGTGCTACAAAGCCGCCGCCTTCAACGGCCTCGGCCGCCTGCACCGGTACCAGGTGGATTGATGTGGATGTTCACGGAATTGATTTATATCGGAGCATGACCCCAGTCATGCCAGGAACGGTTTAAAAGATCGAACGGGCTTTAGCCCCTGAATCAGGCCCAGGGAGGGCGAAATGACAACCGCAATCGGCGTCGTCATGACCGAGCACATCGTCGCCGGCAGACTCGAAGACATGCGCCCCGCGGGCGAAAACGTCCGCTATCCCCAGAACATCGAAGAAGTCGACGCCCTCAATGCACTTCCCGTCGCCGAGGTGGTCGATATTCTCGCCAACGAAATCGCCTCCGTCGTCAACAATGCCCAGATCGATGCCATCGGCGTCGCAGTTCCGGGCATCGTTCGCTACGGCGTCGTTGAAGATTCTCCAAACCTCACCCAGCTCAAGGGTGTCCGGCTCGCCGACGAGCTTACGCGTGTCCTCACCGAGAAAGGTGTCAATTCACCAGTCCACATCTCCAATGATGCGGACGCCATTGCCGCCGGTGTAGCCGCTACCCGCGGCCAGCTCAACAAGCTCACCCGTGTTTGGACCATCGGCAACGGTATCGGATACGGCCGCTGGCCATACGTCGAAGGCGTATGGGAGGGAGGACACATCACCGTTACCCTTGACCCCAAAGAGCGCTTCTGCGGATGCGGCGGCGTCGGACACCTTGAAGGCATCATGGGCTATCGCGCCATGCGCATGCGCTTCCTCGACCTCGAACCCGAAGAGGTTTTCGCCAACGCCAAAAAGGGCGACGAACGCTGCCGCGAGTTCGTCGACCTCTGGCACCGCTCTCTCGCCGCCGCCACAGCGTCCTTCATTCATCTCGCGGGACCCGGTCGCTTCTACTTCACCGGACACAATGTCGGCTTCCTCGACATCGGGATGCTACGCCGACATCTCGAAACCATGGTCAAGATGAGCCCGCTCCTTAGCTACTCCCTCGAAATCCTGCCCAACGACGACACCACAGCTCTCCTCGGTGCCGGCGTCAGTGCTATCCGCGCCCTCGCCAGTTGACCAGCCGGTTTTCTCAAGGCCCAACAGAAAAGGGCCGCAGCGCTTCGGCATCTGCGGCCTCTTGTTTCCTATGTCTCTGGTCCTAGGTCCCCTCAGTCCCTGCCTCTCACCCTTTCGGATGCGGATTCTTGAACGTGACCTCGCCATCCAGCCAATCCGAAAGCCGTTTCTGATCCACTTCCGTATCACCCGCCTGATTCGTCAAAGACGACCGCGCCAGCGCCACTGAGATCTTGATCTTTCCATTCATGTGATACGCGCCGAGAATGCCCGCCAGACCCTTGTTGGCGGCGCTCATGTAGTCAGCATTGAGCATTCCCTCTTCGCCCTTGATATCAACCGGCGCCATGATCATCTTGTTCACCATCGGCGCACCCGTCGGATTCTTCGCCGACGAGTTGTCGAAGCGCACTACCAGCGTCGCTCTTCTCTCCAGCGCGTCAGGATTTGCCGTATACTTCACCACCGGGATCGTAACGCCCGCCGCATCCGGCTTCGCACCCGGCTTATCGAACGCAATTCGATATGGCTGCCCTTTCCACTTCGGAGTCGCAGGAACAGTCGCCGCAGGCTTGGCTCCAACATCGCATCCCGCCAATAGAATCAACCCGCCAATCGCCAGCAATATCCCCTTCTTCACTTCATCCTCCTTGCGCTATTTCGACGACGCGCCAGAATAGCACCCCTGTTCGTCGGGGCAAGTGATTCCTGCAACACTGTTCGACCGGACTCCATCGGCCGGGCAAGGTTCCTCGCTCTCAGCGCACAATGCGTAAACGATTTCTCATCCTTAAACTCACAAATGGCTGAACGAGAGATCCTCTCTGAATTTTCATTGCTAAATCGCTTTTTGTTAGGAACGTGATCCATATCACATGCCAAATAAACACTACGTTTGCAGCTTGACAAACCCTCTCGCGAGCATGAGAATTTCCGCCAAATCAAGTAAACGATTGCTGACGAGCTTCGATTAAACGAAATAGCTCGCAAGCAACAGAGGCTGATGAATTGAGGGCCACGATTCGAACGGTCTTGGCGAGTGCACGCAACTACAGTGATCGGAGCCTGTCTGCTCCAACCCACGTCAGGTCGCAACTTGCACTCACGTTCGACTCAGTTGAATGCGTCTCCGCCAAAACGGAAATGCAGAGTGCAAGGCACTCCATCCATCAAGCCGCAACCGCGATCCTTGGACTCCGTCATCATCGGCGGATTCCGTGAATGGTCAAGCGCGAAGATGAAGTGCCACCCAGAAACAGTATGCAGTCGGCACAAGCTATCTTCCCAACAGCTCGACACCCGCACTGATGCTCGGACAGGTCAGCAATGCGAGTGGAAGAGCGGTTCGAAATGGCCGAAAAACTCTTTTTCGTTCATGGAGGCAGTCTATGGCTCATCCTTTGTTCCGTACGCGGTCAGCCGGGCTATGGCTCATACTGATCGCAACTCTTCTGCTCTTCGCACCAGCTCTGCGTGCACAAGATAATGCGACAATCACTGGAACTGTACTCGATGCAAGTGGGGCCGTCGTTCCTAACGCCGACCTCTCTCTCACTAATCCCGCAACCGGACAGGTGCGCGAAGCGAAATCCAATGAAGCCGGCCTCTTTCGGTTCGCCAATCTGGGCGTTGGAACCTACTCGCTCACCGCAACTGCAACCGGCTTTCAGAAATTCACGCGCACCGGCATCGTACTGAACGTCGCGCAGACACTGGGTGTCGACGTCACGTTGACCGTCGGCAGTACCGAACAAAGCGTGACCGTTGAGTCGCAAGCCTTGCAGGTGCAAACCGAAACCAGCGAGATCAGCACATTGATCAGCGGTGAACAGGTTCGTCAGTTAGCCACCAATGGACGCAACGTCGTTCAACTCGCAGCTCTCGGCCTCGGAGTCTCCAACCAGATTTCTTCCTTCGCGGGTATTGATGCCCTTACTTCCTCAAACGGCCTAAGCTTCAACGGCCAGCGCACTTCTCATAACGTCTACCTCATCGACGGCGCCGAGCAGAATGACCGCGGTTGCGGCGGCTGTTTCATGAATCTGCCATCACAGGACGCCATCGGCGAATTCCAGACCCTTGGCTCCAACTACTCAGCCGACTACGGCATCGGTTCTGGCGGCACCATTGTCATGGTGATCAAGTCGGGCCAGCGGCAGTATCACGGTAGTCTCTATGAGTTCAACCGCAACACCGCCTACAACGCCAACGACTACTTCCTGAAGCAGCAGGGAAAATCGCGTCCCATCTTCCAGCTCAACACGCCGGGCGGCAACATCGGCGGACCGCTGTGGATTCCGCACGTCTACAACCAGCAAAAGAACCGCACCTTCTTCTTCTGGAATGAAGAATGGCGCAAGCTCATCAAGGGAAGCCCTCCATCGCTATCTAACGACCTCTGGTCGAACAACTTCCCGACGCTGGCTGCTGATTTCAACTACACTCCGCAGAGTTCGGCCGTGCCCATCGTTCCAAATCTGCCGAATAACCCTGCCTATACTGCCCTTGAAACTGGCCTCGGCCTCATCCCCGGATCGGCGTTCCCTCTCAACTCTGACGGAACGTACAGGATCCCCGCGGCGATGATCGATCAGAACATCGTTCGCGAGTTGAATGCAGGCACGTTCCCTAAGCCGAACGCAACGTGCACTGGATCGGTTTGCAAGCAGTTCATCGTCTCCGTCAAGCAACCCGAGAACATCCGTGAAGATGTGGTCCGCATCGATCACGCTATTAACAGCAAGTTCCAGTTGATGGGCCACTACCTCCATGACGCAATGGAGAACACCTACTTCCCACCGTTGTGGGGCACCAGCTTCGCTTCCGTCGGTACATCTATGAAGAATCCTTCGTACACGGCGGCCATCAAACTGACGCAAACCTACTCGCCGACGTTGCTGAACGAAACCGCGTTCTACTATTCCGGGAACAAGATCCGGTTGACTCCGTTGGCAGCGTCGGGCGCCTCTTACTCTGTCCCGGATGGCTGGACTGGGGAGAGCCTGTTCCCGTCAACCAATCAGGCGGCAATCACGCACGGGCTGACGAAGCCGATCATGCCCGCGATCGTCATCAACAACACCCTCGGCGCGCAATGGAATCCGCAGTACTTCCCGTGGAAGAACGGATACGAAGGCTTCCAATACC
This sequence comes from Occallatibacter sp., assembly GCA_035496515.1. Classification (GTDB taxonomy): domain Bacteria; phylum Acidobacteriota; class Terriglobia; order Terriglobales; family Acidobacteriaceae; genus Telmatobacter. The sequence continues at coordinate 4,435 of DATJEO010000217.1, forward strand.
GCGACGACCTCTCCTGGATCAAGGGACGTCACCAGTTCAAGTTCGGCGTGGGCTTGTTGCATACCTACAAGAACCAGGAACTGCAGGCCAATACCAACGGCACAGCCAACTTTGGCAACAGTGCGTTCTCCAAGGACTCCATAGTCAACATGATGCTCGGCATGGCCGACTCCTGGGACCAGCTCGAGTACCTCTATGGCAAGAACTGGGTCAACAACAATTACTCCTTCTACTTCATCGACAACTGGCATGTCGGACCTCGCCTGACTCTCAACCTTGGCCTCAGGTACGACGGCCTGCCGCACGCGTTTGAGCGCTACAACAAGTTCGCCAATTTCGTACCGGCCAACTACAACAGGACCTTGGGTAACCCGATCGCCGCGGACAACACGCTCATCAGTTCTCAACTCTCCACGTTCGGAACGGGTTCTGAGAAGTTCTATCTGAACGGCATTCGTGAAGCCGGCGTCGATAGCTTCCCGAAGGGCAATGTCGAGAATCGTTACTTCACATGGCAGCCGCGCATTGGTTTCGCCTACGACATGTCTGGAAACGGAAAAACCGTTCTTCGGGGCGGCGTTGGTATCTTCTACGAGCGCGTACAGGGCAATGATGTCTATAACTCCGCCCTGAATCCGCCTTTCGCTTACAGGCCTCAGCCAACCAACGTGTTCTTCTCGACACCGACGAAGAGCATCAACACCGGAGCCACTGGGACGTCGCTCTACCCGTCCGGCCTTACCAGCATCAAGTTCATCTATCCTCCTCCCGGCACCATGAATTGGAGCCTGGGTATCCAACGTCAGATGATGCCCTCTGTGGTTGCGGCATTGCAGTATGTCGGTTCCTCCGGCTGGGATCAAAACAATACCCGCCAGATCAACACACTGCCCTTGACAAACGACTCTACGAATTACTGGTCAACCGTCAACGGAACGCCTCATTGGACTTTCAACCCTTCGACCGATGCGCGTTGGAACCCGACTTACTCTGACCGGTATGCCGTTCAGAGCAGCCAGATCGTTGCCAACAAACTGCGGCAGCACCCCGGTTTCGCAAACATCAACCAGGAAGAAAACGAAACCAATTCTCACTACCATTCGATGCAGACCGGTATTCGCTTCGAAAACAAATGGGGACTTACCTCTCAGGTTGCTTATACCTTCTCTCACCTGCTCGATAGCGCTCCTGGCGTAGATCTTGCCACTCTCAATAACCCATTCAACCCCGCCTACAGCAAGGGCTCCGGTTCCTACGACCGGCGGCATATCTTCAACGTCAGCTATGTCTATGGGCTCCCGTTTGCTAGACACACTTCGAACGCGGCATACCGGACCATCGCAGGCGGTTGGGGAATCTCCGGCATCACCGTGTTCCAGACCGGCCTCCCGCTCAACATTGCCTATAACGGAACTGACACCCTCGGCCTCGGCGGAGGCACCTCAAACCGCCCGAACCTCGTGGGGAAGGTCAAGTATCCCAAGACCCAGGCAGCCTGGTTCAACGGCAAGACTGACAGCATCTACACTGATCCAGTCGCTCCTTGGTTTGGCGGGCCGAATCAGGGTTTCGGCGCTGCTGGCAAAGACAATGTCCGCGGGCCTGGTCTCAACAACTTCAACCTGAGCTTGACGAAGAACATCAAGTTCACCGGTGCTGACAACAGCCCGAACATCGAACTGCGTTTCGAGTCCTTCAACACCTTCAATAAAACGCAATTCAGCGGCGTCAACACAAACAGCAAAGATGCCAATTTCGGACAGGTCACCTCTGTGTTCAGCAACCGCGTTCTGGAGCTAGGCGGCAAGTTCCGCTTCTAACTCCGCTACACCAACAAGGCAACAAAATGCGGCGGGCCTCGGCCCGCCGCATTTCGCTTTTCAGTTGCCCATCTCAGTCGAATGTTTAGGTTGTCAGCACCACGAGCTAAGAGCCAGAAGCTAAGAGCTTGCTCCGTAGTACCCTCGTTCGCTTGTTCCCTCGTCGCTGCTTTTCTCAGCTCAGCCTTAGATAAGTCTTCGAGAGCCGGTCGTGCCAGCTCATCTGGTCCTCGTCGAAGATCGACCAGAGCATTCCCAGCCCCACCGGCAGCACCGAGATCAGCATCGCTTTCAGCCGCCCCTTCACCTGCTCGCGCGTCGGCATCTGTTCATCGAACGTGCACAGTGCGAGCTGTGCATACCGCATTCCTGGGGTGACCTTCGCATACGTAAGGAAGAACCACTCGTACAGCGCCGCAAATCCCAGGACTGCCAGAACCGCGCAAACCTCAAACGCTCGCTTGCCCGGCAGGCTGTCCACATTCGACGCGATCAGGTAGATCGTCCCGAACACGATGCCCATGATGATCCCGGCATCCACCACTGTCGCCATCATCCGGCGACCAAACGGCGCCTGGTACAGCTTGTGCTCGTCCGGCACGAGGGCGTAGTACTCCGGCAGTTGCTCCTCATGCGGCTCCTCATCGAGCTGCATCTGCTGCCAGCTCGACCCGATCCATACCGGATCGCCCGCCTCAACATCCTGCCCCATTGGCTCCGTCGATACCGTATTCGGATCGACCTCGAAAATACTCAGTTGCTGCGACTCCGTTTCACCTGGACCGTCTGCAAGCCGCGGACGCATCCGCCGCGTCGCAATAATCTCCCGCGGAAACTGGATCAGGTTTGCAGGAATCGCCTGCGCCTCGATCTCTTCATACACCGGTGCCGAATCAAGATGATTCTGCTCCGTCCAGTCATATCGGCCCGCAGAGTATGTCCCAGTCTGCATGGGACGCTGCGGCATGTCCGGCTCCCAGCGAATCTCCACCCCGCTATGGTTCGTGTGCTCCGGCTCAGCCTTCACCTCGGGCTGCCACACCGGTTCAGCAACTTCGTACGACTGCTGCTCTGGGTCGCCATCCTCAATCGCGGTCTCAATCTGATCGAGCACCGCCTGTGCCGCAAACTGTGCCTCCACTGCGGCGCGAGTAGCAGCTTCGGCTGCGCGGACCGCGGCGCGAGCCTCGGTGGCCTGAAGTTCGCTATAGCTCGGCGCCTTGGCATAACGCGCGGCCACCCTCGCAGCAGCTGCGGCTGCCCGGCTGTTCGAGGGCCCGTGCTGTTCCGCCGAGTCTTCATCGATAACTGAGATCCCCTTGCGAGTCTTGTGCTCAGCAAGGCGGCGATTTACTTCCTGCTTCCACGTCGGCAGCGGTGTGGGCGAGCTAGGCAGTGTGCTCAAAACTCTATATTCCCTTCAATGTTTCTCGAAACTGCCCACTCCCAAGCGATGTGCGCAGTTGATTTTCTAATAACCTCCGGTGAGCACTTAACCCGCCGAAGGCCCGGACCCGGCACGCGCATTTGCTATGCTGGCCTTGGTCCTCGATGCATCCTCGTAATTTCGTGTTTATCACGCTGATGACCCTCTGTCACTTGCAACTTGCAAGTCAGATGTTGACCAATCCGTTACCTCCTCCGCAGCAGTCTCTCGACACTCAGAATTCAGCTCAGCAGCCAGCTTCATCCACACTCCCTGACGACCCTGGAGAGGAAGCGATTCCCGTCGCAACCCCTGAGCCTAATCCACCCTCCGGCATTCCCCTTCGCTGGGAAGCAGGCGTGCAGACATGGCAGGGCGAAACCGCCACCCTCTCCGGCGGAGTCGTCATCTATTACCGCGACTACATCATTCACGCCGATAGAGTCAGCTACAACCGCGCAACTACCGAGATGCACGCTGAAGGCAATATCAAGCTCACGGGCGGTTCCAGCGATACCTACATCGCCGCATCGCATGGCGACATGCGTCTCAACATGCATACGGCCCGCTTCTACGACGTCAACGGATCCATCGGACTGCGCCGTTCCGGCCGCACAGTCGTCTATTCAACTGCCAACCCATTCCTTTTCTCCGCACGCGTTCTGCTGCAAACCGGCGAGGACAGCTTCAAGATCATCGACGGCACCATGACCAACTGCCGCATCCCCAAGCCCGACTGGCAGGTCATCGCCCGATCCATCACAGTTGCAAACGACAAGGCAACAACCCGCAACTCCTATTTCGAACTCCTGGGCGTGCCCATCCTCTACCTTCCTTATCTCAGCCATCCTGTCGAACTCACGGGCCGCCAATCCGGTCTTCTCATTCCGGTCATCAGCAACTCCACCATCAAGGGCCTCACAGTCGGTGAGCAGGTCTACATCGTCCTCAACCGCAGCATGGACATGGTCCTCGGCACCGAGTACTACAGCAAACGCGGCTTCGCGCCCAACGGGGACTTCCGCTACAAAGGTCCAGGCCTCGACCACTTCACAGCGAGGTGGAACGCGCTCTACGACCGAGGCGTGAAGATCGGGCCCTCAACCGAACCCGTGAATCAGGGTGGAGCAGACATCCTCGCCGACGGACGTGTCGATCTCACTCCCAGCACTCGCGCGGCAGCTAATATCGAGTACCTGTCCCGCTACGTCTACAAGCTTGTCTTCAACGACAACTACCAGCAGGCAGTCAGCTCCCAAGTGCATAGCACCATCTCCCTCACTCACGTGCATAACGGATACGTGCCCTCTGCCTATCTCGAGCGCGTGCAGAATTTCGCAAGCTCAAATGAAGGCGACGAAGTCCGCATCCTGCACCTTCCCACCTTGCGCTTCGACGTACTCGACGAGCCTCTGCACACCTCGCCTTTCTACTGGCGTCTAGGCTCCTCGCTCAGCTATCTTGGACGGTCCGAATACAGCTTCCACGTTCGAAACATGGGCCGCTTCGATCTGTATCCCCACCTATCGCTCCCGTTCGTCGCAGGCGGATGGAGCATCGTCCCTGAAATTGCTCTACGTCACACCTTCTACACCACGAGTCAGATTCCCGACTTGAACGGAGCGAACGCCGGCACACCGACCGTCAGTCACGATCCCCTCAGCCGAAGCGATGCAGAAGCCTCCCTCGATATCCGGCCACCCGCACTCGAGCGTGACTTTACCATGGGTCACCGCATTCTGCGTCACGTCATCGAGCCGGAACTGACCTACCGTTTCGTTGGCGGTATCGGTCAGAAGGCCCGCAATGTCCCTCTCATCGACCCCTCCGACATCGCCACAAACACAAACGAGATTGGCTACTCTCTCTTCCAGCGTTTCTATGCCCGCGATCTAAACCCTCAGCCATGCAGCGATCTCGACGAAGCCGACGGCAAATGCCATCACCAGCCTCGCGAATGGGCTTCCTGGCAGATCGCGCAAAAATACTTCTTCAACTCCGATTTCGGCGGTGCCATCATCCCCGGCCGCCGCAACCTCTCCGACTCCACTCTCGACCTCACGGGAATCGCCTTCCTCACAAATGCCCGCAATCTCTCCCCACTCATCTCCCGCCTTCGCTTTGAAGCCATAAGCAACCTGCGCATCGAGTGGAACATGGACTATGACCCTAAAGCCGGACGCCTTGCCGCAGACAACATCTTCGCCGGGTACAGCCGCGGTCGCACCACCATCGGCGTCGGACACTCCCTTCTGAATGCCGTCGACGAGAAAGGCAGCACCGCCTCTCTCATTCAGAGCCAACAGCTCCAGCCCTTCTTCGAATTCGGACGTCCGAACGAGGCCGGGTTCAACATCGCCGCAAACGGCGGTTACGATTTCGTCAACCGGGACCTTCAGTACGCCGGAGTTCAGACCGTCTACAACTGGAACTGTTGCGGACTTAGCCTCGGGTATCGCCGCTTCGCCCTCGGATCAGTCCGCGACGAAACGCAATATCTATATAGCTTTACCATCGCCAACTTTGGCTCCGTGGGCGACATTCGCCGCTCCAACACCGTCTTCCACGACGCGAACCTTCCCCCCGCCTACTAGGACCGGCCCGGCACCCTGCCTGCTTGCCTTTCGCACCCTGATCCGTCCACCAGACAGTAACCTCGCTCCCGTCCATTCCGTCCTCGGCACAGGGTTTGCTGGGATATCCTTAATGAGAGGAAATACATTTGTCGCGAATCCACTTTTTGACCGGCCTTCTGGCTTTGAGCCTGGTCGTTGGCTGCAAGGCGCAATCTGCTGCTTCCAGCGCCCCCGATGCGGCCCTGAACCGCCGCATTGAAGTATTGGTTCGCTCCCAATTCGGCATCCCGCCCGAAGTCTCCGTTTCCCTCGGCCAGCGTAAGCCCAGCCAGATTTCTGGCTACGACTCTCTTCCCATTACCCTCGCCCATGGCGCATCGAAAAAGGAAATCGGCTTCCTCATCTCAACCGACAATACAAAGCTCGCTCGCCTTGAGACCTTTGACCTCGCCAAGGATCCCGTCTTTAACATCGACATAGCTGGCCGCCCGATCCGCGGCAACCCAAATGCCAAGGTGACCGTGATCAATTTCGACGATCTGCAATGCCCCTACTGTGCGCGCATGCACTCGTCCCTATTTCCGCAAACGCTCGACCGCTACAAAGACAAGGTCCGCTTCATCTACAAAGATGATCCGCTCACCGAAATCCACCCCTGGGCAATGCACGCCGCGGTGGACGCCAATTGCATCGCCGCACAGAACCCTGAAACGTACTGGAACTTCGTCGACTACATCCATGCCCACGGGCAGGAAGTAAGCGGCGAAGATCGCAACGTGCAAAAGAGCTTTGCCACGCTGGATCGCATTGCTCGCCAGGAGGCCACCCTGGCAAAACTGGATGGCACCAAGCTCGATGCCTGCCTCGCCAAACAGGATGATTCGCAGGTCCGAGCATCAGCAAAGGAAGCAGAATCGCTGGGCATCGAAGGGACGCCCGCTGTATTCGTTGACGGCGAGCGCATCAACGGCGCTCTGCCCGCCGAGCAGGTTTGGATTGTTATTGACCGGGCCCTGCGTGCCGCTGGAGTGGAACCTCCACCTCCCGCACAGCCCGCACAGCCTGCCGCGAAAGGCAAATAACCTGGGGCTGCTCCGTAAAAAACTGGAGCCAGTGCGTAAACAGCGGCCCTAAATGAGGAGCTGCCGTTATCAAAGCCGGATTCGGGATTTATCCTGAAATACCGGAGAGACGGCAGGCTCTCGAGGAGATCCAAGGTTGCAAGTCGAAGGTTTCTTTTTCAGGCGCTGCAAGCCGCTTGCGCTGGCACTTTCAAGTACTTTCCTCTTGATTGCTTTCTCAGGCTGCAATCACACTCCTTCACCCGACGTCATCGCCACCGTGAACGGGAAGGACATTTCTCGCTCTGACCTCGACAAGGCATATGCCGGCTACAAGTCGAGCCAGGGCGAAGCACCCCAGGAGCCCAGCGCCGAACAAGCCAACATCGTGCGCCTCAAACTCCTCGGCACGCTGATCGACGACGAAATCCTCCAGCAGCGTGCTGAGAAACTCAACCTAGCCGCATCCGAAGAAGACGTCAATGCCAAGCTGACCGAACTCAAAGCTCCCTACACGCAGGAAGAATTCGACAAGCAGCTAAAACAGCGCAACATGACGCTTGACGATATCAAGCAGCAGATTCGCCGCAATCTCACCTCCGAAAAGCTGATCAACAAGGAAATCAATTCTAAAATCGCCATCACTGATGCCGACATCAGCAGCTACTACGGCGCGCACAAATCCGAATACAACGTTCTCGAACCGCAGTACCGCCTCTCTCGGATCGTCGTATCGTCCCTACCGCCTCAACAGCCTGCTAATCTCCCTGGCACCAGGGCCGTGAACGATACCGAAGCTAAAAAGAAGATTCAGTCCATACACAATCGCCTCTCCAGCGGCGAGGACTTCGCCACCTTGGCTACGAACTTCTCTGAAGATCAAAATGCCAGCTCGACCGCCGGCGACGTAGGTTTCGTAGCCGAATCGAATCTGCAGCAGGATCCCGCTGCATTTGCCGCTATCAGCAAACTCAAACCGGGCCAGGTCACAGACGTCCTGCCAATCTATGGCGGCGCGGGACCGGCGCAGCGCGTGATCGGCTACGCCATTTACAAGCTCGTCGCACGCGAGCCCGCCGGACAGCGCGAGCTAAGCAATCCCAGCGTTCAACAAAGCATTCGCCAGAACCTCCGCGAAAGCCATGCGCAACTTCTTCGCCAGGCCTACTACGAAAAACTCCGCGATGACGCCAAGATCCGCAACTACTTCGCCGAACAAATCCTAAAACAAGGCGCAAAATAGAGCTCCGCCGACGTCGGTTTGCGAGATCTACCCTCGAGCGAATCGATGCACGCCGGTCGGGTCGCCTTCCGCAAACGGCGGCGGAGCCGAAGGCCGATCGCCAAACATCCGACGAACGCGTTCCTGGGTAAATCCCGTATCCCTTATGTAGCTGCGCATCTCGGCTGTCGTCCAGCCATGACTGCGCAGAACGTCGAGAATCTGCTCTCCAGTAAGCGCATCCGCGGCTTGAACATGCCCGAGATGGTCTCTTTCCTGCCCACCCGCGAGTGCCTTGTTGAAGGAATCGGTGGTGATGTCGCTGATCCAATGGGCAACGCCGGAATTCTCCCGCACTCCGCTGCCAGTGCCCTTACGGTACCTGCCGGAAGATACATCAGAACGCCTTCCGTAATCATGAGGGCACGATTCCCGGCTTTGTCGTACATGGTCTGGCGCTGAACAGGCTCATTCAGATCCACACTGAGGCGCTCGACATGGCAGTGCGACTTTTCGTCTGCAAGCAGCCCGTACTTGTAGTCGAGCACATCGGGAAAATCGACCTCGATCCAATGCAGCTCTGCGGGAAGATCCAATCGCCAGGGTCGCGTATCCAATCCACAGCCAACACTCAACACTGTAGTGATAGCATCGCCGGCCAGGACTCCGGATAACAGTTCATCTAGAAAACGGGTGCGGACAGCCATGCCGAAACGCAGGACATGGAGTAAGGCACGGCATCAAGAATGGCGAAGCCGCGTGCTCCTGCCAGTCTTGCCGCGAATGGATCGTGCGCGAAAGCATCCGGAAGTTCTGTCTCCAGCGCGCGGCATGCAGCCACCATCAGGGCTGTATCACTCACGTGATTGATCTGCCCATCGTTTGAGGACACTTGATCCATTGTTTGCTCCGGAGAAGTAAAACTGTCGATTCAGAATACGCGACTGCGCCCAATTGCGGCTATCGACGCCCCTCTGTGATCGAATCAGTTGCCCAGGCAGAGCTTCAAAACTAGAACGGCCTCCGCTTCCGCGGAGGCCGTTCCATCTGAAGGCGAAGTAGAGCTGTACGACCTATTTGAAGTTGCCGCTTGAATCCATGGTGATACCGCCGGGACCCTTGTCCTTCTTGGCCTCATTCTCTTTACGGGTTCCCATAGCCTTCGAACTCCAATCCTTCGCAGCGGCCACATCGGCCTTCACTGCATTCGGATCGGTATAGTCGACGTCTGCCTTGCGCCGGTAGATCAGGTTCAGATACGACATGGCCTCGTCGTAATTCGAACGATTCGCAAGCGCCTGGTTCAGATACTGAAGCCCTTCGGTGACCAGCGGCTCGTTCTCGTCCTTGATCTGCTGCAGAACCTTTTTCGGAGCCTTGGCGTTGCCTTCGCCATCATCGTTCATGTTCACGGTAGCGAGCGCCTTCAGCGTGTTCTCATGCGCAAGAGTCCAGTCGATCACGCCCACTGTATAAGCAGCTTCCGGATCCTTCGGATCGACCGAGAGCACTCTCTTCTGGAATTCCTTCGCCTTATCGAACTGCTTCACGCTGAAATAAATGGCCGCGATCTGTTTCAGGCTGTTCACGTCGTTAGGTTCCTTGTTCAGAACCTCCTGGAAAATGCTGATCGCCTGTTGCGCGTTCTTCAGGTTGTCTGGCGTGGTGAGGCCGGGAACCACGTTCTGCGCGAGCGCCGTGGCAAGGTAACTCTTCGCCATTGGCAGGCTGGGATCCAGTTCAGTAGCTTTCTGGAAGTGGCCGATCGCCTCTTCATAGCGGGCGGACTTATATGATTCCACTCCCTTGTTCAACTGATCACGGGCTTGCAGGCGGTTGCACCCGCCCATGGAAAGCACCATGCCGGCCAACGCAACCGTGAGCGCCGTAATACGTGCGGGTCCATTCATGTCCTTTTTCTTCTCCTTCAGATCGTGCGTCGCGATTGCGCACCTTTGAAATCATGCATCTGGAATCCGGGCGGGAGGATCCGTATCCAGGATGGCCAAATTGTACTCCTACAACCGTCAAGCCCACCGTGTTCTTTAACCGAACAATCTATCGTCCAGCCATGACGCCACGCGTCATCAATCCAATCTGATCGATACCCGCCGCATGCCCGATGTCGATCACTTCGGCCACCTGCGTGAAGCTGAGCGCGTCGTCGCCTTTCAGAAACAAAACCCGTTGGGCACGATTAGCGTAGATAGCAGAAAGTCGCGCCTGTAACTCCCCCTGCGCGACTGCCTGCTCATTTATGCGAAATTTCACCGCGTTTGCGCCGTCCTTCAGCACCTCCAGAACGACTGCTTCCCCGCCCCCATCATTTCGTGCAGGTTGCGGAACCGCCGCGGCTTCCCCTCGCGGAATTGCGGGAACGATGACCATGAAGATGATCAGAAGAACCAACAGCACATCGATCAACGGAGTCACATTGATCTCCGACGTGATGCCTTTGCTTCCAGCCATAGCAGTCATACAGTGTTCCCCTTTCTTCCCGCCGGGGAGAGATCTTGCCGACTGCCCCTCTACTGACCAGCCATGATCTTCGGCGTCATCAATCCGATGTGATCCACGTTCGCCGCCTTGGCAATATCGATCACTTCAGCGATGTAAGCGAAGTTCAAATCGTCATCGCCCCTTACGAACATGACCCGCTCAGCGCGGTTCGCGTAGATCTCAGTCAACCGCGGCAAAAGATCGCCTTTGTTAAGCTCGGTCTCATTGATCTTGTAAGTTGGGGCTGCGCCCGGACGATAACCCACCTGTACCACGATGGTCCGATCATTCTGTGGTGGCTGTTGCTGGGGATTCTTCGGTGGTTGTGGCACCAGGGCGTCCAGTCCCTTGGGCGTAACCGGCACAATCACCATAAAGATGATCAACAAGACCAGAAGAATGTCGATCATCGGGGTGACGTTGATGTCACCCATCGCGCCGCCACCGCTGCTCCCAGATGTCATTGCCATGGCTTAAAACTCCTCGGTTGCTGCAATCTTGGTTAACGTATCGTTCCCGAAATCTTCCCTTACTCCGCTCCGCCGCCCGGCGCTTCACGCTTCTGCGTCAGCAGGCCAACTTCGTCTACGCCCGCCGTACGAACCGCGTCGATCGCATCCTCGACACCGCGGAACTGAGCCCTGGCATCGGCTCGGATGAAAATCTGCTTGCCCGGCGTATCGGCCAGCTTGTCGCGGACCTTCGCGCCTAATTCCGACGTCGCAACTTTGTTCTGGCCCAGGAACACACCACCATCGCGCGTGATCGCCACTACGATTGCGTCTTCCTTATCTGCGTCAGGCATCGGCGTGGGATTCTCCACCTTCGCCATATCCACAGCGACCTTGTTCTGCAACATCGGTGTGATAACCATGAAGATGATCAGCAACACCAGCATCACGTCCACCATGGGAGTGACGTTGATGTTTGAGTTGACCTTGCTTCCTTCGTTTCGAACCGCAACACCCATAATCGGCTCCGTGCCTGTGAATTCGTTTACCGGAAGAATCCGGCTTTGCCCGAAGTGGCTTGGGCTTCACGTGAAATTCCGGGCAGGAGAGCTTGCCGCGCTCCTGCCCTTCAAGTTCTCGCTCGGCCGTACTGGTTTACCGCCTGCTCTGCTTGATGAAGTAGTCGATCAGTTCGCTTGAGGAGTTATCCATCTCGACGTCGAACGCCTCAACGCGGCCGGTGAAGTAGTTGAACGCCATAACGGCCGGGATGGCTACAAGCAGACCGAATGCCGTCGTCACCAGGGCTTCCGAAATACCGCCGGCGACTGCGCCGATGCCCGAAGTCTTCTGGGTGGCGATCTGTTGGAAGGCGTTCAGAATGCCGACGACAGTTCCGAACAGTCCGACGAACGGAGCTGTTGCCCCGATGGTGGCCAAAACGCTGAGTCCCCTCTTCAGCTTCGCGTGGACGATAGCTTCGGCACGCTCCAGTGCGCGACCCGAGCTCTCGATCGTCGCCTCGTTCGCTGCACCGCCCGATGCACGGAACTCCTGCAGCCCGGCAGTGACAACCTCGGCAAGATGGGATTTCTTGTTGCGATCGGCAATCTTGATCGCCTCTTCCAGCTTGCTGTCTTTCAGAGCGCCGGCAACCTTGGGCGCGAATTCACGCGACTGCTTGCGGGCCGCTGAGAAGTACAGGTAACGGTCGATCATCACAGCCAATGACCAGATCGACTCGATGAACAGGATGATGGCCACAGCGCGTGCCAACCATCCCATATGCTGCCACAACCCAAGCGGGCTGAAACTGACTGTCTGCTCTCCTTCCTGGAAAAAGAGGGCCAGGCTGTTGACCGTATGCGAAGCGAAATGTGCGAGCTGAGCGAGAATCACTTGAATCGTTCCTCCTAAGGAGTTTGTGATCTGAATTGTCCGTTGAAACGGATTGATAGCCGCAAAATCAGAATCTCAAGCCCGATATAGCCTCTCTCCTGCAGATCGACCACACTCAATATTCGAAGTCGGTCCGCACGATCATCGTTCTCGGATTTGAAGAACCCCTGATTTTGCAATTGAGAATGCGGCTCTTTCAGGATTCGCATTCGGGTCAAAAACAAGGCTCTTTTCCATTTCGGAAAAGAGCCGAAGACTTTGCTTATCCGCCCAGCGTGAAGATCACGTTCACCGTAGTCTCCACCTCAACGGGCTCATTGTTAAGCAGGTAAGGCCGGTAGCGCCAGGTCCTCACCGCATCCAGCGCCGACTGCTGCAGCATCGCCGGACCGCTGATTACCTTGAGGTTCTCAATCGTACCTGACTTCGAAATAGTTGCCTGAATCACCACAGTGCCGGAAACGCGAGCAGCCTTTGCAATCGGCGGATAAGTAGGCGTGGTCTTCTGGATCAACATACCGGTCGCAACACCGGCAGAGATGTTCACTTTCTTCGGAGGAGCTGCCTGTACCTTCGGGGCGTTTCCACTGCCAAACACGCTGCCCATCACACCGCCCGAACTACCGCCCAGGCCTTCCGCACCTGCTACACCAAATGAGCTCGGAGGAGCTTCCTTCTCCGCGACCATCTTAATGTCCTTGGGAATCTTCGTCGGAGCCGTCAGCTGGTTGTTCATCATCTCAGACTGAACGTGCACCACGTGCACGACTTCAGCCGGAGGCGGTGGCGGAGGTGGCGGCGGCGGAGGTGGGGGAGCGACAAGCAGGGTTTGCATCATCGCCTTCGGCAACGCCTCTGGGTAAATGAGCGGATAGAGGATCATCGCTATCAGAATCGACCCGTTGATGATGAACGTAAGCATCATCCAACGTCCGCTCTTGCTCTTGATCTTTCCGCCGGATTCAAATGTGGAATCTTCAAACATAGCCAGCCTCGAATCGGGGTATCGTTACCTCTATTTAGACACCGCGGAATCTTCAAATGTTCCCGCTGCGTCTAACGCTCGCAGAAAGCGTGCTCCACCTATATCAGAACTACCCTGCACCTGCAAAGGTTGCTGCAAAAACAATGATTTGTCCTAAACCTGAGAACTAAACCTTGGCTCGCTTCGCCGCAGGCAGAGCCGCAGCCTTCCCGCTTCCCGCTCTCCACTCCTGATACGCCACCAGCATCGGCGCCGCAATCGCAATCGACGAATACGTTCCGATCAGAATCCCAACTACCAGTGCGAACGAGAAGCCCCTGAGAACCGGCCCGCCGTAAATGAACAGCGAAAGCACCGTCAAAAACGTCAGGCCCGAGGTCAGCACCGTCCGGCTCAGCGTCTGGTTAATGCTCCGGTTCACCACGTCCGGCAACGACTCCCGCCGGCTCAGCCTCAGGTTCTCCCGGATGCGGTCGAACACCACGATCGTATCGTTCATGGAATAGCCGACCAGTGTCAGAATCGCCGCGATTACCGTCAGGCTGATCTCCATCCCTTTGATGCCAAATGAGTCCAGAAGGGCAAAGGCGCCGACTGTGATCAGCGTGTCATGGAAGCACGCAATTACCGCCGCCACGCCGTAGATCAGCTGGAACCGGAACCACAGGTACACCAGCATGCCCAGCAGGGAATACAGCGTCGCCAGGGTCGCCTGCTTCTCCAGCTGCTTACCAACCGTCGGCCCTACAACCTGCACGTTTCTGATGTCAAACGCACTCTCGCCGAACTTGTTTGTCAGCGCGTTCTTGATCTGCTCTCGTCCCGTATCCAGCGTCGATTCCTGATGCTGCTCCGGAAGGCTGATCAGCACCTCATTGTGGCTGGGAATGTCGTAATTCACGATGCTCGCATCCTGAATCCCCGCCGCCGCTGTAGCCTGCCGGATCTGTTCGATATTCGGAGTCTGTTTGAATTGCACCTCAACCTGAGTGCCACCCCTGAAGTCCACTCCCAGCGGTACCGGGCTCCGGCGTCCACCCACCGGGTGAGACCAATGCGCCGCCATCGAAATGATGCCCGAAACACTGAAAATCAATGAAAAAGCCAGGAAATACCACTTTTTGCCCAGCCAGTCGACGTTTGGTTGATGAAAGAATTCCACTTGTTTCTCTGCCTTCCTTCTGATCCCTAGTCCCTAATGCCTGTCGTTAGATCGAAACCGCCTCGCCCGCCTTCAGGTTATTCACGTGCGTGTCAAAGATCACACGGGACACGTAAACCGCCGTAAACAGGTTTGCCGCCAGACCAAACGTCAGCGTCACCGCAAATCCCTTGACCGGGCCGCTGCCAAACAAGAATAGAATCGCCGCCGAAACTATCGTGGTAACGTGCGTGTCTAGAATTGTCGTCCACGCATGCGCGAATCCCTGATCCACAGCCGCTGAAGGCGCCTTCCCGGCTCGCATCTCTTCACGAATGCGCTCGAAAATCAGCACGTTCGAGTCCACGCCCATACCGATCGTCAGGATCACACCGGCAATACCCGGCAACGTCAGCGTCGCCCCCGAGAATCCCATAAATCCAAGCAGGATGATGAGGTTCAAGAAGAGCGCCAGGTCCGCATTGACGCCCGATCCCCTGTAGTACACCAGCATGAAGATCATCACCAGCAGAACCCCGACCACAGCCGCCGTGATCCCTTGCCTGATCGAATCCGCACCCAGCGAGGCTCCCACTGTCCGGTCTTCCAGATAGTTGATCGACGCAGGCAGAGCGCCTGTCCGCAGCATCTTCGACAGGATTGTCACCTCATCCTGCGAGAAGCTCCCACGAATCTCGCCAGAATCGCGAATCGCGCTCTCGATGTTCGCCACTTCTTTCACGCGTCCGCCCAGCACCACAGCCATGCTGTGTCCCACGTTCGCGCTCGTATACTCCCAGAACTTGTCGCCTGCTTCGTTTGTCAGCGTAAAGTGAACCGTCCGCTGGCCGGTATTCTGGTCCGTTCCCGGATCGGCTGACCGGAAGTCGGTGCCCGCAACGATCGCCACCCTCTTCAGGATGTACACGCTGTCCGCATCCGATCCGTTGCCCATCGACGCCGACCCATGGACCAGTTCCTCATCCGGCGGCAAGTTGCCGCTCACGCTCGCCAGCGCCGCCTGCTCATCTGGATACGGTCCGCCTTCGACCGCGTGAATCTCCAGCCGCGCCGTCGAAGTGATGATCGTTCTCACCCGGTCAATGTCCGAGATGCCCGGCAGCTCCACCAGAATCTGGTTGTCGCCCAGGCCGTACTGCTGAATCACCGGCTCCGCCACGCCCAGCGTGTCCACACGATCGCGGATCACCTCGATCGTGTTCTGCACAGTGCGGTCATTCATCGATCTCTCGATATTCGGCTTCATCGTGACGGTGAAGCTGCCGTCCGCGCCGCCCCCGGCAATGTCGTACTCGTTCGAGTACTTGTTGTCCAGCACCGACCGTGCCGCACTCGACTGCGTCGCGCTCACGCCCTCAATTCGAATCAGCTGAGGCTGCGCCGGATCCGGCTTAACTACCTGCGAATACGTGACCTTCGCCGCCTTCAGATCCTGCTCGATCCGAGCTGCCGTATTGTCAGTCTCCGTGTTGACCGCTTCTTTCACCTGCACCTGCAGAATCAGGTGTACCCCGCCCTGCAGATCGAGTCCCAGGTGGATGTGCCGCGTAAGCTTCTTCAACATCGAATCGTTTCCGCTCAGGTTCGGCGCGTCAAATCCAAAAAATGCGCCGTACAGGAAAACGATCAGCACCCCGAAGATGATGACAACTTTTTGCTTCAGATTCTTCTTCATTGGTCCAATTCTCTACTTGACTTCAATTGCTGCCCGAATCACTAAACTGCGGGTGCCCCACATCTCGCTTTTGAGAACTCATGCCCCCGGCGCATCCTGCGTCGTCACCGAAGCAATCGCGCTCTTCGCAACCTCGATCTTGATGTTGTCCGGCGCCACGCGAATGATAATCGCATCGTCCTTGATCGACAGAATCACCCCGCGAATTCCCCCTGCGGTCGTAACCCTGTCGCCCGTCTTGATACCGCCCAGCATCGCCTGCCACTGCTTCTGGCGCTTCTGTTGAGGCCGGATCATCACGAAGTACATCAGCGGAATCAACAACAGGAGCGGAAGCATGCCAATCAGGCCGCCACCCCCAGAGGCCGGTGCCGCCAACAATGCCAAACTTGTCGTCACGCTCATCCTTTACTCGCGCCCCAAACCCAGGATCATTCGGAGCACAGGCAATCCGCTTAGGGCGGGCGCCCGTTCAGTAGATTTGTCTCCGGGAATCGGCCTGGCCTCCAGTCCTTCCGGCTCAGCCTGCGGAGCGTGAAATCACCGATTTGACCGGCAAAATCAATCTATCCTTCTGCCGCCGTCAACACCAGTGATCCAGCTCACCTTTTGCTTCCTGTTCGACATGGTCCGCTCTCCGAAATCCGGCAGAATCTGCGCATTCCAAAATCGCGCGCACCCCACCCCACCTCAAAGAGAAGGCCTACTTGAGATAAGAAATGCGCAGGTACAACCATGTCAAGAACCGCCCGCCTCGCATCCGTCATGGCAGCTTCCAGGGGGCTCAATCCCCAGCCAGCAGGACCAACGCCCATCTCCACGCCGTTCCCGGTCACAATCCCCGGTTGAGGCTTCCTGCAGACGTATAATTCGGCATTCTGGAGGACACCTATGAACTCCGTCCGGGCGACTGTGGTGTTAGCAACCACTCTCCTGGCTGGCTTCGCACTATGGGGCCAAAGCCTGCCACCGGAGATGGCCGCAAAAGTCGACAAAGTTTTTGAGAGGTGGAACAGGTCAGATTCTCCGGGGTGCGCGCTCGGAATCTACAAAGACGGCCGGATCGCCTACACACACGGCTATGGCATGGCGAACCTCAACGACGACGTGCCCATCACGCCACAGACCGTCTTTCACGTAGCGTCCATGTCGAAGCAATTCACAGCTGCCTCAATCCTTCTTCTGGCGCAACAGGGCAAGCTCTCGCTCGACGACGACGTGCATAAGTACATTCCAGAACTGCCTGATTTCGGAGAGCGCATCACCCTGCAGCACCTCATGCATCACACCAGCGGATTGCGTGACCAGTGGTCGCTCCTCGGTCTGGCTGGCTGGCGCTATTCGCAGGACCTCATCACCGATGACGACGTCATGTCAGTGCTCGTCCACCAGAAAGCTCTCAACTTCAAGCCCGGCGAGAAGTACATGTACAGCAATACCGGGTTCACTCTGCTGGCGCTCGTGGTCAAGAGGGTCAGCGGAATGTCGCTGCGAGAATTCACCACCAAGAACATCTTCGAGCCGTTGGGCATGACCCACACCCATTTCCGCGACGACCATGAAGAGGTCATCAAGCACGACGCTCTCGGATATGAGCAGAATGGGGAGGGCAAGCCGTTCCGAATGAGCCTCACTAACTTTGACACCACCGGCGCCACAAGCCTTCACACGACAGTCGGGGATCTGCAGCTCTGGGATGAGAACTTCTATCACCCGCGTGTCGGCGGCCCTGACTTCATTCAGCGGATGTTGCAGAGAGGCAAACTCAATAGCGGTAAGGATCAGGACTATGCCTCTGGCCTCTCGATCGGGACCTATAGAGGGCTTCCGACCGTTGGGCACGGCGGAGCCGATGCGGGTTACCGCTCGGGCATCGACCGGTTCCCCGAGCAGCATTTCGGAGCGGCTGTATTGTGCAACGCTGCCGAAGCCGAGCCCGGATCGCTCCTGCACCAGGTAGCACACATCGTCTTGTCCGGTCAGTTCAAGGAATCTGCAGCCCCGACTTCGACCGCGAATCCTGGTGGCAAGAGCGTGGTGGCCATGAGTGCGGAGCAGATGAAAGCCGTCGCGGGCACCTACTGGAAAAGCGATGACGATGACTATCAAAGAATCTCTCTGAAGAACGGCGCGCTTATGCTGGATTTTGGCAGCGATGAGTATCACCCTTTGAAGCCTTTCGCCGAATCGCACTTTCACGTCAGCGAAGTGCCATGGGGCAATAACTTGGACCTGCACTTCATCCCAGCCTCATCGGGCAAGCCTGCGCACCTCGAACAATCTTGGGATGGGGGGCCGCCCGATGTGTATGAGTGGGTCACCACCGTTGACCCCAGCGCGGAGCAGCTAGCCGAGTATGCCGGAGCCTACGTGAGCGAAGAGATCGATCCCGTCTTCCGTTTCAAAGTGGAAGGAGACAAACTCACGCTGCTGCGGCTCAAGAACAAGCCCGATCAGTTACGCCCAACATCGCAGGACATCTTCACCGGGCGCACTGGCACACTCCGCTTCATCCGCGACGCCAATCACCAGGTTTCTGGCTTTGTGCTGAACGCCGGCAGGATTCAGGGCTTCCAATTCAGCCGCCGCAAAGAGTTCTAAACGGGTCGCATGCAAAAAAAGACCGCCCCGACATCCATCGGGACGGCCTCTGAGGAACTCCACCCCTATTGCACGTTCAACGTCAGCGTCGTCGTATGTGAAACCGACCCCGAGGTCGCCGTCACACTGAACGACTGCGCTGTCGGCCCCGGATTCATCTTCGCTCCGCCTCCGCCACAACCGCTCAATCCCACTGCCGCAACTCCCAGTGCCCCGAGCGCCAGCACCATCAGTCGCGACATCAAGCGCCGCCGTCTCCGCCACCCCATCCCCGCGAGCAGAAATCCCGGCAGCAGCACCGCCAGCGCGACATTTGCTCCGGCGGAACTCGACGTCTTGGCCGTAACCGCCACCACGCCCGCTCCCGTCGCCGGATCAACCGATACCCCGCTCACGTTGCACGTCAGCGCCGCCGGGGCTGTGCATGTAAACGAAAATGTCCCCCGATAGTTCCCCACCGGCTGCGCCCTGACAGAAAAATCCGCAATCTGCCCCGGCATCACCGTCACGCTCTGCCTATCCGAACTCAGAGCAAAATCCGGCCCGGCGCCCGAAGTATTCACCGACACCGCAGCGAAGATCCCGCTCGTTCCGCCCGCTGGAGCCGCGGTCAAATACAGCGTGTCCGCACTGCCCACCGTACCATCTGCAAAAAACAGACTGTGCAGTTGCGGATTCACAATCGGATTCCCGTTCCCATCCTTCAACGTCCCCAAAAACTGCCCCGTATTTGGATCGAACGCATTGATCACTCCGTCGCCATAATTGCCGATCAGAATGTCATTCGAAAACGCGCCGAAATTCGCGCTCGCCTGCACAATCGCCGTCGGAACATTCAGCACCCCGGTCGAAGCAAACCTCTTCACAAAGGTTCCTTCCAGGTCATACATATCCACGAAACCGCCGCCCGGGCCCGGGAGTGGATCATGCTGTGCTACATCCTGCAGCGCATAAGCAACAAACACGTGGTTCCCCACCACCTGTAGATTCCACGGCGAGAACCCAGCCGGCAGATTCGGATCGGTGAAATTCCCCAGTGTGGCTAACGGATCAAAGAAGCCGGTGAACGTCTCAATCAATCCGCGATGAAAATCCGCGACTGCGAGGTACGGCGCGCAGCAACTCGGAGCAAGCACCGCCAAACCTGTGTACTCCGCTCCCTGCGAGCCATGATCGACCAGCAGAATCGTTGTCGTCTTGATATCTCCCTGACTGTCCGCATACTCGCCTGAAATCGTCCCCTGTCGCGTCGCAAACATAAACGGCAGCGGCAGCGGACTCTGCGGCGACGTAAACTCCGCAAACGTATTCGCCACCACTCCCGTCGGATTTGCGGGAACCGTCACCCCATCCGGCACTGCGATTACGCCGCGCGGATCCTGCAGAATCCCGCTTCCATCGTAGCTCTCAAATTTCCCTTTCGCGTTCAGCGCGATCCGAAATGGCTGTCCCGCTAACCCCGCCAGGCCCCACGGATTCACCAGCGAATCGTCCAGCTTCAGCGCCAGCCCCGGCACATTAGAAACAAGACTGGTCTGCGTGTAGTTGTTGGCCTGCGCACCTGCGGCCAAAGAGATCGGAACCAAGGCAATTAAGAAAAGCAATGCGGGGAAGTTCGTTTTCACAGTCGTTCCTTATCTGCAAAGTTCAAGCACCCAAGAAACCAGCATCCGGGTTTATGCAGGCAGGCACGACACAACCAATACCGGCAACCGTCTTCTCGGCGTCACCGGCGAGAGACCTCCAAAGCGCTTGCAACACCGATGCTAGGTTCCACGCAAATCCAGCTTGTCATTCCAAAGTCATCACGATGTCACTTCTTTGGATTACGCCCGTTGTATAAATATTCAGTTTTTCTGGTATTCAAGACGATTTCTCGTGAACCGGTCGTTTTTCTGCTCGAGCCGGTCTGTGCTCAGAGCCTCTGGCCACCCCTAAATCCCCAATCCCTAATCCGTGAGTTTTGTTACCATCCTCCCGACACAAAAACACACAGGAGCGCCATGACATACACGCCCGATCGCCGCACCTTCCTTATCGCAGGTGGACTCACCGCCCTCGCCTCCACAAGAGTCTTCGGTGCAAACGACCGACTTCGCCTTGGCGTCATCGGCGCCGGCGGCCGCATGCGAGGCCTCCTCGGTTCAGCCGAAGCCACCGGCGTCCCCTTCGAGATTGTCTCCGTAAGCGACGTCTACGCCCCGCACTGCGACGAAGTAAAAGCCCGCGCCAGCGCCACCACTGCAACCACCACCTGCATGGACTTCAACCAGGTCCTCAACGATAAAAGCATCGACGCTGTCATCATTGCCACCCCTGACCACTGGCACGTGCGCATCGCCATCGCCGCCATCGCCGCCGGCAAAGACGTCTACCTCGAAAAACCTGTCACGCACACCATCGAAGAAGGCGAGAAGCTCCGCACAAGTGTCCGTTCAAGCAAGCAGATCCTCCAGTGCGGCATGCAGCAGCGCAGCTGGACTCACTTCCGCAATGCTGTCGACCTCATCCAGGGCGGCGCCCTCGGCCAGATCACGCAAGTCCGCACCTACTGGTGGCAGAACTACGGAACCAATTGGGCCCCGAGGCCCATCGACGAAACGAAGCTCGACTGGAAGCAGTGGCTCGGCAGCGCGCCCGACCAACCCTACACTCCCGAGAAGTACCATCGATGGCGCTGGTTCTGGAACTTCGGCGGCGGCGCCATGACCGATCTCTTCACACATTGGATCGACGTCGTGCAATGGGCCATGAAGTCCGACGAGCCCAGCACAGCCTTCATGCTCGGCGACAAACGCGTCTTCAAACAATGGGACTGCCCCGACACCATCCAGGCCGCCTTCCGTTATCCCGACTTCGACGTCGTCTACGAAGGCATGATGAGTTCATCCATCGACGATGGCGGCCTCGAGTTCCGCGGAACCGAAGCGACGCTCAAGCTCAATCGCTCCGGCATGAGCATCTATCGCGAAGGCGTCAAAGGCGACCGCAATCCCACGCTCAAAGAAGAAAGTTTCGAGGACGGGACCAATACCCACATGCGAAACTTCTTCAACTGCATTAAGACCCGCAAGGAGCCCAACGCCCCCGTCGAAACCGGAATCGCCGCAGCCCGCGCTGGCCACATTGGCAACCTCGCCTACCACCACGGCGGCCAAACCACCTGGCCGACATCACCCGCTAGATGAAGGGAAAAAGGAGAGGACAGATCGGAGGAGATGCGGATTCCTTGAGAGTCGCGCCCAGGCTCAGTCGTGCGCGTAATATCCTCTGATCGAGCGAACCTCCACGTTCGGCCGCTCCACTCGCACCGCAACCCGGTGATATTCGTTTGCGCGCTCGCTACGCGCAGCCCTCACCGTGAGCACGTACCTGCCCGCCACCCCAGCCGGCGCAGCCCGGAACCCAAGTAGTTCCTGCGGAGCATTCTCGTCATAGACAGTGAAGTCGCTGACCCGGAGATCGCGAATCGGCTCGCCATCCGCATCCCTCACTACCACGCTGATCGATATGCGATCGCTGCTCGTAGCAGTCCGCTCGGTTGCGCTATCCTGCGCCCCCCCTTGCGCGTTGAAGCCTGCCAAAACCATCCATACAAGACCAGCAGCTAGAGAACCAGAAACCCAAACTCTCATCTTTCCTCCACTGATTGGCAGCGTCCAACAACCCCGCATCTGCCCATCATCTTAGACACGCAACCTCGATCTTCGTAAGTGGATTGATGTGCCCCGTCCGTCGCCGCGTCATCGCGATAAGTAGCAACCACACCGCTGCTCCCTGACGATACAATCCCCCTAGCTCGCTCGAGGTCCCCAATGCATCCCCTCCCCGCAAAATCACTCGCCGCTCTCGCCCTGCTTCTTTCTCTCCTCCCTCCTGCTCCTCCGCATCGCGCACACGCGCAGACAACTCAGCAATCGCAGCGCCCCACCAGCACTCCCTACCGGGGCGATCTCTCCATCTTCGAATACCCCGACCGCGACCAGAAACTTCATATCGATCGCGTCATGGACCTGCTCGGTATCGCGCCCGGCAAATCGGTTGCCGACATCGGTGCAGGCTCCGGCTGGTTCACCGTGCGTGCCGCCGCGCGCGTCACCCAATCCGGCCAGGTCTACGCCGAAGACATCAACCCCGATGCCATCGACCACATCAAGACCCGCGCCGCCAAAGAGAACCTCGCCAACATTCACACCATCCTCGGCGAAGTCAACGACACCAAACTACCGCCCTCGAGCGTCGACGCCGTGCTGATCCTCAAGACCTACCACGAGTTCGCGCACCCTATCCCGCTAATGAAGCACCTCCGCGCATCTCTCAAGCCCGGCGCAAAAGTAGGCATCATCGATCGCAACGGCGACGGGGCCGATCACGGCATCATGCCCGATCTCGTCGAGCACGAAATGGCCCAGGCCGGCTACCATCGCATCGGGCAATTCAACTTCACCAAAGATGACGGCCAGGACTATTTCCTGATCTTTACCGCCAACAGCCACTAATGACCCTTCAAGACCAGTTCGGCCAAATCGACATCTACCTCTTCGATCAGCTCCTGCGCGGCAACATCACGCCCGCCATGACCGTCCTCGATGCCGGTTGCGGCCCCGGCCGCAATCTCGTCTACCTCCTGCGAGAAGGCTGCCGCGTTTACGCATGCGACGCCAATCCGCATGCAGTCGAACAGACACGCCAACTCGCCGCCTCACTCAACAATCCATTCCCCGCCGAAAACTTCCGCGTCGCTCCCGTTGAACAAATGCCATTCCCCGACTCCATCGCTGATGTGGTCATCTGCAGCGCCGTCCTCCACTTCGCCCGGTCTCGCGAACACTTCCTCTCCATGCTCAACGAACTCTGGCGCGTCTTGAAGCCCGGCGGCCTGCTCTTTTGCCGCCTGGCCTCTCGCATCGGCATGGACTTCGAACCTCTCCCCGACGGCCTCTACCGTGTAGGCTCATCTCACTGGTTCCTCGTCGACGAACCAATGCTCCTCGCCCTCACCCGCGACCGCCACGCCGAACTCGTCGACCCTCTCAAGACCACCATCGTGCAGAACAGCCGCTGCATGACCACATGGGTGTTGCGAAAACCGCAAGCCTCCTGAGCACCTCCGCCGAACCAAAGCCGTCTCAACCTCCGCCTGCTACCGCCCTCGCATTCCGCAGAAACACCACATACCCACGGAACCATTCACTCGTTGCCAGAAAGTCGGGCGCATTCCAATCGCCACCCTGAATCAGCCCGATCTTGAACGGAATTTTCAACCTGGAGATCCCAGGCAGATAAGCAGAATAGTTCTCGATCGTATGTCGTCCCTGATACGTCTGCACCACAACCTCGTCCACAATCTCGCGAAGTTGGTTCATCTCGTCCGCATCGACGCGGCTGCTCCAATCCATCAGACCTGTGATACTAAGCCGGTAATTGGACGGCAGACGCTGCCGCAAATCTCGCAGAAACTCCACGTAGTCCTGCAAGTGAAGCGTGCGCGCATCAAAATCAATTTGCACGCCAACAACCCGATTGCCCGCATCACACCAGCGCTCAACTTGCGCAAGCAGGATCCTGTATTCACGCGGCTCCCAACGCAAGGTGTGCGCGCGATAAGCAAGCCACACCTCAGCCGTTTGCAGGTGCGGGATTGCCCCGCCCTGCGCGATGAATCGCACTCGAGACTCATCTCCCCGCTGCGCTTCGATCTGTCCCTGCAGCACGTAGATTGTTCGCGCTTGAGCCAATACCGCTTGCGGAACGACGCCGCTCCACAACCAGAATGCGTCGTACTTTGAAGCGTCCACCGTGCCCGCGCAAAGCACTTGCGCAAAGAACAGCGCGCCGCAGCAGCCCAGGACGAATCTTCGCATCGCGCTCACCAGTAGTACTTCAGCGCCTTCGCCCACGCGCTGTCCGGATACTCCTGATGCAGCATCTGGAACCAGCGCTTGCGCGTACCGGGCGAGATTTCCTGCTTGCCACAATCATTAAAACCAGACGGCGCATAACAACGGATGGCTCGGAACAACGCGTATGCCCTGGCGTCCCTGTCTGCCTGATGGTTATTGATCACCTCCAGGTACCCGTCCATCCGCGAGTAGTTTGTCACCGGAAAAAGCGACAGGCCACCGCCAAGATCCGCCTCCGGCGGCGCAGCATCCTGGCCATAGTGGACACCCTGCATCCTCACAAACTCGCCCACGCAATTCAAGCTTCGTGCGTCGTTCTTGTTTTTCTCCAGAGTCGAAGCGACCTCCTTCAACGACGGGCAGCGGTATCCAGCATTCTTCGCTGGCACTGCGTCAGCGAAGGGCTCCAGCAGCGCCGGAGCGTGCGCTGGCGCGATCGCCAGATCGTTCTGAAACTCGCCATATTTGCCGCCAGTGAGCTCTTTATAAAGCAGCGTATAAGCCGCCGCATTTCGAACTTCCTTATCCTCCTTTGGATCCTTGATCAACTGGCGTAGCATTGCGGCGCTCGCCGAATACTCCACAAGCAGAGTGCGAACTGCCCTGTCCTTTACCGGCGAACCAGCCGCGAACACCCGGTCGACATGCCCCGTGTGCTGATCGAGACTTGCAAGCGCCAGTTGTAGCTGCTCAGCTTGCAAAGGCAGCCTGCAAATGGGCAATAGGTTCAGCAGCAGCTTCCGCTCCTCGTCGAACTGCTTCGTCGCCTCCATCGCAAGAAGCCGCAAACTCTGCTGACTGAACGCGAAATAATTCAAATCGCGCTTCGGAAGCTCAGGCAAAAGCGCGAGAGCCTCTTTCGGCTTGTCATCCACGTAGACGTGAAAGACCGCGAGCAGATAACTGTAGAGCGCCGGGTTTTTCGTGAACCGATCCTGCTGCGCCTCAAGTTCTTTCAGCGTCATCGCGGCGGGTGCCGGGTCATGGCTGAACTCATCGTTGCCCGACCTCATCCGCATCAGGTCGACAATCAAAAGCATCTGCGGCGATTGAATTCGATCGATCTCGACGGACCCCAGCAGCTTGTTATCGACTTCCTGAACCAGTTCCGAAATCGTGACGTTGCTTTTTCCCGCCTTCGCAAAGGCCGCATCATAGGCCTCTGCGAGCCGCGACTGGTCTCCTTCCAGCCAATACACTCGACGCAGTAGACCGCGCGCTGAAGCCGCATAGATCCCCGCGGGAAAGTCCTGCACGTAGCCGTTGAACGCCTTTTCAGCCGCTTCCAAATCCGCTTTCCGCACATCCTTGAGTTGCAGCTCTCCCCATTCGCCGAACGCTCCACTCTGCGCGCTGTTCAGCAGCGTTCGCCCAACCATGTAACGCGACGTCTCCTTCAACCAGGAGTTGTCGCTGTCTTTCAGGCTTTTGAAGTCCTTCACGGCCGAGGGAAAATCCCCGGAATAGAAAGCGTTGGCGCCCGCGGCGTAGAGCGCGAACTGCCTCCCCACCGCAGACCGGATTCCGTCCGGAGGCTTCCAGCTGTTCATCGACGTGGTCGTATTACAGTCAGCCACCAGTGTGGTGCGCACGGTGATCAAGATCGAAGTCTCGTCGGCCGGAAGCGCGGCAGCCTTTATCGCTTTGACAAACGCGTCGACGCCCTGGCGAACATTGCTGCAGCGGCTCCCTTCGCCCTCGGCGTAGCTGTCGGAGTTCGCCGCGCCGCTCCCGGTCCCGTTTTGCTTAGCTCCCTCGCCGACCCCGTTGGCGTTCCAATTCTCAAAGTCGAAAGGCACCCGAAGAAGAACAAGGTCCGGAGCCATTGGAAACAGAGGGGAGAAATTCAGCGTTCCCGTCACTTTGCCGGCGTCGATCAGCAGCAGTTCAAGATTCAGTCTGCTGTCGTTCGAAGGGCTCAAGAACGGAACGCTGTTGCAGTTGTTGTAACTGCGGAAGAGCAAACGCCCTCTCGGTCGGCCGCAGCCGAAATCGCCGCTCGCATACAGCAGAGTGCTGTTCAGCGCTAGAAAGGCAAACCCAAAAACCCAGAACCTTTTTCCCATGGAATTCGCATTCAACGATACATGATCGGCAACGAATTCGAACTCATGATACTGGCATATGCGCAGGTGCTCGTGGGCCACTCTAGAGCCACGACGTAGCCCAAAGCCAAGCCGCAGCCAAAGGAAACCGGAAAGATAGAACTCACTTCTGCTAGGCTTTCCTCTGTGCAGAACACCCTTCAAAGCCACATCACCCATCTTGAAAAGAAGATCGAATCCATCAGGCGACAACTTGATCAAGGGGCAGGTTCGGCTGAATTTCAGAAGGGCTTGCGACTAAATCTCGAAATCGCAGAAACCTCGCTCGCCCTATTTCGCAAAGCCTACGATCTCGAAGGGAAGATCACAAGCTAACTGCCCTGTCATGGCATCTTCAGCTTTTTCCTTTTCGCGGTGGAGTTGCCCAGTTGCCAAAAACAGGGGTGGTGGGTGAGCACCGAAGGGCAGATCAACTGGGCAGACCGCCAACTCGTCTGGAATCTTTTACCAGAGACTAAGTCCTTAAATACCTATTAAGTGCAGGGAAACGAATGAGATTATTCTTTGTCAGCAACAACCTCGGGTGGAACCGGGTAAGAAGCAGGACGTCCGGGCTTTAAAGAGACTGCCGCCTCCGCCGCCTCGATCCGCTTCATCAATATCTCCCGCAGCTTACCCGCATACTCATCGTCCAACCCCAGGTGCGAGTACTCCTCCATAACATCAAGTGCATAACGAAGTTCCATCGCGGCATCGGAATGGCTGAGCGTGTTCACCGAGGCCCCCTTCCACCCTGGGGTTTTCCATAGTCATTGGATGCCGGGACCTGCCAATCAGGACCAGGCCTCCGATTTGTGGGCTTTAGCTGGCGATAGGATGTCTGGCTTGCGGCTTCCGCCAAAGTCGGCGAACCTGATGAGGATGCTTGACTCCTTTGAAACTCTCCTCCAGCGGGCAGAGGTCTCCCATGGTCACATGTGCGCCGGCCAGATCCTTGGGGTCCGCATGGCCCTCCTCGGCCTGAGGACCCTGGGAATCAACGACCCCCTTGGCGCTGACCGCAAGCGGCTCGTCACCTTTGTCGAGATCGACCGCTGCGCCACCGACGCCATCGGCATGGTTACAGGATGCCGTCTCGGCAAACGCACCCTGAAGTTCCGCGACTGGGGGAAGATGGCCGCTACCTTCGTCGACCTCTCGCAAGATGCAGCCGTCCGCGTCATCGCGCTGGAAACTTCGCGCGATCTGGCCCGCGAGCTTCATCCTGAAATCGAAAGTAAGAGCCGGCAGCAGATGCTCGCTTACCGCGAACTCGACGATGCTCAGTTATTCCGCGTTCACCGCGTCCACGTCCATGTCGATGCCGCTGAGCTGCCCGGCTACCGTGCCGACCGCGTCGTCTGCGCCCGCTGCGGAGAAGGCGTCAACTTCAGCCGATTCGAAGAGACCGCCGGCCAGAAGCTCTGCCTGACCTGTGTCCACCCGGAGCTCCGCTACTGGACCCAGAGTTCTTGACTGCGGGTCCCGCTAGCGACTACTTAGTTCGCCTTCGCAGCCCCAGCCTCGGTCGGTGCTTCATCGGAGTCTTCCACCAGCACCGCCGACCCGGGCACGATCTCGAAGCTCACCGCGCCCATGCCCGACGGACTGAACGTAACTCGAAACGGATCCCGCTGCCACGCAACACCCGCACACACCGGCTCCGTCCTGCTCTCCGGATCGAACGCCGACAGCTTCTTGGCCAGCACAGGCTTGCGCACCGCAAGCTGCGTCACCACTGCATACAAGCTCTTCCCGCTCGATGTCAGCCCGCAGTACGCCGCATAGTCTCGGAACCAGCTCACTTGGCTCACGCCCGGATCGTAGTCAGGCAGCTTTAAAGCCGACACGTGACCACTCACGCGATCGACCAGCAACCAGGGCCCTCGCTGCCATACCCACCGGTTCGCCGCCGCCTTCTCTCCCGGAAGTTCGTCATTGATCCGCAACACCCGCCGTACTACGAAGCTGCGATCCGTCACATCGTGCGACTCGCCAGTGGTCCATTCCTTGACCACGCCATCAACAACAAGCGGCCGAATCTTCAGATTGCTCTCGCCCGCCGCAGCCCCCGCCGGATCTCCTGTCCGTGAATACGGAACCCTCTTGAACGCTCCGAGCCCGACTACGTGAACCTTGCGTGGGGTTGCGCTGAGTGTGACCGCGAATGCCAGAACCGCAAACCATGCTGCGAACGTATTACCAACTTGCATGACGAACCCTGCTTCCTTAACCCTGTGCGGCCTCCACCGCCCGAGCCACGCGAAATGCTGTGCCCTCGTTCATGTGCGATGCCAGCACCTGCATCCCAACCGGCAATCCTGCCTTCGTCGCGCCGCAGGGAACGGTGACGCCACAAATTCCGGCCAGACTAGCTGTAACCGTGTAAATGTCCGCGAGATACATTGCGAGCGGATCGCCCGTCTTCTCACCCAATTTGAACGCCGGTGTTGGCGCAGTCGGCGTCACAATAGCGTCCACGTCCGCAAAAGCCCGGAGAAACTCCTCACCCAACAGCCGACGCACTTTCTGAGCTTTCAGGTAGTACGCATCGTAGTAGCCCGCCGAAAGCGCATACGTTCCCAGCATGATCCGGCGCTTCACCTCGGCCCCGAACCCTTCATCTCGCGAATGGCTGTACATGTCAGCCAGCGTCGCCGATGATGGCGAACGGTACCCATATCTCACTCCATCGAAGCGCGCGAGGTTGGCGCTCGCCTCGGCCGTCGCCACCAGGTAATAGGTTGGGATCGCAGAGCGCGTATGTGGTAGAGAAATCGGCCTCACGCTGCATCCCGAATTCCTCAGCGACTCGATTCCCTTCTCGATCTGCTCGCGCACCTCAGGATCAAGCCCCTCGCCGAAATACTCTTCCGGCACACCGATGCGCAGTCCCTCAGCCCCTTTGTCACTCTCCAGCGCATAGTCGCCCACCGGAGTTGAAGAGCTGGTCGCGTCGCTCGCATCATAGCCTGCGATTACGCTCAGCAGCGTGGCCGCGTCGCGAACGTTGCCCGCGAACGGCCCGATTCGATCGAGAGAGGAAGCAAATGCGATCAGGCCGTAGCGCGAGACGCGCCCGTATGTCGGCAACACGCCCACGACACCACAGAAGCTTGCCGGCTGTCGTATCGATCCGCCGGTGTCAGTTCCCAGGGTTGCGACCGCGAGGTTCGCGGCAACCGCAGCAGCAGACCCTCCACTCGATCCTCCTGGTACTCTTTCCGTATCGACGGGATTCCGCACCGGCCCATACGCCGAGTTTTCGTTCGATGATCCCATCGCGAACTCGTCGCAATTCAATTTCCCCAGCAGCACCGCCCCCGCAGTCTCAAGCCTGGACACTGCAGTTGCGTCGTAAGGAGGTTGATAACCCTTCAGGATCTTCGAACCCGCCGTCGATGGCGCACCGCGCACCACGAGCACATCTTTGATTCCGACCGGAATTCCCGCAAGCGGCCCCAGCGGATCGCCTTTCGAAGCCGCTTCATCAACCTTGGCAGCCTGTGCAAGAGCACGCTCTTTCGTCAGGCTCAGATAAATGTTGAGTTCGCTGTTTATCTGCTCGATCCGGTCGTAATAGCTGTGCGCAATATCTCCGGCTTTCACGCGGCCAACTAGAATGCCCTCGCGCAGTTCAGCGAAGGTTTTCGGCTTTTGCACGAGGTTCGAGGGCTTGGCTGTTTCGCTGGGCAAAGGCGCCTTCCTTTATCCGGTGTCTACTATCGCTCGATAACTTTGGGAACTTTGAAGAATGCCTGATCGGTTTCCGGCGCCTGCGCCATCACCGCAGACCGCTCAAGTGAAGGCTTCCTCTGATCTTCGCGCAGTGGCTTAGTGCCACTTCCGCCGACAAGTTCGCTAACCTGCGCCAAAGGGACTACCGAGCTCGTATCAAGTTCGTCGAGTTGGGCAACGTAATCGAGAATCGCATTCAAATCGTGCAGCATGCTCCCGGCTTCATCAGGAGAGAGCTTCAAGTGGGCCAATTCTGCGACGCGTTCCACGTCCTCTGCTTTTACATTTCCAGCCATTGATCATGCATCCTGATGATTTCGCTGCCATTCAGTAAGCCCGTCATTGACTGCAATGTCGACTGAATGACTACTTCAAGTATATCGGTTCATCCTTTCCCCGCCGCTCTTGTCGCACCTCCTGGGCACACGGACTAATCCACGATGAGCGAGACGGTCGTGTTGTGCGATACCCCATTTGCATTTGCTGTCACAACAACGGAATAGGTGCCCGCCGCCGTATTTTGGTTCGTTGAGGAGGGTATTCCACCTCCACCGCCTCCGGCTCCCGCGCAGCTTGCAATGCCGATCAGACCGGCCATCAGCATGATCATCCAAACTCCCCTTCTTCGGAATCCAAAGGCGATCGGAAGAACAATCAGGCAAGTGACCGGGAGCAGATATGATCTCGATCTCATCTCTTTGCCGAGACTCGCAGACGAGTGGCTAAGCCCTGTCGAGATGTTTAGCGTTACGCTCCATGTCGCATTTGCTGGTACAGAGGCGCTTGCTGGATTGAAGCTGCATACAGCATTCGCAGGAAGCGAGCTGCATGAATAAGTGAAGTTTCCCGCAGACCCATTCATGGGAGTCAGAGTCAATGTGTACGTAGCTGTTTGCCCGCCGGAAACAGTCTTGCTGGATGGCCCCGTAGTACCGATTACAAAATCAAATCCCATTCCGGAGACCGCAACCTGAGCAGGTGATGCAAGCATGGTGCTCGTGACAGTTAAGTTCCCGGTTTGCTGGCCCGCACTCAAGGGACGGAAGTCAATCTGCGCGGT
Source organism: Occallatibacter sp. (assembly GCA_035496515.1). Lineage (GTDB taxonomy): Bacteria > Acidobacteriota > Terriglobia > Terriglobales > Acidobacteriaceae > Telmatobacter. The sequence continues at coordinate 36,097 of DATJEO010000217.1, forward strand.
GCAGGAACTGGAGACATCGAGAGTCGATCCACAAGTTGAGGATGAAATCTTGAATCCAGCCGACGCGGAAAGCGCGAGATCTGAAATCGCAACGGGGCCGCTATTTCTTAATGTCACCAACTGAGGTGAGCTCGTCGTGCCCACTCCTGTAGTGGGAAATGTAAGTGAGCCAGGTTGGATTTGTATCGATCCGGCTGCACCCCCTATACCTTCCAGAGCGGCAGTTGCCGCATCTGCAAAAGTTTTCGTGGTGACGGATAGTATTCCCCTCACCAGGCCATTCGTCGCAGGGGTGAAGATAACACCGATTGAGCAACTGCCTCCAGGCGCCAGACTCGAACCGCAGGAATTCTGCGTCACACTGAAAGACTCTGAAGCCGCAACGGCCAACTCTGTGGCTGTCACATCACTACTGTTTGTGATCGTTGCGGCCTGTGCCGCAGTCGATTGCCCAAGTTTCGGCTGAAGGAATTTCAGTTGAATAGGACTGATCAGAATTTTGGATGCACCTTGCCCTAGTCCGGAAAGAGCCACCTGGACTGGCGAGACTCCAGCCGTCGAGCTCGAAATGACAAGTGTGGCTGTAAGCTGGCCCACGTGCGCAGGCGCAAACATGAGCTGAACAGTGCAACTGCTCCCGCTTTGCAGAATGGCGCCGCAGGTGCTCAGGCTCCAGGAAAAGCTCGACGCGGCTGGTCCGCTTATCTGGAAACCGACATTCGCTATCGAGGCGTCGCCTGAATTGGTGATGGTCAGAGCAGCAGGAGAGCTGATCTTTCCGAGCGAAACTGAGTCAAACGTGATTTGCGTTGAGTTGACTCTGATTGCGGGAGCTGCAATGGCCGTGCCCGACAAAGTGACGGTTTGGGAACGATTCGCATCCGTTACGGTCAGTATGCCGTCAACAGCTCCTATGGAAGTCGGCGCAAACACCACGCTTATGCTGCAGGTCGCATGTGCGCCCAGCAAGCCCTCGCAGGTGTCGGAACTTCGAAAACCCGCGCTTGCTGCCGCGCTGATTGACTCGAGCGGCAGATCGCCCGTGTTTGAGAGCGTAACGACCTGGGCGCTCGATTCCTGCCCGACCGCAGTAGATGAGAACACCATTGAAGATGCGGAGAGATTGTCAGTCGCTGCTGCCGCACCTGTGCCTCTAAGGAGGATCGTCTGGGTTCCTACACCATCAACGACGCTAAGCGTTCCTGATGCCAGGCCTGCCTGGGTCGGAGCGAATATCACCGAAACGGCACAAGCGCTGTTGGCCGGCACTGCAGCACCACACGGATTGGCTGAAACACTAAACGGTGCCGCTGCACTAATGCTCGTGAGAGGAACAGCCGTGCCGGTCGTGTTTTCCAACGTTACAGTCAGCGACGTAGACGTCTTGCCAATAGCCACTTTGCCGAAATCGAGCAAACCAGGAGAAAGGCTGATTGGTCCCGCCGGTGAACCTGTGCCAGCCAGCGCAATGCCGATCCGTCCTCCAGAAACGTTTGCAAAGATAGCCAGTTCCCCAGCCACATCCCCGACGTCATCCGGAGCGAAAGAAACCTGAAGTGTGCAGCTTGCGCCCGCATTCAACGCACTGCCAGCGCAATTGTCCGTCTCGCTGAATGGCGCATCAACCGTGATGGAGCTTATCGCAAGCGCGATTCCACCTTCGTTTTTCAACGTGATCGTCTGGACCGGACTGGCCGTGCCAATCGCCTGCGATGAGAAGCTGAGCGAGCTGCGATCGACAGACACCGTGGTGAGTTCCGTGCCAGAGCTCCACATCGGGATCTGCCAGACTCCTCGCCCATAGGTCGCTGCCACCAGAACAGCGGCAGAGGCAGATCCAGAACCTGCACTCAGTTTTGTTACCGGTGCGTAGGGAAGGCCTGCTCCGTAGACGGACCAGCAGTTGCTTCGTGCATCAATACATTCGCTCACCTTTCGGGTGGAGAAGACACCGGCATCAGTAGCCACGTAAACCGTGTTCGCATCCTGCGGATCCACCATGATGCTGTTCGCCGGGGAGGTACGGATATTCGAATTGATCTCGTTCCAGTGCAGCCCTCCATCGGTTGTCCGGTACACGGTACAGATCGCATGGTAGAGGTCAGGAATGCCCGCGACCGTGACATAGACGGTATTCCCGGATGGATCGTGTGGATCGATGAAGATATCCGAAATATCGAGCGCATAGCGGTTAAAAGATACCTGATTGTTTGCTACGGGATTGAATGTCAGATCGCTCCATTCGGGTTGGGCAGAATCACCCGGCACAAAGGTCGCCTTAAGTATGTGTCCACCGAGTATGGCACCACCGTTGAGCGAGCCGAACATCCCGGCGTAGATGACCTCGCCTCCGCCCGCAATCGGCAGCGCTGCGATCGAGCGAATCAGCGCATCGCCGCTGCAGTAGTTCTGACCCGATATGCCGTCGAGAAAAGGGCTGATGGCATTCGCGGCAGTCCACCGGGTTCCATCTGCAGGTCCCCTCCACACCCGACAGGTCCCGATCAGAATCTGCGATGAATCGAGTGGATCAAGAATGAACGGAGCAGGCGAGGTCATGGTGTAACCGTCGGCGGCAACATCAGCATTATTTACAACCGGTTCTGACCCGAAGTCCTCCGGTTTACAGTCCGCCGATTGCGAACATCGATAGATCGATACGCCGGCACCGCTGTTTACGTACCAGTTCGCCGCAGCGTTGGGATCGATGGCGACCGCACTGCCTTCGCCTCCAAGTATCTGCGGCCAGGTGTTTGTAAGCTCTGAAGTGCTCTTCACCCCCGCTGTGCCATTCACCCCAAGGCCCACCATCATGGTGTAGGGCGAGTCGCCACTCCAGGAGATGCTCTCGACCTCAGCGAGCGAGCCAAGCCCCGCATTGAGATTCTGAAAGTGCGTTGAATCATCCGATGTACAAACTGAACCCGCTTCTGCGACCGCATCCATGGAGCGCCACAAGCCGCTGTCGTTTCCAATCAGGATCTCCTGCGGATTCGCCTTATTCCATGCCAGAGCATGCTGGTAAGGCGCAACCTGCGCGCTCATGCAGGTGTAGGCATTCGTCGTATTACGCCACGAGCAGCCCATTGCAAGAGAGCACCGCCAGAGATCGTTCGCGCCCGCAAGCAGAATTGTGTCCTGCGCTGATGGAACGGCGGCGAGTGCCAGATTGTAGTCGCCGTTGGGTATCGTAGCCGACCCCAGGTAGGTGTTGGTCTCTAGAGAAGACGTGCTCAATCGTTGTCCGAAGTTGACCGCCAGGCTCGTGCATGCTCCTCCGGAGATCGAGCAGACATCCTGCCAGAGCCCCTGGTCCTGGTTGTACAGATCTACGGTCCATGCGAAAGTATCGCCAGATTCAGGATTGACGGCGAGCGCACCGCGAAAGATCGGGCACGCAATGGACCCGATGGCTCCCTGATTGTTCGGGCACATTTGGGATGTGAGCGAAGTGCCTGGCTGGACTGCCAATCGGGTCCATGTTATGCCATCCGTTGACTGGTAGTACCCATGGAAGCGTACTGCTGCGATGAAGAGCCGCCGGATGGGATTCCAGATAACCGAGGTTGCGGAATTCCCGGCAGGGCTGGCGAATGCGCTCGAGGGCCCCTGCACATCTTTACCAACGGCATCCGTTATGCGGGCCAGCGACCACGTTGCTCCTGCGTCTGTCGAGTAGTAAAGGCCGGCGTAGCTTTTGTTTCGATAGGGAGCACTCACCAGCGTGCCTTCATACGACTGCGCAACGGCGGCAACCACCAGTTGTGGATTCACTGTGCTCCATGCGAACCCGGCAAACCCCTCCCCCATGAACGTATAAAGCTGATCAGCCGTGAATGCTATTGCCGTCCAGGTAGAACCTCCGTCAGCGGAACGCAGAACGCCCGCACCGTAGTAAGAGTCCAGCGCGTCATTCGGGTCACCAGTCCCCGCAAGAATCACTCCAGTACTGCCGGGCTGAACGGTGAGAGCACCAACACTGATGGAGCCGTATCTCAGGCCGTCAAAGGGAGAGGATGCATCGGTGAGTGGAGAGAAGATGACGTTGCCGGACGAAGCTGCGTTCTGCGATACCCAGACACCGCCGCCTGTTGTACCGATGAAAACATGATTGCCGGTGGTGTCCGCCGGATCGATTGCAATCGATGAGACGCGTCCCGTTACCAGACCATAGCTCGGCGTCATCACTGCCGTCGGACCGAGCGGTTGCCAAGTCGCAGTGGACGAGCTGGTGGACTGGAGCTGAAGGGATGTGTTGGGGCGGACAGACAGAGAGGGGCGGGCCTGACTTTCCGGCAATCCCCGATCGCGCAGGAAGCGGAGTGCTGCTCTGACGCGCGGAGGTGTTTGCGGCCTATCCGATCCTGATTGCGCCGAGACGCTCGCAATTGTCAGGATCGATAGCATGGCGATCGGCACAAGCCAGCGGGCAATCGTGGAGAAGCCAATCAGAGGTCTGGAGTATTGCTCAACTGCTGAGGTCGTCACGCGCTCGCCGGCTCCCACACTGATCGTCCGAGGGAAGCCAAGCGGATCCAGAAGGATTACCTAGCGCGGAGCATGCAGCTTACGGGGGTTTATGTTGCGCTTAATTCTAGGACGATGCGTGTAGTCGAGTGATGTGACGACGGCCACATATCGCTGTGAAACGAGATCGGCTTAGAACAGCGCCGCCGAGCGCTGGCCGTGTTGCGCGATGTACTCCTTCGAGTCGAACTTCTTCGCCGTCGAAGCTCCGGACATGGGACGAACCAAACCGAAGATTGGGCGGTTGAACCATGGGCGATCGTGCTTGCCGACGATGGCCCAGGCGATACCCTGATAGCCGTTAGGATCGCGGCCGTCGAGTTCGTAGCGATCATTGAGGATCACGGCCCACTCGTAAGCGCGGGCGGGGTCCGGAGCCCACTCGAGAATCATCTTGGCCCAGTACATTCGCATGTAGTTGTGCATCCAGCCGTGAGTGACCATCTGGCGTTGAGCGGCGTTCCAGAGGTCGTCGTTCGTCTCAGCGCGCTCGAGCTGGTCAAAGGTGTAACGGTGAGGACGCGGATCGGCAGTGTGCTCGACCAATGTCTGGCGCGCCCAGGGCTCGGCGCATTCCCAGGTGTCGTAGTTCGCGTTGTATTTGACGAAGAGGACGGAGAGCTCGCGCCATGCGATCACCTGGTCGAGGAAGCGATCGCAGGCGGCCCTTGGAGCTTTACCTTTTGCGCAGGCTTGTTCGATGGCGAGGGCGATGGTGAGCGGGCCGATGTTGCCGAAGTGGAGGTAGGGCGAGAGCCTGCTGGTTCCGTTGATCTCTGGGTGATTGCGCTTCTCGTCGTAGTCACTGAGGCCGTGGGTGATGAAGTCGCGGAGGTGCTTGAGGGCTGCGTGGGTTCCGCCTGTGAAGGTATCGACTGGGCCGATGGTACGGTCGAGGGTCTTGAAGCCGGCGGTGATGTCCTGGTCGAGCGAGTAGCCGGCGAGATTCTTCGGTTTACGCCAGGGGTGCTTCGGCTGTGGTTTTTGGGGAGCACTGAGGAACTTCGGGAGTGCAGCCTTCAGATGCGGGCGCATGTGCTGGAGGAGGAAGTAGTCGCGGCCAAGGACCGCTGAGGGGACAACCACGTCGCCATCGACTGTCCAGTAGGGGAGCTTGAGCTTGCGGGCGAGAGCGTTGCGCCAGCGTTCGGGTTCGCGGCAGGGGTTCTCGTCTCCTATAAGGATGGCGGCCTGAACTTCTTCGAGGAATTCCTCGAGGGAGTTGTCGGGGTGACGGCGGAGGATGAAGCCTACTCCTCTCTCCGCCGCATCAGCCTCGACATCGCGCAGTGCCTGCTGCATGAAGTAATAGTGGCGCAGGTTGGCATTGGGGTAGTTGGGAATGACGGAGAAGAAGACTACGACGGGGAGGCCGAGGTGGTTGGCTGCATCGATTGCGACGTCGAGGGCGGGATTCTCGTGGATGCGCATGGCGCGCTGCATCCAGTAGACGACGCACTTGCTTCCGGGGCGCGGCGGTCCATCACGGCGGACGAGGATTCGCGGGTTGTCCGCGAGCTGGGCGAGAGGTAGGGGAAGCGGGGAGCCGGGCATGCCAGCTCTTATTGTCTATGCGGACGACGGGGAAATGGGCACGAGTCGATTGTTCGGTGTTGTGGGGTGAACAAAGAGAGCTGGGAGCCGGTAGCTTCTAGCTTCTAGCTTCCAGCTTTGAACGGGCTGGCTGCTTGCAGGTGTACCACTCCTCAGTTCTCGGATGTAATCAGCGGCAGTTATCCTTTTTTCCCCTCACCTCGCCGACGGCGCGGAGGGCAGGGATCGGGTCTGGTATGTAGGTGACGGGGGTTGGTAGCCGTCGGGTCGGCGTGTTTCCATGTGTGTTTCAGGCGTTTCGCCGATTCAATTTGTCAGGCTCGTGGCCGAATGTGTGGTTCGTTTCCTGGTCTCCCCCTCCCCCGTCATTTTTTGCACGTAATACATGACATTAGATTTTTGCAGAGGCGGCTCTAAGGCTGCTTGCGGCCCTTCGCCTTTCCCAAGCGTCTCGCTTTGCGGCGATGATTTTTGCGAGTTTCTCCGCATTGGCACACTCGAAGTTAGCCATGAATCCCTTCATCTCTTCCTGGGAGGGCACGTACCAGTGGTTTCCGGCGGCGGCGAGTGTCGCGCGCCTCTCTTCAAGCTTTTCAAGGTTTTCGGGCGAGTTCATCAATTCTGAGGCTGGAAGGTTCGCAGATGCGTCGGCGTACTCCTCTTCGGACAACGGCATCTGATCGAGCTCAGTCATGAGCCTGGAGGCGAGCTGCAGGCCAAAGAGCATCGTTCCGCCCTCGCTGCGCTTGATGCGTCGCTCGCTGATGGCGTGGATCACCTCGGCGATGGCGGCGAGAACGCCGTTCTTGTTAACGAGAGGCGGTAGGTGGAGCGGCTGGTATTCTCTTGCGCGCGGCTGAGCTTCGGTATGCGGGCGATTCGGATCGTGATGGCGGCAGGTAGAGCAGTTGTTCAGTGCGGGTGCGTTGCAGGGCTGGCCATTGGCGAGTGTATGAGAGCAGGTTGTCATGTGAGTCTCCGGTTATCAGTTACTAGTTATCGGTGATCAGTTATCGGTTGCCGGTTGTCGTGCGCTGTCGCGCACGTCAGGCCTGCAATAGAAAGGAGCGAGTTGGCATGGTTTGTCTTCAGCTCACTGCTTGTTCGAGTGAGTTGGCGAATTTCAGTGGTTTATTTCGTCGTGAATTATTTAGAGATTCGACTGCAATTTCATTGTGCGCTTTTGAGGGAATTAGCATGCAAAACGGGCGCAGGGAATTTTCGGAATGGAATCAGGAACTTAGGCGAGAGTGGATGCGAAGGAGGGGTTGACTTTTGACGCCAGCTGTATCACTTCAGGGTGCAGTTCAAGTTGAAGGGGCGAAGGCGACCTACTCTTCACCCTCGGCGGATTCCGCGAGAGAGAGGCGGAACGCAGTCCTGGCGCGATTGGCGCAGGTCTCCCACTCTCCATCGGTGCATTGTCCTTTTCGGCAACCGAATTCGCAGTGGGCGATCTCATCGGGAACGCAGGCAATGAGGTGGCTCGCGAGCCAGTCCCTGAGCCGAATGAGAGTGCTTTTCGATTCAGACATCCGGCCTGCTCCGTTCGAGGCGTCTGCTCTTGCAACGGTGGCGCAGCCGGGCTCGAACCGAATGTGATGGTCGACACGCCTGGGCTGGTTTGCAGCATCTTCAGTCACTACGGGAATCCAGGCTCAGCCTATAATGGCTGGTCATCAGGGAACAGCTGCAAGAATTCCTCTCTCCGACAGCTGCGAGTGAGGAGAACGCGATGCGTATCCGGATCTGGGTAATTGGGATTCTCGTTCAGGCGGTTTGTTGTCTGTCACCGGAGCGCGCTGCTGCACAACAGAGTGATGCAGGATTGGCAAGCGCGAATGTCGTTGATCCAGTGAGGTCCGCGGAGATCTACCGGCGGGACTGTCTGGTTTGCCATGGAGCGAATGGAGACGGCAAGACGGACATTCTGAGGGATCGCGAGTTGAACCTGCCGGACTGGACGGACCGGAGCACGCTGATCGGGCTTGCGGACCAGCAGTTGTTCAATGTGATCCGGTTTGGGCGGGGCAAGATGCCGGCGGAGAGTGTGGGGCGGGCAGATGATGCGGACGTGCGGGGGTTGATTCGCTACATCCGGAGCATGGGGAAGAAGAAGGTGGCGGCGACTCCGGCGGATACGACCAGCGCAGGGAAATGAGCATTGAGAATTTGGAGTCATCGATACGTCCACTCATCACGACTGAATCAGGCACAGACCTTTGTGGGGTGGTGCTGCAGAACGATGAGCAACTGCGGGTCTCTCCGCTACGGCCGTTTGCTCCTAGCGAACGGCCTTCGGTCGAGATGACACTTGTTTTTTAGTGCGAGACATCTCAAAGGGTCAATGCTCGTTTTGCACAACGCGGTGGTGCCGGTTCGATGTGGGTTCCGTTTAGGATGGGACTGAACCCATGGCTGAAAACAGAATTCTCTCCCCTGCACTTCTTCTTCATATTTCCAATCTTCTGAACATTCCACTGCGCGGCATCACGGCTGTGATCGAGCTGCTGAATGACGGCGGCACGGTTCCGTTTATTGCGCGTTATCGCAAGGAGGCGACGGGCAATCTCGACGAGGTGCAGATCGGCGCGATCGAGGAGAAGCTTGCGTACTTTCGCGAACTCGAAGACCGGCGCGAGAGCATTCTGGCGTCGATCGCCGAACAGGGCAAGCTGACAGACGAGCTGAAGGCTCGCATTGAAGCAACGCTCGACAAGAACGAACTTGAAGACCTCTACCTGCCGTACAGGCCGAAACGCCGGACGAAGGCGACGATCGCGCGCGAGAAGGGGCTGGAGCCGCTGGCTGCGTACTTGTGGGCTCAGCAACCGGCTCAAGAATCGCTCGCGGGAATGGCGCCGAGGTTTGTGAACGCGGAGCTTGGAGTTGCGAATGTGGATGAGGCTCTGGAGGGAGCGCGGCACATTGTGGCGGAGTGGATCAGCGAGAGCGCGGACCTGCGGAAGACGCTGCGCAACCTCGTGATTGAAGAGGGCATGGTGATCAGCCGCAAGGCGATGGACGCGGTGGATGAGCGCGAGAAGTTCAAGATGTACTACGAGTACAAGGAGCCGGTGAAGACGATTCCCTCGCACCGGATGCTGGCGATCCGGCGCGGCGAGACCGAGAAGGTGCTGTACTTCCTGATCGAGATTGAACAGGACCGCGCGCTGGCGCAGATACGGAAGCATGTGCTGCGGGCGCAGGGAGACTGGACCGCGCATCTGGAGCTGGCGATTGATGACGCGTGGAAGCGGCTGCTGAATTCGTCGGTACAGACGGAGATCCGGCTGGAGCTGAAGCGGCGATCGGATACGGAGGCGATCCAGGTGTTCCGCGACAACCTGCATAACCTGCTGCTGGCGGCCCCTGCTGGATCGATCTCCGTGCTGGGAATTGATCCGGGACTGCGCACGGGGTGCAAGGTTGCGGTTGTGGACCAGACGGGCAAGCTGCTGGCGCACGATGTGCTGTATCTGCACACGTCGAAGCACGGCAATGCGGAGGCAATGCCGAAGCTCGAGTCCCTGGTGCGGAAATACAATGTGCGGGCGATTGCGATTGGAAACGGGACGGCGAGTCGTGAGACTGACGCGTTTGTGCGGGAGTTTCTGAGGGAGAAGGGCATTCAGGAGATCTTTTCGGTGACGGTGAGCGAGGCGGGAGCGAGTGTGTACTCTGCCTCGGAGGTAGCGCGGCAGGAGTTCCCGGATCTCGATTTGACGGTGCGGGGGGCGATCTCGATTGCTCGTCGCTTGCAGGATCCGTTGTCGGAGCTGGTGAAGGTCGATCCGAAGTCGATTGGCGTGGGGCAGTATCAGCACGATGTTGACCAGCGACAGCTGGCTGATTCTCTGGAGAAGACGGTGGAGAGCTGCGTGAACCGTGTGGGCGTGGATCTCAATACTTCATCGTGGACGCTGCTGAGGTATGTTTCGGGAATAACGGAACGCACGGCGATGAATATTGTGAGTTTTCGCAATGAGCATGGAAGTTTTCGCAGTCGGACGCAGGTGCTGGATGTTCCGGGGATCGGGGCGAAGACGTTTGAACAGGCGGCGGGGTTTCTGCGCATTCGAGGCGGGGAGAATCCGCTGGACATGACGGCGGTGCATCCGGAGTCGTATGCGGTGGTGGAGCAGATTGCGGCAGTTGCGGGAGTGAATGTTGCGGAGTTGATCAAGAAGCCGGAGCTGGTGGAGAAGGTGGATCGCAAGCGGCTGTCGGCGGGGCAATACACGCTGGAGGACATCCTGGCGGAACTGAAGAGGCCGGGACGCGATCCGCGAGAGACGTTTGTTGCGCCGCAGTTTCGCGAGGAAGTTCGCGATATTGCCGATGTGCAGGTGGGGATGGTGCTGGAAGGCGTGGTGACAAATGTGACGAAGTTCGGGGCGTTCGTGGATATCGGAGTTCACCAGGATGGGCTGGTGCACGTGAGCGAGTTGTCGAATAAGTTCATCAAGGATCCGGCCGAGGCGGTGAAGACGGGACAGATTGTGAAGGTGAAGGTGCTGAGCGTGGATGCGAAAGCGATGCGGATCGGGCTGTCGATGAAAGCGCTGATGGGGCCGGGGCCGGCTGCGCGGCCGCAGGGGAAGAAGGCGGGGCCGCCGGCGGCTCCGGTGAGTTTCCAGGAAAAGATGGCGGCGTTATCGGCGAAGTGGGGCGGGAAGTAGTTTGTTGTTCATCCCCGGTCCCCAAGGGCGAGGGACCGGGGGCACCCGGCGGGAAGTAGTTTCGGTTCTGGTGTGGAGGTTGTGGATTCCCACGTCTCCAAGAGCGGAAGTCTGTCGTTCCCACCCTAAATCGTCCTGACGGTCGATTTAAGATGGGGCACCCGCCATGATGATTGAAATCGAAATTGAAGGAAGGAGAATTGAGAAGGCCGCCTAAGGCGGCCTTTGTGCTAAGCGATGGAAGCTGAATCTACCAGCGGCCCCAGGCGCGGGTCCAGTAGTCGGAGAGGGTCATGCCGACGAGGATGAGGAAGGTGAAGAGGCCGGCGGCGACGGTGAGCTTGGTGAGCTTCGTCGAGTACTTGACGTGCATGAAGAAGAGCACGACGAGGATCATCTTGGTGGCGGCGATGGCGAGGGCGATGACGGGATTCAGCGGGCCGAGGTCAATGTAAGAAGCTCCCACCGTAGCGGCTGTGAACACGAGCAGAGTGAGAAGGATCGTTATGTAAATGCGGGGCGGCACCACGTGATGATGGTGCTCGTGCTCTTCAATGGATTCGAAGTCTTTGTCGTGTTGCATATTGTGCTCCGTGATTATCCCGCCCTAACAAAGTTAGGACGGGGCACCCAGTTCAATGACGGCTGATGAGGTACAGCAGCGGGAAGAGGTAGATCCAGATGATATCGACGAAGTGCCAGTACAGGCCGAAGTTTTCGACGTATGTGACGTGGCCGGTGGTGTAGGCTCCCGCGCGGGCCCGGATGATCATGAAGCCAAGCAGTACGATACCGATGATCATGTGGAGGGCGTGCATTCCCGTCATGGCGAAGTAGAGAAAGAAGTAGATCTCGGTGTGCCGGGCCATGTCGTATGGCAGGGGCTTGTCTTCGGGATTCTTCTTGTGGACTTCGGGGTCGGACGCGGGGTTGAGGAAGGACTGGACGCTGTAGTGGAAGCCGGGAACGTGATGCTTCTCGATCTTCTCGCTGTACTCGATGGTCTTGATGCCGAGGAAGGCGAGGCCAAGGATGAAGGTGAGTACGAGGCAGAGGACGAGCGCTCCCTGCTTCTTCATCTCCGC
>DATJEO010000218.1:0-3116 GCA_035496515.1 Occallatibacter sp.
GAAACATGAACACCGAGTCGCCTGTCGCAATCTCGTCGCCGTGCCGCAGCCACTGTTCTTTCACCGTGACGCCATTCACAACCGTTCCGTTGCGGCTCTCCAAATCAGCGATCTGAAAACGCCCGTCAGCTTCCCGGCGCAGCAGACAATGCCTCCGGGAGACGGACGGATCCGAGATCGCCACCGCGTTGTTGGGGTCGCGGCCAATGCTGGCTTCTTCCTGGGTCAGCGGAATGACGGTATCTTTGGCGGGTCCTGCCGTGACGACGAGTCTAGGCCGCAATCAAGGTCTCCGAACTGTGCTGAATTTCTTATCACAGAGCGCGCAGAAATGCATGACCCTTTGCAATCATTTCTGATATCCGAAAGGATAGCCGTTCTATCCGATCGGATAGTCCTGCAGTGCTCGAGCATCCCCATCGCGAGGTGACAACCCGAGGCAACTATGGCGTTCTCAGCCACTTGCAGATGAAACGTTCAATCTGGTATGGCGGTTCCGGTTTGGTACATCGAGTGCTTATTTAAATGGTGAGCGTAGTTAGCAAAGCGATGGGGGAAGCGCTTTCAAGCAGTTCTAGCTGACTTCGCCAAGTCGGAAGCTCGGGGGACCCCCTCATCGAGCTTCTGACTTTTTTGTTTTTGGGTACACCTACCCGGCCGCGACCTCACGCAGCGATGCCAACGTCACTTCCGGCGCAACCGCGACACCATCGCGATAGCTCACACTCTTGCCCGAAATTGCCGGGATCTTCTCGCCGGGAACTAAAATCCCCACCAGATTGAGCGGATCTGCTGATGATAGAGTTAGGGCCTCACCGCTCAGAGGCAAACTCCTCATAGCCCGCACCGATTCGACAGCAATCGGGAGAGCGAACTGCTCACCCAGGAAACCATCAACAAATCTACCGCCACGTATCTCACCTCGATCCTCCAGTCGTCGAAACGCCATCAGCAACTCCCGCCATGAGGGCAAGTTCGACTCTCGTGCCAGCACATCGCGAATGACGATGCCATACCGCCGCAGGAGCATCCAGCAGGCTGCCTCCATCGCGCGCGGACGCTCCACGCCCACATCGGCGCGCAGCAGCGCCCATCTCCCCGCATTGTGGCGCGGACGCGTCATCTTGCCAACACCCTGCCCCGCTCTCCTCTTCGGATCAATCAGCGAGCGCAAATTATCGAACCCGTCGGCCGTCACCACTCCTGCCGCAACCAGTTCCCAAAGTGAGGTCTCGATTTCCGCCTTCAATTTCCCAGTGCCTCGCACGATGTCGGCAAAGAAAGACGCTCCACGCTGCCGTAGAAACTCAAGTACTAATTGCGCCCCATGGCTCAACCCGCTTTTCACTTCTTCCAGATCGTCACGCCCAGATTCTCTCCGGTTCTCGGCGAAATGGGGATTTTTCGATAAAGCCATCCAGTCGGCATCTTCCCGCACGAAAAATGTAATGGGAGCCACGCTGGTAGGAATCACCCGACGCTGCCGCGTGGGCTTGGTCCCGTCGGTGGGAATCACCGCTGACTCCAGAGTCGCCGGATGCGGTGACAACCTGCCCCACCCTACTGCCCCCGTCAAGCAAAGCTGATCCAGCCACTTCGGATCATAGTCCGCCACGCGCCTCGCCAAGATTTGCCGTTCCCACGCATTCGCGGGGATTTCGAATCCCTGCAATTGCTGAACGACTTCCAGCACACCCCGCTCGCCGGACACCTGCGACCCGGGCGCGACATGCTGCCAGCGCATCAACCACCGCATGAACTGCGCTGCCGTGACCGGCTCAATCTGCTTCCGCAGCATTCCCACCGTCAGCCGGTGAATCCGCGCCAGCAGCCGCCGCTCGCACCACTCAGTCTCAGCCGGTGCAGGGAGAGCCATCGCGGGCAACGTAGGGACAACTGCCATCGGCTGTCCAGTCGAGCGAAGCTCGATATCAGTCCGAGGACTCTGCGCACCGGACGAACTGGTGAACTTGCCGCGCAGAACGGTCCCCGCCGCCTCCATCCGCAGCAGCGCCTTCTCCACATCAGCCGCCGACAGTGCCAGCAAGTCCCCCAACTGCGAAGCCGAAGTAGGACCAATGTGCGACATCCACCCAGTCACCAGAGCCAGCAAAGCATCATCGCGAGAAACATCCCCGGATTCCACATCGGCCAACTTCTGATCAAAGACAGCCGCAGGAAACAGAGCGCTAAAGCTCCGAGCCTTCTCCGCCGCAACCCAATAGCGTCGCTCATCCACCACAGCAGTCGACGCCCTGCCTTCGTTCCTTAATCTCTCGAAGTACCCGTCCCATGCACCCCACACACTCTCCGGCAGCGCCACCAGCGTATGCAGCACATCGTGCAACTCATCAGCATCGCGTACATCCGGCCACGCCTCATCCCGGACCTGCGCAATCGCCCCCGGATCGAGTTTGCCCACTTCTTCCAGCACCGACTCCGGCAACATGCGCCGCATCTCAACCGCGCGGGCCCGGCGCTCTTCCAAAGGCGCGTCATCCAAATATGCGTATGGATTGGCATTCAATATCTCGTGCGAAAACTGCGACGGCACCGGAGTGTCGACCGCGATCACCCGGATCTCTCCCGAAGCCATTCCCCGCAGCACGCGCTTCAGGCCTTCGACGTCCATCGCCTCGTTGAGCACATCTTTCATAACTTCATTCACGAGAGGATGATCTGGAATCTTCCGATCGCCCTCAATATTCTCAAAGCAGGCCGCCGCCTCCGGAAACACGGACGCCAGCAAATCATCCGAGCGCATGCGTTGAATTTGCGGTGGAACCTTCTTGCCGTTCTGAAAGCGCAGCAGCGCCAGCGCCCGATTCGCGTCCCAGCGCCAGCGCGTCCCGAAGATGGGAGAATCCAGTGCCGCCTGCTCCAGGATCGGCTGCAGCGAATCGGCCTGCAGGAAATGAAATACATCCCCGAGTGGAAAGCTGTGTTGCTCCGCCAAAGCGATGTTCAATCCATCATCGGTAGCCGCGGCCTGCAGCTCAAAATTGAATCCGCGGCAGAATCGCTTGCGCAGCGAGAGTCCCCAGGCCTTGTTGATCCTGCCTCCAAAGGGGGCATGGATCACCAACTGCATCCCGCCGCCTTCATCGAAGAATCTC
>DATJEO010000219.1:0-8373 GCA_035496515.1 Occallatibacter sp.
CCGTTCGACTTCATCTTCATCGATGCAGAGAAATCCGGCTATCCGGACTACATCCAGTGGTCGCTTAAGTTGTCTCGGCCAGGGACGATGATCATCGCCGACAACGTGGTTCGCGATGGCAAGGTAATCGACCCGGCAGATGCCGATTTGAATATTCAGGGCGTTCGACGCTTCACGGAGTTGGTCGCAGCCGAACCTCGACTCAGCACCACAGTGCTGCAAACTGTTGGCGGCAAAGGCTACGACGGATTTGCGATTTCCGTTGTCCTTTCCTGAAGCTGAGCAGCAATAGCTCGCACCTGACCGGCCTCTTCGCCAACAATCACAAAACTTGAGCGTGATCGCTCCAGCGCGTGTATTCTCAGCACGTTCCCATAAACCAACTGGATCGCGAGCTGTGTATGGCCTTCCGGTGCAAAGGAAACCTGCAATGCTGATGAATTCTCGACTGGTTATCCTTCTTCGCAAGCTGTTCGCCGCCTCTTCGATCATTGCCACCTCCATTTTTGCGGGCGCGACCTGCCCCGCAATTGCAAGTGCATCTCCGGCGCAGGCGGCACCAACATCCGCGCATGACATCGCCGACACTTGGCAAGGCACGCTGCACGCGGGCCGCGATCTGCGTACGGTAGTGAAGATCACCAAGAATGACAAAGGTGCTTACGAAGGAAACTTCTACAGCATCGACCAGGGCGGCCAGCCGCTGAAGCTAGACTCCGTCACGGTGAACGGCTCCGACGTCAAGATGGAGTTGAAGCTAATTGGCGGCACATTCACCGGCAAGCTGAGCGGCGATGGCAAGACCATCGATGGCAACTGGAGCCAGGGGCCGAATCCTCTGCCTCTGGTGCTGACCCGCGCCACACCTGAGACCGCGTGGGAGATACCCAAGCCTCCACCCCCGGTGCCACCCATGGCGGCGGATGCAAACCCAAGCTTCGAAGTCGCTACCATCAAGCCAAGCGTGCCGAACCGGCCCGGAAAGGGATTCGGTTTCCAGGCAGACCGCTTCAGGACAGTCAACACCAACCTGAATGACCTGATTGCCTTTGCGTATGGGTATCACGCCAAGCAGATCATCGGTGCGCCTGAGTGGTTTGGCACCGATCTCTTCGACATTGAGGCCAAGCCGGACGCAGAGGGCCGTCCCAGCCAGAAACAGATGGGCACGATGGTGCAAAAACTGCTGGAAGACCGCTTTGGGCTGAAGTTCCATCACGACAAGAAAGAACTTTCGGTCTACGTGATCTCCGTGGGTACAGGGACAGTGAAGATGCGGAAGAGCGAGGCGCCGCCTGAAGCGAATCCTGCATTCTTTTTCCGGCAGCTTGGCGACCTCACGGTTCGAAACCAAACGATGGCGGACTTTGCGAAGTGGATGCAGTCTGGCGTGATGGACCGGCCTGTGGTGGATCAGACAGGGCTCACAGATAGATATGATTTCGAGCTGAAATGGACTCCCGACGAATCGCAATTCGGACAGTTCCGGGGCACCGGCGTAACCGTCCAGCCGCCGAAGGATGAGGCCAATGCTCTGCCCGGGCTCTACACCGCCATACAGGAACAGCTTGGCCTGAAGATGGGGCCTGCAAAGGTTCCAGATGACGTGATCGTAATCGATCACGCCGATAAGCCGAGCGCAAACTAAACCGAGAACGACAGCTTCAACTCTGAAGCATTGTGACGAACGGTGTTGACCGGAAACAAACAGACGTGGTACCTATTACTACATATGTAGGAGATAAGGTGCCCGCAGCCAAACTGTCCAAACTCGAATTCAAGATCATGGAGACACTCTGGGCGAAGAACGAGTGCTCCATTCGCGAGATCCAGGAATCGTTCCCTGAAAAGAAGCGCCCCGCTTACACCACCATCCAGACCACGGTTTACCGGATGGAGGGTAAAGGCGTGGTTCATCGTCTCAAGAAGGTTGGCAACTTCCACATCTTTGCTCCCGCGATTTCGCGGGATTCGGCACAGCGCAGGTTGATGGACGATCTGCTCAACCTGTTCGGTGGCCGAGCTCAGCCCGTCATGACCCACCTGATCGAGTCGGGCAAGCTTTCGCTCGAGGACGTAAAAGAGGCGGAGCGGCTGCTTCGCCATCTCAGCAAGGAGCGTGAATCGTGATGACATCCGATCTGTTGAGTTCAGGCCCGGCGACCGCTTTGCTCAATCATCTCTGGCAATCGACGGCTGTGGCGCTTCTCGCGTGGCTGTTCACTCTCGCGCTCCGAAATAATTCGGCCCGCGTTCGCTACGCGGTCTGGCTTGTCGCGTCCTTCAAGTTTCTGCTTCCCTTTCAGGTTCTGGCATATTTAGGGGCGTGCTGGTCGAAGCCGGGTACAAGCAACGGCGGGCAAATCTACACGATTGTCGAGGAATTCACGCGGCCGCTGAGGCAAGCGCAGGCTGCAATCTCGGTTGCGGCCTCTTCTCCGTCGCCTGCACATTCGTTGTCTATCGTGTGGGCATTTGCATGCACAATCTGGTTCTGCGGATTTGTTGTGCTGCTAGCCAGATGGATCTCCGGGTGGAAAAGCGCATTGCGCATGACCAGGGCTGCGGAAGAGATCACCGTCGGGCGCGAGTTCGATGCGCTTCTCCACGCAATGAGCAACGCAGGTGTTCCTTCTGGTATCCGTCTTCTCTTGTCGTCTGGTGAAATGGAGCCCGGCATCTTCGGAATCGTTCGTCCTGTTCTGCTTTGGCCGGCAGGACTCTCTGCCCGACTCGATGATGCGCAGATTGAGGCCATCATGGCGCACGAGATCGAGCATGTGTGCCGCCGCGACAATCTAACCTCAGCAATCCACTCATTCATCGAAGCGATCTTCTGGTTTCACCCTCTTGTGCGGTATATGAGCGTCAGGTTGAGCGAAGAACGCGAGCGGGCATGCGATGAGCGGGTGCTCCAACAGAACTCGCGGCCCGAAGCTTATGCTGAGAGCATCTTGAAGGTCTGCTCGTTCTGCATGGAACCGGCGGCGGCATGCGTCTCCGGCGTTTCTGGCGCCGACTTGAAGCAGCGCATACTGCGCATCATGACTCAGCGATCCGGAACAGCACTGACTTTCGGGCGCAAGTGCCTCTTGTTCTCGGCTGGACTGCTGCTTATTGCGGCTCCGATTGGATTCGGAGTGCTGCATGGCCAGGAAGCTCCGGCCGCCTCAGGAAATACAACGCAAACCTACGCATGGACTCCTGACCTTCCGAAGTATGAGGTCGCAACCATCAAGCCATCTTCGGAGGAGGACGGGCGAATCAGGATGATGATGACGCCTGATGGAGCAGAGTTCAATGGAGTCCAGGTGCAGATGCTGCTTCAGCAGGCCTTCGGAGTCGAGCGCGATCGCATTGTGGGCGAGCCGGACTGGGCCCGCTCGAAGCGTTTTGACATTGCCACGAAAGTTGCTCCCGAGGATGCCCCGAAGCTCGACAAGCTGAAGATGGAACAACGGAGCGCGATGCTACTGCCGCTTTTGGAGGAGCGATTCGGCCTCAAGTATCATCACGAAAACCGCGAGTTGCCCATGTATGCGCTCGTACTGTCGAAGGGTGGCCCGAAGCTCAAGACATCAACCGCTTCGGGCCCAGCTGATTCTAGGACTCGCGCTGCGCAAGGCGGTCTAGCGACACCGAATGAAGCTGGTGGTCGGTTGTCGAGAGAGCGCGGCAGTCCGGGCATGATGAGGATGAGCCCCGGCTCCCTTGAGGCTAGTGGGGGCACCACCGACTTCCTTGCTCATGCTCTATCGAACATGGTCGGGCGAACAGTCGTGAATAATACCGGACTCACCGGCAACTACGACTACACCCTGAAATGGACTCCGGACGAAGGCTCGATGCCAAGAATGGATCCCGCTCGTGGCGGACCGCCGCCTCAGGGTGATGCGCCGGTAGATCCGAACGGCCCTACGCTCTTCACCGCTCTCGAGGAACAGCTTGGCTTGAAACTGCAGTCGGAAAAGGGCAAAGTGGATGTGATCGTGATAGACCACATCGACCTGCCCACGGAAAACTAGCGAGAGGGCCTTCCCCCATTGAAGCGACTGCGGAGTGGTGAGTGAAAACACGTGCGGGAAAGATCAGCAGAGTCCTGATCGTTGCGATGATCTGCGCGTATGTGTCGCTCTGCGCTCGCGCATCCGTTTATTCCGGGCAGGTCAACTTCGGCGGCCTTCCTGTTCCGGGCGCCACTGTCACGGTCACTCAAGGCGACAAGAGCTTCAGCGTGACTACGGATGAAGGCGGCGTCTTTCGTTTCGCTGACCTGTCGGATGGCGACTGGAAAGTCGAAGTGAAGATGCTCTGCTTCGCAACCCTCCAAGCCGACGTCACAATCACGCCGCAGATGTCACCAGCGAAGTGGGAACTCAAGTTGTTGCCGATCGCGGAATTGAAAGCTCTTGCAGCCGCTCCTCCGACACTCCCTGCTGCTCCGGCTCCAGTGCTCACAACATCTGCCGAGAAGAAGCCCGACGATCCAGGTGCGCCGCAGACCGCAGAGATTCCGAAACCCGCTAGTGATGCCAACCAGGACAGCAACGACGGCTTTCTAGTGAACGGAAGCGTAAACAACGCGGCCACGTCGCAGTACTCGTTGGACCGCGCGTTCGGAAATCGCCGATTCAACACGCACAACCTTTACAACGGTGGCTTGCGTTTCACCTTCGACAACTCGGCGCTCGATGCGCGGCAATACTCGCTGAGCGGCTTCTCAACTCCGAAGCCTCTTTACTATCGTTTTACTGCTGGATTTCAGTTCGGCGGACCGCTTAAGGTTCCGCATCTGCTGCCTCGCAATGGGCCCAACTTCTTCATCGGCTATCAATGGACGCGCAACCACACCGCGCTCACTCAATCTGCACTGGTGCCTACCCTCGATGAACGCGGGGGCAACCTTGCGGGAGCCACAGGGCAGCCTGCAACCATCATTGACCCGAGCACAGGCCGGCCCTTCGCAGACAATCAGGTCCCGGTCAGCCCGCAGGCAGCGGCGCTTCTCAATCTTTATCCATTGCCGAACGTAACGGGCAATCCTCTCTACAACTTTCAGATTCCCGTGCTGAACAGCAGCCACCAAGAGACTCTGCAATCGCGCATGGACAAGACGATCGGCAAGCGCGACCAGGTGTATGGAACGTTCAATCTCGAGAGCATCCGCGCAGATGATGTAAATCTATTCAGCTTCGTCGACACAACCGACACGCTCGGCCTGAATTCGAATGTCAACTGGTCGCATCGTCTGAATCCACATCTCTTCCTGTATGCTGGCTATCACTTCAGCCGGCTCCGTGCGCTGGTGCGACCAGAATTCTCAAACAAGCAGAACATTTCGGGCGCTGCTGGTATCACCGGAAACAATCAGGACTCTGCGAACTGGGGGCCACCTGCACTCGGCTTCAACAGCGGCATCGCTTCGCTTTCTGATGCACAGAGTGCATTCAATCGCAACCGCACGGACGGATACTCGGCGTCGATCGGAATGTACCGGGGACGGCACAACATTACCATTGGCGGCGACCTCCGCAAAGAGCAGTTCAATGAGCTCTTCCAGCAGGACCCCCGAGGGAGCTTCGGATTCACTGGACAGATCACGGGATCAGACATTGCCGACTTTCTCATCGGTGCCCCCGACACAAGCTCTATCGCCTTCGGAAACCCGGATAAGTACTTCCGCCAGACTGTCTATGATGCGTACGCCACCGATGATTGGCGCGTAATGCCTATCCTTACAATCAATGCCGGCGCGCGTTACGAATACGGCGCGCCGATGACGGAACTGAAGAATCGGCTAGTGAACATTGATGCGGCATCCGGCTTCACTCAGATAGCCCCGGTGCTTGCATCCGAACCAGTCGGCCCTGTAACCGGCCGCTCGTACCCGCACTCACTCGTACACCCAGATCGCTCAGGGATCGAACCGCGCATCGGATTCTCGTGGCGTCCAATTCCTGCATCGACAATCGTCATTCGCGGTGGTTACGGCATTTATCACGACACTTCGGTCTACCTCACACCCATGTTGCAACTCGCGCAGCAGGCTCCGCTGTCAAAAAGCCTGAAGCAACAGAACAGCGTCGCCTGTCCGCTGACTCTTGCGGACGGCTTCACGAAATGCGGTACCACCACACCCGACACGTTCGGTATTGATCCGAATTTCCGCGTTGGTTACGCGCAGGTTTGGCAACTCGCAGTCCAGCGCGATCTGCCATGGGCACTGCAGATGACGGCCACGTACATGGGCGTGAAGGGCACGCACGGCGTTCAGCAGTTCTTGCCCAATAGCTATCCACTCCATGGAACTGATCCATGCCCGGGGTGCCCTTCGGGTTTTATCTATGAAACGTCGGGCGGCAACTCGACGCGACAGTCTGGTCAGCTTCAGTTACGTCGCCGACTGCGGGCCGGCTTTGCAGCTTCACTCATGTACACATATTCCAAGTCGATCGACAACGATGCGTCGCTTGGAGGCCAGGGATATCAATCTGGCGCGGCGCAGACACAGTTCGCAGCCGAACCTGCCCAGACCACGTCTGCCACAAACGCTCAAGTAGCGCAGAACTGGCTCGACTTGAGAGCCGAACGCTCTCTGTCTTCTTTCGACCAGAGACACTTGTTGAACCTTCAGGCGCAATACACCACTGGCCAGGGACTCGAAGGCGGCACGCTGCTGGGAGGCTGGTGTGGTCGAGCGCTAAAGGAATGGACGATAATGACGCAGTTCAGCGTCGGCAGCGGCATGCCCGAAACTCCCATATTTCCTGCTGCTGTGCCGGGTACCGGCTGGATTGGCCCACTTCGCCCTGATCGGACTGGCGCTCCGATCTATGGCGGCCAGAATGGCGCGCGTTTGAACGCCTTCGCGTTCACTGCTCCCGTCGCTGGATCCTGGGGTAACGCGGGACGGAATTCCATCGCCGGACCGAACACTTTCAGTCTCGACGGGGCGATGCAGCGGACGTTTCGGCCCGATAAACACTTCTACCTCGATGCACGAATCGACGCAAGCAACCTGCTGAACCATCCAGTGTTTACCAGCTGGAATACGACTGTGCAGAGCACACAGTTCGGCCTGCCCCAATCCGTAAACCAGATGCGCAGTCTGCAAGTCACTATGCGGGTGAGGTTCTGATGCGTAGACTCGCCGCTGCATTGCTCATGATCGCGTTTGCAGGCCCATCGAACGCACAGCAGATCGGACAGAATCGTTCCAAAGACGCGCAAGAAAATTACACACTCGCAGTGAAGGTGCAGTTAGTTGTCGAAGCTGTCGTCGTCAAAGACAAGCAAGGCAATCCGGTTCACGGACTCACGGCGAATGACTTCACGGTGACCGAAGACAACGTGCCGCAGACGATCAAGTTCTTCGAGCATCAGAATCTGGCGGCCAACGCCAAGCCTCTGCCCGAATCGAAGCGAGCCGATGAGGATGTGAAGATCTACAAGCGCCTTGCCCGCGAGCGCATCGCGCCAGAGACGACGGAGAACGAACGCTATAAGAATCGCCGGCTATTGGCTCTGTATTTTGACATGTCAGCAATGCGACCGGCCGACCAGATTCGCGCCTTGCAGGCGGCAGAGAAGTTTATTCGAAAGCAAATGACCTCAGTGGACATGGTTGCGATCATGCGTTACGACGCTGGATCCGTGGACATACTGCAGGACTTCACTGCCAATCGCGATAGGCTGCTCAGCATCCTTGAAACCATGATCGTGGGCGAAGGGCAGGATTCGGCTGAGGAGGTCAGTGACGCCAGCAGCTCTGACACCGGCTCGGCCTTTGGCCAAGATGACAGCGAATTCAACATTTTCAACACTGACCGCCAACTGGCTGCACTTCAAACTGCCGCGCACATGCTTGGCCAGCTCAACGAGAAGAAGTCGCTGATCTACTTTGCCGGTGGGCTGCGGCTGAACGGCGTAGACAACCAGGCGCAGCTTCACGCGACGGTAGATGCTGCGATCAAGGCAGGGGTCTCGTTCTGGCCCATTGATGCACGCGGTCTCGTCGCGGAGGCGCCGCTGGGCGACGCGACCCAGGGTTCGCAGGGCAACGCCGGCATCTATACGGGTGCGGCGGCAAACGCGGTTAGTTTCGAGTTCAAGATGTCGCAGGACACGATGTACTCGCTCGCGGCAGACACCGGCGGCAAGGCGCTGCTGGATGCGAACGATCTCGATCGCGGAATTGTACAGGCACAGGACGCGATTTCTGACTACTACATCATCGGCTACTACACAACGAATCCCGCCAAGAACGGCCACTTCCGTCGCGTTAAGATCTCACTAAATAACCAGACCCTGGACGCAAAGCTCGATTATCGGCAGGGCTACTACGCCGACAAGGAGTTCAGCAAGTTCACGGCC
>DATJEO010000220.1:0-15748 GCA_035496515.1 Occallatibacter sp.
ACCCAAGTCGTGATTCAAAGCAAGCAGTTGCAGATTCCTTGATGGAGACCCCAGGACGAATATCAGGATGCCCTTTCAAACTGATTGGAGTCCGGAGCAGCCATTGGGAGGCCCTTGAGGAATTGCGCGAGTTTCGTGAGATCGATGCGGGTGTTTGCGCCAGTTGGACCGTCGCCGGTCTCCTCAACGGCGGCCTTTTGCTGGAAAGTGAACCCTACACCGTCATCGCCAATGCGGACGACCGTGGCGTGGACGGTGAGACTGCGGCCCATGCCTTCCTCGTCAGTGCGTTCCAGGGTGACTGGGAACGAGGTGCCGGGGATCCAGCGTTCCTCGGTGATCATGTAGAAGCCCGCGACGCTGACGTCCCCGACTTTGTACTCCTTTGAGGACCGGACCATGCCTAGCCAGGCAGTAAGGGGCGGCATGGTGTGGCGATTAGCCACGCGCTGATCCGGGCAGATCCAACGGATCAGCCGCTTCATCAGCGGCTCCTTCAGGGGGGGTGGCGTCATGGTTCTCTCCGATGGGGGGTTCGCAGAATTGATGACTGTGATCTCAGCGAATTTTGGAAGTGTTTGAGATGTCTGAGTACCGCCGTCGATTTCTACGTTCATAGTGGCAGATTCCTTTGACGTGCACCAGTGGTAACTCGGCTTTTTGCCGCTCGAGCATTCAACGTAGCACTCGGGAGAGTCGTGTGCCATCCCTCGTAAGTTGAATGGTTAGAACTACGTGGGCACCCAAAATGGAGGTTACTTTGGGGGTATGAACCTTCGTGCTAGGGAGCAGGTCAGAGGAATCGGGCGAGCGCGAACTTATCCGTGGCTTGGGAGGGCTGAATATCGTGGCTGATATGACTCAGAGCATCGGGCATGACGAATTCGGCGGCAACGCCGTCGGAGCCCCGGCGCACAATGCGCGAGAGGACGTTGATCGACTGCTTCTTTTCTCCCTGGGCACAGGGCTTTTGCAGGGTCATTTGGATCATGGTGCCAGGCATCCAGCGGTCGTCGGTGAGCAGATACATTCCACTCATGCTAATGTCGGCCACGTTCTTTGGTTTTGGGGCTCCGCCGGTGAAGTAGTGGGCGACCATACCCGGCACATAGCGTCGTGTGGCTCTGCGGCGATCGCTTGGGGAGGATGCAGGATTCAGCCACTGCTTAAACCTTGAGCGGAAACCACCCGGAGCGGCAGGCTCTGATTTAGGTTTTGCAGGGACGGTCGTTGCGGGTTTGGATTTGGGGATTGGCGCGGCAGAAGTCCTTGCGTCGGGCTCAGGCTGGCGCGCTGGAACTGCCTGCCTTGTCGGAACCGGACTTTCTGTGGGGGCCTGCCGGGAAGTCAGGGGCGAGGGCGGAGCCGGCGCGGAACTGGTGCTCGCGGAAGTGGACTCTTCGACCGTGGTTTCGGCGAAGGCAGGGTGTGCCGGTCGGAACTGCTGGACGCGCTGGAGCTTCTCCTGCAGCGACGCTACAAAATCTCCGGGCCTGTGGACCTCTGAGGCGGCTTCGTCGCGAATTGCGGGCCTCGGCGAATTCACGATCGCTTCGGTTTTCGGGACAGATTGAGTGCTCGGCTGCGGCTTCAGAGCGGGCTGTGGATCAGCTTGAACCTTCGAGTCCGCCGATGACCTGGGTCGATCGATGGCTGCGGAGGTACCGGCTGGTGTTTTGGGAGCAGGCTGCTTTGTACCGATAGTCCTATTGGGTGGCGGGGCCACTTTCGCCGGCTCGGGAGACTTGGCACCCGTCATGGGAGCGACGGCAGTCGGCATACTGACCTGCCACATGCCATAAGGAACGGCGGTGAAGGTGGTCGCTGGAGGTATCGCGAGCGTCTTGCCAGGAGCATCCGCTGGCGCGGCAGCCTTGACGGGGGCAGTTCTCGATCTGGCTGGCGGAGCGGGCCTATCCGAGGTCTCAGGTTTCAACCGGGACTGAGCCTTGGAGGCCGAAGCAGTCGGCGAGGTCGAGGCGGCGCGGGATTCACGAGACTGCGCCGCGGGATCAGCCGCCGGTTTGGCGGAGACAGAATGCTTTCGGCCGTTCTGCCTGACGATCTCTGGTCCGGTCTCCTGCGCAGGAATTTCAGGCTTAGGCGGAGAAGGTGGTTCGGGAATGGTGATTCGCCCATGCTGGGGCATTGGCGGCGGTGAAGCTACCCAGTTGGAGAAGAGATCTTCAGGATCAATGCGGTGCTCGATGATGGCGGGCTGGATTTTGCGGGGCGAGTCGAGGACCGCTTCAGTTATGGCAATGGAGGGCCCCGGATCAGTTGATTGCCGGGCGGGTGGTTTCGGCTCCATGGTATTGCGTGCTTCGGCCACCTTTGCCACAGCGGTCAGAATGGATTCGTCGAAGGCACTGACGGGCGATGATGGGGCTACGTATGGCTTTTCCGGGGCGAGTTCGATAATGGCGGGCCTGGACGGCTTGATCGCCGGGAGCGCGCCGGGAACGACCGATTCGTGAACAGATTGCGCAGTATCCGACGAGGGCAGGGAAGCCGCAGCGAGGAGGGTTTCTAACTCGCTGGAAACACAGACGATGAGATGATCGGCGGGCGCTGTATGTGTGCGGCGGAGAGTATCCGAGGGCAGGACCAGCGCACTGGCCACTTCCGCGTGAAATGCTGGGAATTCAATGCCCGGACCCATTTCGGCGATGTCCAGCACCCGATATTCCTTATCGAGATAGATCAGATCGAACGGGAATACTCGAGGAACGGCGGGTATGGCATGGAGAGGTGTGAGCCAGAGGCCGGCAGTTGGGTCCATACCCATGCCGCTCACGACGATGTCGAGCAGCTTAAGAGGCTGGTTGCCACTGTCGGCGAGGGTCAGCTTGGAGTTGAGGAGAGCCCCGCGTGCCAGATTGTATGCAGAGAAGCCTCTGGTGTTCATATATCCATGGTTTCAGGGATTTAGCCTTACTCCCCCTTCGCGGGGTGTCCGCACGCCCGGTGGGAACCCCGGCATCGGGTGCCGGACAGGGGGTGTCCCACGGGCGGGAGAAACCGATCGCAGGATGGGATTCTCTCAGGTTAGGAGGTCAAATTCAACCAGAACATGAGAAAGAGGATGGAGGACGTAACCGGGAAGCGAATTACTTCGGTATGCACTGCAAGCACGGGGGGCAGGGCCAAAAGGGGGGTGACCTCAAAAATGTTTCAGCCGGACGTGTCTGGGGTCACGTCCGGCTGAAGGTGGGGAAAAGTTCAAAAGTCAAAAGAGACAGATCCAGGGAAAGGAGTTCAGGCTACAGCACGGTAAGACGAGTGACGACTGTGCAATATGGCAGATGAGTGGTTTTCTTCACCTGTTTACCGTCGTCGGGGTCTTCAGTGACGCCCACTTCGGGCTTGAGGACTTCCATAAGCTTCTCGACGCGATTCTTCTGAGCGCACAGCTGCTCGAAGGCTTTCAGGATCTTGCGCAGTTCAGTCGATGCCTCATCGTATGCGAAGCGGTAAACGTCTTTCCGAACGTTCTCTTTCATGGCGTCTCTCTCCAGCTGTCTACGATTCAAAGTCTAGCTATTTAGGGAGAATGGTTCATCGCACGATCGTGGTAACAAAAGTACAACTAACATCGTGTCCCTTTTGACCCGTCAGGGCAGTGTGGGTGACCTGCAGCACAGGCGCGGTGGGTACCCTCGTTCCCGCAAAGGATCGGGATCTGAAAGAGGGAACGAGATCAGGTACGTCTCTCTTTCACCTGTCCGGATCGAAGCTGCTGCCAGCACAGGGCGATCCGGTAGCCATCGGAGCCCTCGATTGGGAGCATATTCGCGAGCGCGTAACAGAAATTTGCGAGTCCGAAGAGCGGGATTCCGGCTCCAGTAGTGAGGAGCAGAAGGTTGGTGAGTGGGCCAGCGGCTGCGACGAGAAGGTTCTGGAGCGGCGTGCCCTGCTGACGGACAGTGTAGAGGCCTTTGTTCCACTTCATGCCGATGTTTTTAACGCGAAGGCCAAGCGCGACTGCGACGATCAAATGACCACACTCGTGCAGAAGCATCGCAATGATGCCGAGACCGAGTCCCTGCGCGAACGGATACAGCCACCGCAAGATGTGCATATGCGGATCTCCACCGATGAGGTGAGGCCATGATGGCTGAGATCGAGGGGGAGGAGTGTGTGCGACAGCACATAACGGCGATGTGTAGTTCAGAGTGGGACAGAGCGACTCTCGCGAGCGGATTCGGGAAACTGTTGAGCCCCGGCAGAGGGTTGGCTGCCGGGGCCCCGATTCGCAACGCGACACTGAGGTATAAATCTATCTACTATTCGGCCCTTCAGACCAGGGAGCTAAAAGGTCGTTTTAGGATGCTGTCGTCGAGTGCTTGTCCGTCTTGATCTCGAGCTCGTTGACGACCTGCTGAACGTTGGGAACCTTCTTGGCGAGGTCCTCAGCTTCCTTCTTCTGCTTGGCTGTCTTCACGGAACCTTTGAGTACGAGCGTTCCGTTCTTTGCTGAAGCGCGGATGCTCTGGTCATTTAGAGCGGCGTGGGCCTTAATCATGGCCTTGTAGTTGTCTTCGATGGCGCTATCGAGGTTAGAGGCGACGGAGCCAGCGTTGCTTTCTCCTGGAGGACGAACGCCGATCTCGTTGGCGATGGTGTAGTCCGGCGCTGCCTGCTTGGCGGCGTTTTCAGCCTGGTTCTTCAGGTCCATTGAGTCCACATCGCCCTTCAGGGTCATAACGCCCTTGTCGCGATCCTGGGAAACGCTGACGGCGCTGAGATTGTTGTTTTTCAGAGCGTCATTGACCTGAGATTTCTCGTCGGGGTGAGCGGGCTTGTTGCAGCCTGCAACGATCAGGGCGCCTGCCAGAATGGCGGCCGAGCTGCGCAGGAAGTGGCGATGAGTATTTGTAAGCTTCATATATTTTCCTCTCCTGGGGCGAACGCACAAGTTCTTACAGCAAGTCAGATGTGAAGCTGAGTTGCGTTGGTTGTACCTAGTGGCATTCCGAGGTGTGTGGAAATGCACAAAGTTCTCTCGCGAGGAGAGTTGCAGTGGGCCAGATGAGAGATCGCTCAGGCGATCTGCATGCGGGACTGCGCCTTCAATGCGCAACTTTTCGGGGGCGTTTTCCTTGGTTCTGCAGGCGGACAGCAAGCCACACAACTGTTGTTTTTCCGGTGGTCTGAGGTGACTGCTGTCACAGTCCGAACGCGGCGAGCGAGAGCAACATATTTCGGGTTTCAGAGGGTGCCCTCTGATGCTGTAAGTTGCTGCTCGCCCTGCGAATGTTAGGTGATTTGCCTTGGAGACGAAAGATTGTGAACTGGCGTGAGGATTACCGAAACAGGTGCGTGAGCGCTGCGCAGGCTGTTAGAGCGATTCGATCCGGAGACCGGGTTTGGATTCAGCCCAGCTGTGGGACTCCGAAGCCGCTGATCGATGCGCTGATGGTGCGCGCGCCGGAGCTGCTCGATGTGGAACTGGTGCACATGAAGACGCTGGGAGAGGCGGTGTATACGAGGCCGGAGTATGAGGGGCACTTCCGGCACCGCGGATTGTTTCTCGGCGATAACGTGCGTGAGGCGGTCGCAGCCGGCCGAGCGGATTACACGCCAATCTTTCTTAGCGAAATCGAAGGGCTGTTCGAATCTGGAGCATTGCCGCTGGATGTGGTGCTGATGCAGGTGTCGCCGCCCGATGCGCACGGGTTCGTAAGCCTGAGCACGACGGTGGATTGCACGATGACTGCAATTAGGTTTGCGAAGACCGTAATTGCAGAGGTGAATGAGCGCGCTCCGCGGACACATGGCGACACAGCCGTACACGTAAGCCAGATCTCGATGTTTGTGGAAACCTCGCGGCCGCTGCTGGAGATGCGCACAGAGCCGTTCACGGATACTCATCTGGAAGTGGCGCGCAATGTGGCGTCCCTGATTCCGGACGGAGCTACGCTGCAGCCGGGCATCGGAGGAATAGCGGAGGCTGTGCTGCATTGTCTGGACGACAAACATGATCTTGGAATTCATACGGAAATGTGTCCTGACGGTGTTGTGGATCTGATGCAGGCGGGAACGATCAACGGAAGCCGCAAGACCTTGCATCGCGGGAAAGTTGTAGCTGGGTTCGTGCTGGGAACGCAGAAGATTTTCGACTACATCCATGAGAATCCGGCATTTGAATTCAAGCCGATTTCGTATGTCAACGATCCGTTTGTGGTGGCGCAGAACGATCGCATGGTGGCGATCAACTCGGCGCTGCAGGTGGATTTGACTGGCCAGGTGTGCGCCGATTCGCTGGGGACGAGGGCTTTTAGCGGTTTCGGCGGGCAGACCGATTTTATTCGCGGTGCGGCGCGCTCCCGGGGTGGAGTGCCGATTATTGCATTGCTCTCGACCGCGTGCAGAGGCAAGGTGTCGCGGATCGTGCCGGTTCTGGATCCAGGTGCGGGCGTGGTGACATCGCGTGGAGATGTGCACTACGTAGTGACGGAGCACGGCATTGCCTACCTGCATGGAAAGACACTGCGCGAGCGGGCCGAGGCGTTGATTGGAGTCGCGGATCCACGGTTCAAGCAGGAACTGGAAGATTTTGCGGTGAGAGCGCATTACCTGGAGAGGAAGCCGGTGTGCGCGTAATTGGTATCCCATGTCTCCAGAACCGGGAGACATGGGGCACCCGCTGTTCTGGAGATGGAGAGCAATGACGATCACAGATGTGACAGGCGCGATGAAACGGGACCGAGGTCTGCTGCGCGTTGATGTGAACGAGTGCAAGGGATGCGGACTGTGCATCGAGGCGTGCCCACCGAAGGCTATCCATCTGAGCGATGGGCTGAATCACTACGGTTACCGGACCGCGACCTACAACGGAACTGGTTGTACGGGATGCGGCATTTGCTTTCTGGCGTGTCCTGAGCCGGGAGCGATCACGGTTCTGCGTTTGCGGCGCGGAGTAGCGGTGGAACGCGAGGAGGCCCTGGCATGCGCAAGCAATTGATGAAGGGCAATGAAGCGATTGTGAAGAGCGCGATCCTGGCCGGGTGCCGCGCCTTTTACGGATACCCAATTACGCCGGCAAGCGAGATTGCAGAGACAGCCGCGCTTTACGTTCCGCAGGCTGGCGGCGTATTTCTGCAGGCAGAGAGCGAGGTCGCGGCGATCAACATGCTGTACGGCGCTTCGTCTGCAGGTGTGCGGTGCATGACGGCATCGAGCGGCCCAGGGATCAGCCTGATGCAGGAAGGAATCAGCTATATGGCCGGTGCCGAACTGCCGTGCGTGATCGCAGACATTTCGCGGGGCGGGCCGGGGCTGGGGAATATCGCTTCGGAGCAGAGTGATTATCACCAGGTGGTGAAGGGCGGCGGAAACGGGAATTACCGGACGATCGTGCTGGCGCCCTACTCGGTGCAGGAAATGGCGGATCTTACGGCGCTGGCGTTTGAGCTGGCGGATCGATACCGGAACCCGGTGGTGATTCTGGCGGATGGCTTTGTGGGACAGATGATGGAGCCGGTGGAATTCGCACAGACCGCGGTGTTGCCGGAACTGCCGTACTGGTCGGTTGCGGGTACGGAAGAAACGCGAGCGAACATGATCACATCGCTGCATATGGGGACGGACGATCTTGAGGCTCACGTGAACGCGCTGGAGACGAAGTATCGAAGGGCCGAGCAGAGGGAGGCGCGAGCGGAGCACTGGCATACCGAGGACGCCGATATCGTGCTTGTCGGCTACGGAATTGTAGCCCGCATCTTGAAAGCGGTTACGGCCCAAGCCCGGGAAATGGGGCTGAAGGTCGGAATGCTGCGGCCGATCACGTTGTATCCATTCCCGACGGCAGACTTCCAGAAGCTGGCAAAAAGTGCGCAGTCGTTCATCGTGGTGGAGATGAGCAATGGACAGATGATCGAGGATGTGCGGCTGGCGCTGAATGGAGCGAAGCCGGTGGAATTCCTCAGCAGAGTGGGCGGCAATGTTCCGTCGCACGAGGAAGTGTTGAAGTTCGTGATGGCGCACGCCGCGAGAGAGCAGGTGGCTCATGTGTAGCTTTGCGGAGTCGGAGTATGAGGTGGTG
Source organism: Occallatibacter sp. (assembly GCA_035496515.1). Lineage (GTDB taxonomy): Bacteria > Acidobacteriota > Terriglobia > Terriglobales > Acidobacteriaceae > Telmatobacter. The sequence continues at coordinate 8,048 of DATJEO010000220.1, forward strand.
CATTCGAAATCGAAGGTTTTCTACGAGACCTACGAGCGGAAGGAAGAACTGCAACATCAGACGCACTATTGCCCGGGATGCGGGCACGGGAATGTACACAAGCTGCTGGCAAAAGCGATCGACGAGCTTGGAATTCAGAATCGTGTGGTGCTGATCAGCCCGGTGGGATGCTCGGTGTTTGCCTACAACTACTTCGATGTGGGGAACGTGCAGGCAGCGCATGGGCGCGCTCCAGCGGTGGGCACGGCAGTAAAGCGGAGCCATCCGCACAGCATTGTGATCAGTTATCAGGGCGATGGCGATTTGTCGGCGATCGGGTCGGCGGAGATTTTGCATGCGGCGAATCGCGGCGAAAACATGACGGTGATCTTCGTCAATAACGCGATCTACAGCATGACGGGCGGGCAGGCTGCGCCGACAACGCTACTGGGACAGAAGAGCCTCACGACACCTTTCGGTCGCAGTGCAGCGAATGAAGGCTATCCGCTGCGGGTGAGCGAATTGCTGGCGACGCTGGAGGCGCCGGTTTACATCGAGCGCGTTGCATTGGGAGATAACAAGCAAATTGCGCAGACGGCGAGGGCGATCAAGAAGGCGGTGGAGAACCAGGTGAAGGGTCTTGGTTTCTCGCTGATTGAGGTGCTATCGCCTTGTCCGACGATCTGGAAGATGTCGGCGGTAGATGCGCAGAGATGGGTGCGGGATGTGATGGAGAAGACGTATCCGCTCGGCGTAGTAGTGGATCGCACGAAGGAGCGGGAGCCGCGGACGGATGCGAATCACGCGCCGCCGTTGGAGGAGATTCCAGGAATTCTTGGAATCAGGCATGATGCGGAGCCGGAGATTCCGACTGCGTGCAATGAACGGAGCGATGTGGATTTGCGCGTACGCGTGGCGGGTTTCGGCGGGCAGGGAGTGCTGCTGCTGGGCGAAGTGCTTGCCGAGGCGGGGCTGGATGCGGGGCTGGAGGTTTCGTGGTTGCCGTCGTATGGGCCAGAGATGCGCTCGGGGACTTCGAACTGTCATGTTCGTGTGTCGAAGGAGCCGATCGATTCACCCCTCGTGACGGTACCGAATTTCCTGGTGGCAATGAACGAGCCTTCGCTGCGCAAGTTCGACTTGAGCGTGAAGTCGGGCGGATGGGTGATCTACAACGGCGATGAATTTCCGCAAGACTGCGAACGGGACGACTTGAAGGTGCTGGCGCTGAACTTCACCAGGGCTGCGGATGAGCTGGGCGATTCGCGTGCGGCGAACATGGTGATGCTCGGGGTGTTGCTGGAAATTTCGAATGCGCTGCCGCAGGCGAGCATCGATGCGGCGCTGCGCAGGCTGGTGAAGTCGGCGAAATGGTATGAGCTTGATGAACGGGCTCTGGCGCGGGGGCGCGACCTTTTCCGGGCGCGCAAAGGGGTTGCTGTATGAAAGCGAGTGCGGATCCAAATCTGATTGTCTATTTCGACGGGAAGTACATGCCGCTCAAGGATGCGCAGGTGAACATCCTGACGCATGCGCTGCACTACGGGACGGGAGTGTTCGAGGGGATTCGAGCACATTGGGTTCCGACGGAGGATGAGCTGTTCATTCTTCGGATGCATGAGCACTACGAGCGCTGGAAGAAGAACTGCGGGATCCTTCGGATTCAAGTGCCCGCGTCGACCGACGAGCTGTGCGCGATTACGGTCGAGCTGATGCGGAAGAACGCGTTTCATACCAATATCTATGTGCGACCGCTGGCGTTCAAATCGGCGGAGCGCGTGGGCGTGAGCACCGATGACGAGAATGCTTTTGCGATTGTGGCGCTTCCATTTGGGGAGTATTTGCATAGTGACAAAGGAATTCATGCGGGCGTAAGCTCCTGGCGTCGGATCGAGGACAATGCGATTCCGGCGCGCGCCAAGATCTGCGGCGCCTATGTGAACAGCGCATTAGCCAGCGACGACGCACGGCAAGCGGGCTATGACGAAGCGATATTCCTGAACGAAAGCGGACATGTTGCGGAAGGCGCTACGTGCAATCTCTTCATGGTGCGTGATGGAAAGGTGATAACGCCCGGAGTTACGGAGAATGCGCTGGAGGGAATCACGCGCAACTGCGTGATGGAACTTGCATTTCGCGAGATGGGACTGCGCGTGATCGAAAGACCGATTGATCGCAGCGAACTCTACATATGTGACGAACTGTTCTTTACCGGCACGGCTGTGGGCGTGGCGCCGATTGTGCGCGTCGATCATCGACAGGTGAAGGACGGAGTGATCGGACCGGTGACGCACTCGCTGCGGAAGCTTTATTTCGACGCGACGCGCGGACACCTGCAGGCTTACTGGAACTGGCTTACCCCGGTTTACCAATCACGGATGAGGCACGAGCAGGAACTCGTCTCCCTGGCAGATTCGATCTGAGGGAGCAGTACCCGACTCCAGCCTGCGCCGCTTAGGTATTCGGTGCGGCCACAGGAGGAAATCAATGCTGGCAACAAAAGTTGTTGATAACGCCTACGACGTTGCGCTGGAGAATTTCGATGCCGCAGCGGACGCCCTGGGCCTGGATAACGATACGCGGGAGATGATCAAGTATCCCGAGCGCGTGCTGACGGTATCGGTGCCGGTGCGCATGGATGATGGAACGATCAAGCGCTTTCAGGGCTATCGCGTGCAGCACTCGACGGCGCGCGGCCCGGCAAAAGGCGGAATCCGTTTTCATCCGCAGGTAACGCTGGATGAGGTGAAAGCGCTGGCCACGTGGATGACGTGGAAGTGCGCGGTGGTGAACATTCCGTTCGGCGGCGGCAAGGGCGGCGTGACTTGCGACCCGAAGCATATGTCGCAGCACGAACTCGAGCACCTGACGCGGCGGTATACGAGCGCGATTCTGCCTCTGATCGGGCCGCAGCAGGATATTCCGGCGCCGGATGTATACACGAATCCGCAGACGATGGCCTGGATCATGGATACCTACAGCATGACGAAGGGCTATACGATTCCGGGCGTGGTTACGGGCAAGCCGATCAGCCTGGGCGGATCACTGGGACGCAATGAAGCAACGGGACGGGGCGTGTTCTATACAATTCAGTGCGCGTGCGAGCATCTCGGCATTCCGCTGAAGGGCGCTACGGTTGCGGTGCAGGGATTCGGCAATGCGGGATCAGTTGCCGCGCAACTGCTGCATGAAGCCGGCGCGAAGGTGATCGCGGTGAGCGATTCTGCGGGTGCGATCTACAACAAGGATGGGCTCGACGTGCCGGAGCTGATCCACATGAAGACAATTGCCGGACACGTGCATGGATTCCCGGGAAGCGAGCCGATCGATCCTGCGGCGCTGCTGGCGTTGAAGTGCGACATCCTGGTTCCAGCGGCACTGGAGAATGCAGTGACGGCAGAAAATGCAAATTCTGTGAGCGCACGCATCATCGCCGAAGCTGCAAATGGACCGTTGACTCCGGCTGCGGATCGCATCCTCGAGAGCAAAGGCGCGTTCATCATTCCGGACATTCTGTGCAATGCTGGCGGCGTGACCGTGTCTTATTTCGAGTGGGTGCAGGACGAGCAGCATCTCTTCTGGGAGGCGCAGGATGTGTACAACCGCCTTGAGAAGGTGATGAAGACGTCGTTCCGCGATGTGCTGAAGATTCATCTGGACCGCGTTGTTCCGATGCGGATTGCGGCGAATATGCTGGGGATCGGGCGCGTGGCGGAGGCGATTCACATCAGGGGAATTTATCCGTAAAAAGCAGGGATTAGGGAACAGGGATTAGGGATTGGCCGATCCCGTTCATCTTGATTTATCCGTAGTTGACGGGCTTGTACGACAACACTTGGGCGGCACGGTAATGTGCCGCCCATTTTGTTGAGGCAGGGGACATATGCACCAGGGACGTAGGGACTATGACTTAGTCACGTTCATCGCGATGAGACCGCGATCCCTGCCGATGATTTGGTTTCGACGGTTACTGCTACGTTTGCCAGGCGGCGGTAAGAGTCGAGGCGGGCATTGTGGTCCCAGGTGTCAGTGACGGCGATGACTTCGTCGGCACCAGTGCGAGTGAGGAGATCTTCAAGGCCGACCTTGACGGTGGCTTCAGAACCGATGATGGCTTCGCGAAGGCGGCTCTCGACGGCGGCGCGTTCGAAGTCGTTCCAGAGCGGATCCATTGAGTCCACGGGCGGGAGGAGTTCGACGGGCTGGTTGCGGATGAGGCGGAGGAAGCGCTGCTGCGGTGTGGTGAAGAGGCGGCGCGCGGCTTCGTCGGTCATGGCGACGATTACTGGAACGGCAACGATGAGCCAGGGTTGCTGAAGTGTGTCGCTGGGACGGAAGTTTGTGCGGTAGAGATTTGTTGAGTGCTGGAGCATCTCGGGGGCGAAGTGTGCGGCGAAGGCGAAGGGCAGGCCGAGCTGGGCGCCGAGACGGGCGCTGAAGTCGCTGGAGCCGAGCAGGGTTATGGGCACGTTGCTGTTCTGGCCGGGGAGAGCTTTGACGGCCTGGTTGGGGATGCCGGGGCCGAGGTAGGTGCGGAGCTCGGCGAGGAGTTCGGGGAAGTCGTCGCCGGACTGGCGGAGGTCGCGGCGGAGAGCCCGCATGGTGTGGAAGTCGCCCCCGGGTGCGCGGCCGAGGCCGAGATCGATGCGGCCGGGATACAGCGCTTCAAGAGTGCCGAACTGCTCGGCTACGACCAGCGGAGCGTGGTTGGGTAGCATGATGCCGCCGCTGCCGACGCGGATGGTGGAGGTTGCGGCGGCCACATGTCCGATGAGGACGGCGGTTGCGGAGCAGGCAAGGCCGTCGATGGAGTGGTGCTCGGCCAGCCAGAAGCGGCGGTAGCCCCACTGCTCGGCGTGTTGCGCAAGATCGACAGAACGGGAGATGGCGGGAGCTGGGATTTCGCCGGGGTGCATGCCGACGAGATCGAGGATGGAGACGGGGAGACGCATCAGAGATTGGATGAATGACGAGCGTGTGCGATTCAGGGGCTGCGACGAGGTGCTATCCAGGACCGAATGGCTGCGTTAAGCTCGCTTGCAGTGCGGTCGTGAAAACACTGGCTCCAATTGCGGTGCTCCTGCTTGTGAGCAGACTCTACTCGCAGGTGCCGGAGTTTCGTCAGGTGACCATTCAGAGCGGGCCGAGTCCGCGCTGGATTTCAGTAACCGATCTGAACCACGACGGCAACCCGGATATTGTCGTGGCGAATGCCGGCTCTGAAAGTACCGATTCAGGCAGCATCATGGTCCTCCTTGGCGATGGACGGGGTGGAGTTCGTCCTGCCCCAGGGTCGCCCTTTCCTGCCGGACACCTTCCGAATGACATCGCTATCGCCGATATGAACGGAGACGGAAATCCCGATCTTGTTGTTGCCAATCACCAATCGCCATTTCTGCGGGTGTTTCTCGGTGACGGTCATGGTGGGTTCCGGCTCGCTCCCAACTCACCGGTCGATGTTCACTCTCATCCGCATCCGCATGGCGTTGCCGTGGGCGACTTCAACTCTGACGGGAAACTCGATGTGGCCACGGACAGTTGGAGTAACAATCAAATCGAGATTCTGGCGGGAGATGGGGCGGGTGGATTGAAGACGCCGGGAAAGTTCTTCCCAACAGGGCATCGTCCGTATGAGCGACTTCGCGCGGCAGATTTCAGCCACGATGGCCACCCTGATGTTGTTACGACGAACCTTGACGACTCCGCGGTGTCGATCCTCCTGGGCGATGGCCGAGGGGGACTGCATGATGCGGCAGGTTCACCTTTCCGAGCAGGAGCCAAGCCATGGCAAGTCGCAGTCGACGACATTGACGGCGACGGCAATGCTGACCTCGTCGTAATCCCTTATCAACCAGATATCTCGAAGCCATTCGAGAATGCCGTGACGGTGCTTCTCGGCGATGGTCATGGAGGGTTCAAACCGATGCCAGGAACGGCACTCCCCCTAGATGACTGTCGCGGAGCGAATAGCGTCGCAACGGGTGATCTCGGCGGGAGCAAGTTCCATTCGATCGTCGTTTCGTGCGCGGAGAGCCGGACATTGCTGCTCTACCGACAGGGAGCAGTCGGGCACTTTACGTCAAGGAGCCTGCCCGTTGCTGGAGGTTGGGGATCAGTGACGATGGCGCGACTTACGTCCGATCCGCGATGCGAGATCATCACGGCCAACGCAGATGCCGATACGATCACGATCTACTTCCCTAAGTAGCGAATAGATCGGCGCCGTCGCTCATTGATCGGTGAAGCGCTGACGTGAACGCATTCCCGCGATCAGAGTTTGTTGAGAGCTTCGAGCGACATGGGTGGGAGATAGGTGCCGAGGAGTTGGCGGGACCACCAGGCGCCGGTCTGGCGTTTTTGTTCGGGGGTGGTGTAGCGGTAGCGGTAGAACAGTGCGCGCACGAACGCGGGAGGTGTCTCGGGGAAGGGGTTCGGGCCCATGAGGCTGAGGAGATCGCGGTCGTTGGCGAGGAGTCGCTGGATGAAGTTGAAGAACCAGCGGCTATAGCCGGGGACGCGGATTCCGCTGGGGGTAACAACGACAGAGAAGGGCAGAAACCAGATGAGCCAGTCGAGGCGGAGGTGATAGGGCGCAATTTGTGGCGGAGTGCGCCGGGGATCGCCGGGCTTGGCTTTGAAGTCGTATTCGCGCCATTGAGTGGCGGGGGTGATGACGCGGTCGGCGGTGCCCTCGATGACGATCTCGTAGCGTTCGCGGCCGACCTGGCCGAAGGCGCCGTAGGCTCCGACAAGGTGTAAGGGGTTGTAGCTGTAGTTCATCATCTGCTGCGGCGAGATGAGATTGAGCGCGGGCTTGATGCTGAGCGCGATGACCGCGGCTGCCAGCAGGTAGAGAACGATGTCGAAGGCGAGCGGGCGGCCGATGAGTGGATGCGCGTGAAGCGGAAGGATGATGGACACGATGCGGTCGTCGAACGCAGAAAATCCGAGGACGACAGTGAGCCAGTTCAGCCAGGAGTAATTACCGCTGACGATGAGGAGGAGTTGTTGCGAGATAAGCAGCGCTCCGGCGATGGCTGCGACGGGTTGCGGAGCGAAGAGCCCGAAAGGAACGATGACCTGGATGAAGTGGCTGACGAGCGCAGAGAAGCGGTGCATCCAGTTCGGTACACGGTGGAAGTACCAGCTGAGCGGGTTGGGGAGCGGCTGGGTTTCGTAGTGGTAGTAGAGGCAGGTGAGGTCGCGCCAGCAGGGATCGTGGCGGAGCTTGATGAGTCCGGCACCCATTTCAGTGCGGAAGAGCATCCAGCGAAGGATGAGGATGGGGATTATGGTGGGCTGGGCGTGCGTGGGGCCGAGGAAGGCGGTGAAGAATCCGGCTTCGAGGAGCATGGATTCCCAGCCGAAGCCGAAGAAGTTCTGGCCGACGTTCACGACCGAGAGGTAGAGAACGTAGAGTACGAGCCACGCGGCGATGGAGAGCGCGATGGAGCCGCGTTCGGTGAGGCCGAAGAGGGCGAGGACGGAGAGGATGAGGCCGGACCAGGCTGAGACGTCGAGCAGGCGGTCGGAGTAGTGCCAATGGAAGAGGCTGGGGGTTTCCCGCCAGGAGGTGCGGCTGAGAAATTCGGGAACGGGAAGCAGGCCTCGTTCGCCGAGAAGGGGTTTGAACTGACGAATGACGGTGAGGAAGGCAACGAAGTAGATGGCGGCCATGCCGCGCTGGATGAGGAGGCGGGTGATGACGAGGTCGCCGAAGTA
>DATJEO010000221.1:0-4094 GCA_035496515.1 Occallatibacter sp.
TGGTTCGAGAACATCGCGCCTCAAGACTTCGCCGGCCGCATGTCGCCGAGGCTGGTGCGCTATCGGATCGAAATGGCGGTAATGGCGGCGAGCACCAAGAACGACTCCGGTATTCAAGTAAATGTGGGTGAATGACGCTTGCCGCTGCGCTCTTGCGAGGGCTGCCGATCGCGGCATGGCCAGCATCGACGCCACAATCAACTTGGGCGGCTACGAAGCATGGCGGGTTTATCCGCAATTCGCCGCCGGTATCGCCGCCACCACGCCCGCGTTCAATGGTCAGCTTTGGAAGCTTCGGCTGTTCTCGCCCTACGGCGAACCGATTGCCTACTGCGGTTTGCTGACCGGTACGGTACACCGCCCAACTGGCGATCTTCGGGTCGCTCGGTCTACATTCGCGACATGACCAGCGCGGACAAGCTGCTGACGCCAATGTATGGTCCGGCCGTGCGGGTCAAGAGGTTTGGGGTCGCACCTTGGCCCGATCGACCTCTCGTTCGGTTATCGCACCGGATTGCATGCTTCGGCGACGGCATGCATCGCGTTGCGCACGACGTGGCTGTAGCGCTCGGTGGTGCGCGTCTCGGCGATGTCAACTCGCCAGAATCCTGACCGGAATGCGGCTGAGAATGCCGTAGAGGCGGGCCTGCTGACTTAGCGGCCACCAATCGTAAAGGAAGATTTCGAGAGGCCGCCAATTGGCGACCCAGCCGATGATCAAAAGGCCCTGCTCCAGAAGATTGCCTAGGCTCGGCCACTCGGCCCGGCTCACCGCCTCGCTTAGCAATGTGCAGACGGCAAGAAACACCAGCCCGATGAGCAGCGAGGTTCGGCCTATCCGAAAGAGCGCCCTCAGCTTGTGGCGGGTCACCCCTTGCCGATATCCGAAATAGCCGTGGATCGCCTCCGCGAGATCTGTGGCCGTGCGCAGCTCGACCTCGGCTTGCGGCAGGTGGATGACCAATTCGGCGGAGCGCGCGTGCGGCAGCTCGGCGAGGGAATCGACGATGTAGGCCTCGGCCTCGTCGTCAAGGTCCTTGCTGATGAATGGCGATGGGTCGAATGAGTTGAAAAGCTGTTGCATCTTGTGCAGCCGGATCTCGATGCGGCCCTCCGCTGAGCTGCCGCCAGTGTCCTCGTCGGCCAATCCCATCTGCCCCTCCTCGTTGTTGTGCGGTCGTTGCGAATCGTCGGGGAATGAAGGGTACTCCCACATCTCTGAAATTCGGCATCACGCTCCTAGTTCACCAGCATGAGTGGCGGCAGACATCCGGGGTGGTGGGGGAGGGACTGATCGTGTGCCAGTCTGATGCTGAGGCGCTACGACGCCGCCATCGGCGGGAAGGAGTCGCCGTCGCCATTTGTCTCCAGTCGCTCTGTAAACTGAGAGGCAATCAGAAATCGGAAGCGACTGATTTGGTGCCATAAACTGCAAATTAAGCATATTTAAAAATCATACCAAGCCTCGGATAAGTCGAAATCTAACTGCTCAGATGAGTTATCTCGGATGCCCGAGGACCGACGCATCGACATAAAAGAAACATAAGAGAACCAGCACTCGAGTTTCGACGTTTTCAGTACGTAAACTGCGTACCTATCGAAACTCGTAGCGACGCAGTTGGGCCTTGGTGCGTCGATTGGCTCAGTACGCTGCACTGCAAGATTGTGGTTGCGTCAGGAGAGGCCGGTTTCATACGCCGTGGATCGCTCTCGTTGTTAGCGTCGTCGCCGCGGTGCTCGTTCCGGCGCAAGCAGCCCAATTAGATGAGATGGCCTTGCCGTGGTCGGCGTTGCCTCATTCCGATCCGGGGCCGCAGCCTTTGCGCCTCGTTGCGGTTCCAGGGAGTCCCATTGCGATCGGGTTCGACTCGTATTCGGTGCAGCGGAGTGAGACCCCCGCCCCGGCGATCTCGACCCGGCTGTGGTCGAGTGAGTACGGCGACGTGCTTTTTGGCCTATCGGTCAATGAGTATCAGGAAGGAGACAGCCTTTTCGGCGATGTCGGGAGGGATCCCAAGAAGAAGAAGACATACAGGGCGATCTTGGCTTTCGATCAACCTTTGGGATTCAGCACGGCGATTAGTATGGATGTGCTGTCGAAGGACCAACGCCGAGGCCTGACGAAATTCCAGCTGTTGCAAATCGGCGTGACGCATCCCTTTGCAGATGGGGGCAGGATCACCGTCGGAAGTGCGCTGTTCCTGAACGGGAACAATCCGATGAATGCTATGAATCCTGACTGGAGCGTCGGAATTCGACTTTATCTGCCGTTCGACTGGCCCTAGCGAGAGGCCGTCGGTGAGCCTCCCCTCCGGCATGGATTGCGAAGCTTTGCACTACCTAGATTCAGTGACCCTTCGGTTGCGATAATGTCGATGTCGAATTCCGTGCTGATTATTTCGGCAATTGCACCGCTCCTGCTGCGAGCCTTTGAGTTATTTGGGCGTGAGATTCGAATTAAAAAGCGTTGAGGCGCATCGCATACGCAGTGCCTGTTGGCCACGGTTCTATCGACTCTTCATTTCCACGTCTCTCTTGCAGCTTCGCCCTTTGTTTTTCGGAGAGCGCGCGGCCCCCATAAAACCGCCCCGATATTGAGCGCAGAAATTGCGCCTCCCAGAAGTTGAGCCGCGAGCTGCGAGATTGCGCTTGCTTCAACAGCTCGTGGTCCATCGCGTGCGGTTGAGGAGAGGGGGCGTGCATAACTTCATCCCAGCTCATGGTGTCGGTGGTTAGCATTGGGTTGAGGGCGAGCGGTCTAGCTAACGGCTCGGCTCAGACAATGCTCTACCTGGTTGTAGCCGCCGCGAAATTACTTTTGCTTCATCAAGAAAAATTCGTTTTGCCCACTGCAAGTTCGCTGGCCGAAAACCAACCTGCTATCACTATACTCAATCTTGTAGTAAGCCGATGAACCATCCTCATACATAAGCTTGCAGTCACAGCCCTGTAGTTTATCTTCAAACAGAACACCGACTTCTTTTCCCCCATCTGCTCGTGTTCGAATAACCCCTCCAGCATCGTCAAATTCATATCTTTCGTTATTAGTGGGATTGATCCAGTTTCCCTTCAGGACCTGCAGGGGGACCGAAACAGCGCCTTGAATTAACTCACGCTGACTACAAACTAGTTCCAGTGCAAAACCGCGTTGCGCGGGCAGTAGAGACAGAAGAACGGCACAAATATATCGTAATTTGCAGCGCCACACCCTACGGAGCAAATTTTGCAACATTCTTGGGCCACCAAGGATAAACGGCGATGTAACTGCTGAAGTGGGGTGCTGGCTTGCGAGGATCCGCATGAAGCCGCCGTTTCATGATCATCCCCGTAGCCGCTTCCCAGGCGTCGAGCAGAATGCTGCCGAAGGCGAGGCACCTCTATTTGGGACCTAGAAGTCCGACGGCGCGCGGACGGCGCTCCCGGGACTGGACCTGTAATCGCTGCGGTAATCGTTATAACTGCTAGTGCCCCACCCAGTCCCATTGATGGCGGTAGTACCGAGGGGGTTGGTGCTCTGGGTCTGTGGGTTCGTACCCTGAATCTGCTTGTAAGAATCGGGGAGCGTGCAGCCGGCAAGTGCCATGGCAAGCACCGCAGCCGTGAGCAGACTTTGGTGAAGGCGCATAAGGGAACCTCCGGGCTTCGCCGCTAGGTGAGAGAAGGGCCGTCGCCTTGCTAACGCGGCTCAGGTTCAAGGCGTGGTGGTCTACCCTAGAGCCAATGCTTCGCTGCCGCCAGGGCTAGCATCGTCGTAGAAAAATGGGCCGCAGCCATCGCGGCGCGGCCCAGGTGAGGAACGATCCTACTCGGTGAGGATAGCACCTCGAAGGCCCGTCTGCACGCTTGCGACGGGCTTAACCAGCCGCTCGCCTCACCCCCACGCTTCGGCTGCGAGCACCAGTGTTAATACCACATCCATCGGCTTCGCCGCCGATACAACCATTGAAGTGCTTAGCCGTCGGCGAGCCTTCGTCGCGTCGTCGATGGTAACGCGGTACTCGCACAGACCGATATCCCCAATATCCACAGCCAGAACGCTTGCGGAAAAGTGCAGACGGGCCTTCGAGATGCTATCCTCACCGAGTAGGATCGTT
>DATJEO010000222.1:0-5558 GCA_035496515.1 Occallatibacter sp.
CGGTTCGAGAAACGTCCCGATCAGAATCAGCGGCAAGGAGATGAGCCATATCCATATCCAATACCGCCGTGGCGACTTCCGCACCACCCAATTCAGAAACAGCGCCACCGGCACCCCGATCGCCAGCGAAACTCCCAACCCCTTCGCGTTGTCGACGAACCAGGCCCCCCAAGGCTGCACGCTCACGTGATACTTAAGGCTTGCTGCATGCGCGATTAACCCCAGCGGCAGATCTGCTACGGCAAGAACCACCAGCACAAACCCAAAGAAACCAATCCCCTGCATCCATCGCGGTCTGAGCGTTTCCCGCGTCCACACGTCTAACCGCGTAGCCGTACCCGTTGCCAGCAAGGCCCACAGCACGATGAGCCCCCACACCGACCCGGCAATCGCAACCCACACGCGAATCCTGTTCAGCGCCTTTGCCTGCGCAAGCTTCTCAGGCGGCAGAGAATACGCCTGCTCCGCATGCGGTTGCGCCTTCACATCGGCTTGCGCTGCACGACTCGCCGAGTCCGGCGTTGCCTTGCCCGACTGCGCCTCGGAAACGGCCCCGCTCACCACGAGCAAAACGGCCACAATACCAGCCATCACGATCCGATGAACAAACGCCACCAGTTTTCCCTCGGGAGAATCAGGAATTTGAGACAATCAAGTTTACCGATGTTTTCAGGTCAGAAGTTCCAAACCCTCCCGGGAAGTCCCTATTTGCACGGGCTGCGCCGAGTAGTCTCTGTGCATGCCATGGCGATATCCACGGCCATTCTGTCGTGCGTCCTCTCTGCACCCGCCCAGCACAGGGTGAAAGTTCACGCCATAGCAAAAGAAGCGGTGCCTGCCTCGCCCGTCCTCCTCGACACCATGACCGGCGAACTCCAGCGCGCCTTCACCTCGCTCGGCAAGCCCAATCCAAACCAGTCCGGCTCCAATCAGAAAGACCCAGAAAAGCTCCTCCCGCCCTACTTCATTAGCTACTCCATCAGCGACATCAACGCCCTCTCCATTCGCGCACAGTACGGTGCTCTGGCCGACAGCAACACCAGCCACGTACGCATGGCCGACGTTCAGGTTCGCATCGGCGATCCCAAGCTCGACAACACCCACGGCAACCACCGCGCCTCAGCTGTCAACAGCCTTCAGATGCCTCTTGGCGACGATCGCGCGGCGCTTTCCCGTACGCTCTGGCTCGCCACCAACGCCGGATACGGCAACGCGCTCGACAACTATCTCCGCGTCAAAACCGAATCCCAGGTCCGCGCCAAAGAAGAAGACTCCTCGCCCGATTTCAGTAAGGAGCCGCCGCAAGTCTCCGTCTCCGGTCCCGCCGCGCCCATGGACCTCGATCGTGGAGTCTGGGAGCAGCGCATTAAGTCCCTCAGCCTTGTCTTCCGTGAGTTTCCCGATGTCTACCAGAACATCGCCATGCTCACCGTCCAGAACCAGACCGACTACTACGCATCCTCCGAGGGCTCGCGCATCGTCGCACCCCATCAGCAGGCTCGAGTAGTCGTCTTCGCCGTCACCCGCGCTGAAGATGGGATGGACCTTTTCCGAGGCCAGACTTTCGAAGCCGAAACCGCCGACGGTCTTCCCTCGCAAGCGCAGATGGAAGCCGGAATACGCGAACTCGGCAAAAGCCTCGAAGCGCTTCGCAAAGCCCCCGTAACCGAGCCCTTCAACGGCCCTGCCATCCTCTCTGGACGCGCCTCCGCCGTCTTCTTCCACGAAGTCCTCGGCCATCGTCTCGAGGGCCAGCGCCAACGCGGCGACGAAGAAGGCCAGACCTTTACCAAAGAACTGAACAAAGAAGTTCTGCCTCCCTTCCTCTCCGTCTCCGACGACCCCACCGTCAGCACTTTCAATAAAACTTGGCTCAGCGGCACCTACGCCTTCGATGACGAAGGGCAGAAAGCCCGCCGCGTCGACCTCATCCAGAACGGCGTGCTCAAAACCTTCCTCATGTCCCGTCTGCCCATCGCCAGTTTTGCCGAATCAAACGGCCACGGCCGTGGCCAGACCGGACGCATGCCCACCGGCCGGCAGGGGAATCTCATTGTGACGTCGACAAAGACCGAGCCGGAAGCTGACCTTCGCAAACAGCTGATCGAAGAGGCAAAGAGACAGGGCAAGGCCTATGGCCTGTACTTCGAGGACATCTCCTCGGGGTTCGCCGTCACCACACGCAGCGCTCCGCAAGCGTTTCAGGTTATCCCGCTCGTTGTCTGGCGTGTATACGTCGATGGCCGCCCTGACGAACTTGTCCGCGGCGTTAGCATCGTCGGCACACCACTCGCCGCGATGAAGCGCATCCTCGCCACCAGCGAGAAAAGCGAAGTCTTCAATGGAGAGTGCGGCGCCGAATCCGGAACCGTTCCCGTCAGCGCCGTCGCCCCTGCCATGCTCGTCAGTGAAATAGAGACTCAGCGACAACAGCAAGGCACACAGCGACCGCCAATCTTATCGATTCCCGGGGCGCCATCAACTCCAGTCACGAAGGAGGGCCAATGATTTTCTCTCGCCATCTCCCAGCATTCATCGCGGCGGGACTCCTCTCCTTCGCCGGTATCGCGCCACCCTCTGCATACGCACAAACAATGCGCGCTGATGCGGAGAAGGATCCAGTGTTGAAAGCCATGCTCGACGAACTCGATCGCAGCATGACCCACCTTCAGCTTCCCGGGTTCGAGAAACCCTATTTCATCGAGTACCGCCTCGAAGACGTGCAGGACTTCGAAACTCGTGCCATGTTCGGAGATACCCAGGGCTCGCATCGAGGTCACGCCCGCATCGCTCGCATCACTGTCCGCGTCGGCGACTACAAAACTGACAACTCCGGCCCGCGCGGCGATGGCGCCATTCAGCTCGCCTCCATCGACGACGATCCCATTGCGCTTCGCACTGCCCTCTGGGCCGGAACCGACCAGGCTTATAAAGCTGCCCTCGCCGCCTATGCGCAGAAGCAAGCCGAGCTCAAACAGGTACAGACTCCTCCGCAAGCCGACGACTTCAGCAAAGCCAAGCCCATCGTCTCACTCGCAGAACCTCTCAAACTCGCGGTCGACGAAAACGCCTGGTCCGCCCGCGTCGCCCTCGACAGCGGCATCTACCGCACCGACCCCGGCGTCAGCGCAAATCAGCAGCGGATCCAGTACTCCACCGCAGCTTTCCACGCCCGCGTCACCACCACCTGGATCGCCTCCAGCGAAGGCGCCATCGTGCGCAAATCTTCCGGCAGTTACTCAGAGTCCATCGGCGTAGGCACGCAGGCCGACGACGGTATGCACCTCGACCGCTCCTATGGAACCAGCGGCGTCTCTCTCTCCGATCTCGATAGCCCCGAAGAATTCCACAAGCACGCGGTCACCCTCATCTCCTCGCTCAGCGATCTCCGCAACGCCCCCATCGTTGAAGAGGAATATCATGGTCCCGTCCTTCTCTCTGCAGATGCCAGCGCAGACACGCTGCACGCTCTTCTCGCCTCGGGAGTTACCGCCACGCGCCCCAAGCTCGGCACCGAAGCACGCACCAACGGGCCTTTCGCTTCCAGTTACAAGGCGCGCATCATGCCCGACTTCCTCTCCGTCGTCGACGACCCCGCTCTCAAAACCTGGGAAGGCAAATACCTCCTCGGTTCCTACTCCGTCGACGATGAAGCTGTTCCCGCACAGACCGTTCAGCTCGTCGCCGACGGCCACCTGCAGAATTACCTGATCGGTCGCACTCCCGTGCGGGACTTTCCCGAATCCAACGGCCACGCCCGCGCCGGCCTCACAGGCCCCGCCCGCCCCGCCATCGGCGTCTTGAAAATCACGGCTCAGCAAGGCCTCTCCGACGAAGAACTCACTACCAGACTCGTTCAAATCGCCAAGGACCGCAGCCTCAAGTCCGTCTACTACGTCGACACGCTCGGCACGGAAAATACTCCGCGCCTCCTCTATCGCGTCGACCTCGATGGCAAGCGGACCCTCGTTCGCGGAGCAGTTCTCGACGACCTCGACCAGCGCGCACTCCGCTCCGGAGTCGTCGCCGCCGGCAAAAACCTTTGGGTCGCCAACTATGCCACTGAAGTACCTGAAACCGTTCTCGCCCCCGCACTCCTTTTCGATGACGTAACCGTCAAGCGAGCCAACGAGACCAACGACAAACTGCCCTACTACCCTGCCCCGGAGTGATATTTAATCCGAAGCCCGATGAGCAATTCAGCTTGGAGGGACAGGGGCCTACGGGCTACGAGCTAGCGGCTGCAGGCAGGGAATTATCTCCGATTTGCATGAATAACTATCCCGGACTGTTTCATTGCATCTAAGTATCTGTAAGGCTTCGATGAAGGTATTCTCCCCCAGCCTGAAGCGGGCTAGCGCTCGTTGATCGACCCCAAGGACATCTACTTCCACCAACGACGCGCCCGGAGAACAGACTATGCCAATACTTACAAAGCCATGTGAAGGAAAACTAAGCGAAGAAACGCAGCAGCTACTCAACAACAGCCGGAGTCGCGCCGGTTGGGGCGTATATCCCTGCGAGACATGCGGTCAAACCGTCGGAGTAGAAGATACCAACGGCAAATGGGTTCCGGAGAAGCACTGGCCCTCCATCGTCTACCCAGCTCGTAAAGTCACTATGGGCCGCTTCCAGGCCAAGCGCTATACAGAGTAAGACTCCCGCCCAGCCGCGATCGAGCTCAACCCATGCGAGCTCAATCTAAGCGAGTGAGATAAGCGACGCCCTCTTCCGGCCTGAGCCTTCTCGCCATCGCCTCCGCCTGCTCGCGGTCATCCCCCGCTGGCCTGATCCGCACCCAGTAGCTCCGCTCACCCGGAAACTCGATCACCTTCGCGCCCTCATACTCGTCGATCAGATTCGTCTTGAACCGGATCGCCTTGCGCTCGCTCGTGAAGGGCCCGATCTGCACACACCACCGCCCGCCCACTTCCATCGGTTTTGGCGTTTGATACACATCCACCCGCACCTGTGCCGAGCCCGGCCAGATTCCAATCGACTGCGCCGACGCCTTCGTTAAGTCCAGAATCGCCGTCGGCACAAACGGTCCGCGGTCGCTTACACGCATCGCCGACGCCTGACGCGTCTTCAGATTCGTCACCACAATCAGCGACCCCATGGGCAGCGTCCGATGTGCTGCTGTCAGCGCCTCGTCTTTGAACACCTGCCCATTCGCCGCCTTGCGTCCACGGCGAGCCGTATACCAGGTCGCACGTCCTTCTTCGCTGTAAATGGGCCGGTGCGAAAGGATGAACTCCTTATCCTCAGAGCTGATTCCGCCCTCCGGCACAGGCGTCACCGGAATCGATCCCCTCGCCGGAGGCTCAGCCGAAGGCCTCCTCGGAGCGGGCGTCGACGGCGCATTAACCGGAGGCGCAGTAGCCGTCGGCGTTACACGTGTCTTCTTGTGGCCGCAGCCGGCAGCAACCATCGCCACCATTAGCAACCCAGACAGCCATCCAATTCGCAACGTGCTCGGGGGAGTGAGCCGTCGCATCAGCCGCGTTGGCCTTTTTGCTGCTGATCCATCTTGTCAGCCAGGTTCCTCAGCTTGTCTG
>DATJEO010000223.1:0-2324 GCA_035496515.1 Occallatibacter sp.
GCTCCGCACCATCCATTTCTTTACCGATCCCGAGATCGGCATGGTGCAGACCCGCTGGACGCACATCAACCGCCACTACTCGTTCCTGACGGAAGTCGAGTCCATCCTGCTCGACGGACACTTCGTGCTCGAACACGGCGCTCGTTCGCGCAGCCACGTCTTCTTCAACTTCAACGGCACGGCTGGGGTGTGGCGCCGTCAGGCCATCGAAGAAGCCGGAGGCTGGCAGCACGACACCCTCACCGAAGACACCGATCTCTCCTACCGCGCGCAGCTCAAGGGCTGGCGCTTCCGGTATTTGCAGGACATCGAATGCCCCGCCGAGGTGCCCGTCGAAATGACGGCGTTCAAGACTCAGCAGGCGCGGTGGGCCAAGGGGTTAATTCAGACGTCGCTCAAGATCCTGCCGAGCGTGATGAAGTCGAAACAGCCGCTCCACATCAAGATCGAGGCCTTCTTCCACCTGACCGCGAACCTCAGCTACCCGCTGATGATCGTGCTCTCGGTGCTGCTCATGCCCGCCATGATCATTCGCTTCTACCAGGGCTGGTTCCAGATGCTCTACATCGACCTGCCCCTGTTCATGGCGTCGACGTTCTCGATTTCGAGTTTCTACCTGACGTCGCAGAGAGAGCTGTTCCCAGGCAAGTGGTACCGGACCTTCCTTTATCTTCCGTTCCTGATGGCGCTCGGCATCGGTCTGACGATCACGAATGCAAAAGCCGTGATTGAGGCGTTGATGGGCGTGAAGTCGCCATTCGCGCGTACGCCGAAGTATCGCGTCGAGTCGAAGGGCGACAGCGCCGCCCGCGCCAAGAAGTACCGCAAGCGCCTCGGGCTTGTGCCGTGGATTGAGTTGGCAATCGGCTGCTACTTCGCTTTGACGGTCTGGTACGCCGTCACCAACGAGAACTACTTCACCGTCCCATTCCTCTGCATCTTCGTCCTGGGCTACTGGTATACGGGTGCGATGTCGCTGCTGCAGGGCAGGTTTGAGCGTCTCAGCAGCCTACGCGCCGGCCATGAGCCGCAGACCGCTAAGCCATACGCTGTCGGGATCTAGTTCGTTCGCATCTATTGCGACGGATCGATAATCCGCGCCTTCCCGGCGAACTTCCTGCACGCGCGAAATTCGATCGTATTGGTCATGCAGCGCTGCAGCGTGCTGCGCCTCGGCGGCCGCAGGCAGCTTCGGGATGTCGAACGCACCGGCAACAGGTGCGTACCCACCTCACCGAGGTTTACTGGCGCGTAGTCGGTCTGCTTCTCGGCGCTCTCCATGCGGAAGAACTCCGGCAGGTGCATCGTCTCCAGCCGCATGCGAAGGAGCCTGGCAGAAGCCGCCTCGACCCAGACCGCGCCTTTATATTCCGGCAGGATGTTGTACCTGCCGTCGCCGACCGTCCAGATCCGGTTCTGGTCTTTCGCAATGTGAAAGGAAAACTCAAGCGCCTGGGCGCCCCCCAGGTTGGTTCGCTTCTCGTAGCGGAATTCCGCGTGCGCTTGCTGCGAAAACAGGTCGATCAGCTCATTTCCAAATTCACCGTGGGTCTGGAGCGTGACCCGCTTCCGCTTCGCCTGCTCTGTTTCCGGCGCGCCGTTTGTGCGGACATTGGAAAGTTGTTCCATGCCATCCTGGAACACCACGTCCGCCTGCCTCATCACCGGAGGCGGCCCGCCCAGCCAATTCGATCTGCTGAGGGTCTCCTCTTCGCAAATGAAGTTAGGCAGGGAGCGGCGGTAGGACAGGACAAACTCGCAGAGTCGCGATAGCGGCAGAAGCTGCGGATCGCGCGACGAGATCGCCCCGCAACCCGCGGTCATGATCTCGGCGCTATGAGTTTCGATCGTCGGCTGTGGGGCGGGCAGGGCCGGGATCTGCGCCTGGCCGGGAGCAACCGGCGCGGCGGCGAGGAGCGCGGCGAGCACAAGCGTTGCGTTGACAGTGATACGCACGGAATCGCAGGCCATTCTGCGCCATTGCGCACCTCCACGCCAGCTTGGATGTGGGGAACGCTCTTCGTTCCTTCCTGTGATGTTCCTGCTTTGCTCTTGCCTTTGATTTTCACTTTGGCAACTCGGCAGTTCGACAATGGGATGCTACACTTGCGCGCCTTCACCACGATTGCGAGGTGCCCGTGCGTAAGCTTTGCGCCGTCCTCCTTCTTCTGAGCTCCTTTGCTGCCGCCGTTGAACGCCAGTCAAACGCCGACTACCGTGCCCGTCGCGAAAAGCTCGCCGCCGCGCTCAACGCCGCCATGAAGGCGGAGAATCCCAACTCGATCGGCGGAGCCGCGGTCCTCATCTTGGCCGGCACCGAGAAC
>DATJEO010000224.1:0-7377 GCA_035496515.1 Occallatibacter sp.
TGCGGCTCGTGCGGCAACAACCGCCGCGTTCACGTTTTCGACGGAGGCGGATTCCTTCGTGTTCTGTCCCAGACCCGAGGCAAGGGCAACGCACGAATAGTTCACTGCAAGAGCGACAACAACACCTGCCAACTGGGCTCTGTACATGTTGATCTCCGGGAAGCGAAATTGCTAGTTGTGAGTTAGCGGGATTATATCCGGGTCGAAAAAGCACGCTCCACTTATTCCTCGTTGCGGTCTTTTAGCGGCATCCCGCAACGTGACGGAATGCCGCGAGCTTAAGGGATTCAGAGTGTTAGAATCGATCAGTGCCGGGTCCTACGCGACGTAATCCCGCCAACCCCGCCAGGTCCGGAAGGAAGCAACGGTAACGGGCTAGTACGGGCGCAGTAGGTCACCCGGTACTTTTTTGCGAGCTTCACGGATCAAAGATCAGGGGTTGAGGATCAGCGACCAACTGGCTTGCGTTGTGCAAGGAGAAAAGCATTGAGCCTCGCCGTTCGTCCCGTGGTGGGCAGGCGCGCCAAGATCAGCGCCCTTGGAACTTACGTCCCTCCGAAAGTCCTGACCAATCAAGATCTCGAAAAAATGGTGGAAACGACCGACCAATGGATCATGGAGCGGACCGGAATCCGCGAGCGCCATGTGCTGGAGCAGGGCAAGGGCGTCAGTGATATCTGCGTGGAGGCGGCGAAGAAGTGCCTCGCTGCACGAGGGATCGCGCCGACTGAAGTTGAGGCCATCGTAATTGGCACGGTCACGCCGGACATGATGTTTCCTTCAACGGCCTGCCTGGTTCAAGACAAATTGGGAGCGAAAGGCGCCTGGGGATTTGATGTTTCGGGCGGCTGCTGCGGTTTTGTCTATGCGCTGCAGGCCGGCGTGAAGCTGGTGGAAAGCGGCGCACACAAGAAAGTGCTTGTGTGCGGCGCGGATGCGAACACGCGCATGACGGACTACTCGGACCGCACAACCTGCGTGCTGTTTGGCGACGGCGGTGGAGCTGTTTTGATCGAGCCGGCAGAAGAAGGCGAGATCGGGATGATTGATTTCGTGCACGAGATCGACGGCTCGGGCGGAGTTGCGTTGAATCTGCCTGCGGGCGGCAGTCTGAATCCGTCGACACACGAAACCGTCGACAAGAAGATGCATTTCATCCATCAGGACGGGCAGGCTGTTTACAAGTTTGCAGTGCGGAAGATGGCGGAGGCCACGACAAAGATTCTCGACCGCAATGGCGTGACGGGCTCGGACCTTGGCTGCTTTATTCCACACCAGGCCAACAAGCGGATCATCACTTCCACGGCGGACCGGTTGGGGATGCCGGAAGATCGCGTGATCATCAACATCGAAAAGTATGGAAACACTTCGGCGGGCACAATTCCGCTGGCGATGGAATCGGCGATCGAAGAGGGGAAGCTGAAAAAGGGGGACCTGGTGCTGCTGGCGGCCGTGGGTGCGGGTTTTACAGTAGGAGCGGCGCTGTTGAGGTGGGAGATATAAGACAGCTTGTAGCCGATAGCCTGTAGCTCGTGGAGACGCCTGGCGATTGGCCGGGCGTTTTTCATTTGGCGGCGAGAGCGAGGGCGGGGAGATCGTAGGGGGGGAGGACGCCGGTCTCACCGGCCATCCGGAAGAAGCCGCGCATGCCTTCGATGCATTCTTCGTCGAGGATGTAGTGAATGTTGTGGGTGAGATAGGAGCGGATGGTCTGTTCAGAGAGAGGAAGCTGGCGAGACCAGTGCTGGACGAGGGCGTCGATGTTCTCGAGGCCATGGTCGCGGGAGCGGATGAAGTGGTTTGTGAGGCGCTCATCGATGGCGATAGTTGGCGTGATGCCCCAGACGGCGGAGACGAAGGGAAGGCCGGTGAGGTTGCGCCACTCTTCGGCGAGGTCGAGGTAGACCAGCTGTTCGCCGGTGCGCTCGTAGCGATTGGCGCGTTCTTCGAGGGCCATGAGTGCGGGATCGCCGATGAGGATGGCGGCGTCGGCGCGATCGAGCATTGAGTCCAGGTCGGCTGCCATGGGTATGAACGGCACTCTGGGGTTTGCCCATTTGTGGAAGAGGATGCGCGTGTAGGCGATGGTGGTGCGGCTTGCGGTATCGGCTGCGACGCTGCGGATTTTTGCGATTGGCTGCGACGCGTGATGCACGAGCAGGAGTGATCGGACACTGTGCTTCGATGCGATGGTGGAGCCGGGGAGGACGCGAAGACCGGGAGTGGTGGCCAGGGCGGCGATCGGGACGAGGCCGATGTCGGCTGCGCCGGATGCTAGCTGGTCGGCACATTGCGATGGGAGCATCCAGTCGATTTCGTATCGTTGCGCGAGTTCGGCTGCGAGAGGTGGATGTTCGAAGTCCCACATGAGGGGCGCCGGATTGAGGAAGCGGATGGCGGCAATGCGGAGACGATCGTGCGAAGTTGAACTCACTCTACTGTTTAGACTATCAACCGCGGATTAGGATTGCCTGGTTCAGCAGTGTTGACGGTCACAGTGGTTTTCTTGACTTCGAAACTGAGTCGGCTTAATGTGGGCCTCAATACTAATCTTTTCTCTTAGTTTGAAGGACGTCGCGGGAGTGTGTTCGCTCGCAGGCGCAAATGAAGATGGCGATAGAAGATAAAGGTTCTGCCGTAACAAGCTGCAACAACGGAGTCGATGAGGACAGGTTGGCGCTGCTGGCACTGGCGCTGACGCCAAACCTTGGTCCCAAGCGGATTGCGGATGCGATGCGGGAGCTGCAGTGTCCGGCGCAATTGTTTGCCTTGACGCTGACCGAACTGGAGGGATTGCGATTTCCGGCGGATGCAGCGCAGTTCATCTTTGATGGAAAGGCGCGCCGGGCTGCGGAAGAAGAAGCTGGGCAGTCTTCGAGTAAGGGCGTAACGCTGATTACGCTGACGTCGCCGGAGTATCCGGAGAGATTAAAGGAGATCTACGATCCGCCGCCAGTTCTGTGGGTGCGGGGCGATGTGAGTTTGCTGTCGCGGCCGTCAATCGCGATTGTGGGTACGCGGCATCCCTCACCGTACGGAATGCAGGTTGCCGAGATGATTGCGCGGGATCTCGCGGCGCGACGTCTGGTGATTGTGAGCGGGATGGCGAGAGGCATCGACACCTGTGCGCATAGCGGCGCTCTGGCCGCCAGGATGCCAAACGTAGCGGTTTGGGGGACAGGAATTGACGTTGTATATCCCAAGGAGAACCGGAAGATTGCGGACGAAATTGTTGCGTTGGGTGGGGCGATCGTAAGCGAGGTGCCAATCGGGACATTTCCGGCGCCGCAGAACTTCCCTCGGCGCAACCGGATCATTAGCGGGCTCAGCATTGGCGTTCTGGTGGTTGAGGCGAGCGAGAACTCTGGAACGCGCGTGACGGCGAGGTGCGCCGCGGAACAGGATAGGGATCTATATGCGGTGCCGGGGAATGTAACGGCAAAGAACTCGTGGACTCCGAATACGCTCATCAAGCAGGGCGCGAAGCTGGTGGCGAGTTGGGAAGACGTGTGGGAGGATCTGCCGTCGCAAGTACGACTTGAACTGGAGCGGCAGGCGGGGGATGAATCCAAAGGCGAGACTGCAGCATCTCTTCTGCCGGACCCGGTGATTAGAGCAGAAGAGTCGATCGTGCTGAAGACACTGAGGACCGATGAGTCGCTGCAGATTGATGAGTTGCTGGAGAAGCTGGAGACGCAACTGACATCTTCTGAGGTTTTTACGGCTCTGTTTGAGCTGGAGATGAGCGGCCGGGTGCGCTGCCTGCCGGGGAAGAATTACGTGCGCACGTTGTGAGCCAGTGTTTCACCCCACAGAAATTTCGCATGGTTGTGCGAATCGTATGAACCGCACATTTGATGAGGTTTGCGTGAAAGGCAGGCTGCCAATTGCAGGTTGAGTTCGTCGAAGGGGAGTGGAAACGGAGACCGGTTCCATGTTAGCTTGCAAATCTTGCAGCCATTTATAAGGAGGCGGGACGAACGGGGCGCGAGAATTGCTCCCGGTTTTTGATGATTCGTAGGCCGCATACAAGGAAGTACTACAAGCAACAAGGCAACAGAAGGTGCTCTGCCTAAGTCAATCGGCCAGTCTCGTGTATCGAATGGAAGGGTGGCCCCGCAGGATAGGGTAGAGTAATACGAAATCAGGGATGGCAATGAGTAAATCACTTGTGATCGTGGAATCGCCGGCGAAGGCGAAGACGATCGAGAAATATTTAGGCAAGGGCTTTGAGGTCCGCGCTTCGATTGGGCACATCATGGATCTGCCCAAGAACGACATTGGCGTGGAGCTGAAGAAGCGCACGTTTGTACCCGAGCTGATCGTGTCGCCGGGGAAAGAGAAAGTTGTCGACCAGTTGAAGAAGGCCGCGCTGAAAGCTGATGAGATATTTCTGGCGCCTGACCCGGATCGCGAGGGAGAGGCGATTGCGGCGCACCTGGCGATACAGCTTGGCACGAATGCGAAAGAGCGGAAGAAGATTCGCCGGGTGACGTTCAACGAGATTACGAAGAAGGCAGTGCAGGACGCCTTCCAGCATGCGCGCGACATCGATGAGAACCTTGTCTATGCGCAGCAGACGCGGCGTGTTCTGGACCGTCTTGTGGGATATCAGATTTCTCCGCTGCTATGGGACAAGGTGCGACGCGGCCTCTCGGCGGGACGTGTGCAGACGGTTGCAGTGCGGCTGATTGTGGAACGGGAGCGGGAGATTGGGGCGTTCAAGCCGGTTGAGTACTGGACGCTGGAAGCACAACTTCATCCGGAGAAGAGAGCAAACGACAGTTTCAAGGCGAAGTTCGTTGGGATCGAAGGAGAAGTTGCGCGGGTTGCGAACGGTCAGGACAAAGAGGGCAAAGACCAGTTCATCTCGAATGCGCTGCCCGACAAGGCGCAGATGGATGCAGTGCTGACGGCACTGGAGAAGGCGGCATGGACAGTCGCGGAGGTAAAGTACCGCGAGCAGCAGCGTCGTCCGCTTCCTCCTTTTATTACAAGCCAGCTGCAGCGCGATGCATCGAGCAAGCTGGGATTCAACGTGCGGCGCACGATGGGCGTAGCACAAAGGCTTTATGAGGGCATCGATCTCGGGTCAGAGGGGACGACCGGCCTGATTACTTACATGCGTACCGATTCTCCGCGCGTTTCGCCCGACGCGGTGGAAGGCGCGCGGGCCTGGATCGGCAAGGAGCTGGGCAAGCAGTATCTGCCTGCGTCTGCAAATGTGTACAAGGGCAAGAAGGACGCACAGGATGCACACGAAGCGATTCGCCCGACCGATGCTGCACGTACGCCTGACTCGATTTCGAAGTATCTCAGCGACGAGCAGCTGAAGCTGTACACGCTGATCTGGAAGCGATTCATCGCGTCGCAGATGGTGCCGGCGGTTTATGACATTACGACTGCAAAGATTGAAGCGAAGTCCGCGATTGACAGAAAAACATATGATTTCCGCGTGACGGGTTCGGTGATGCGCTTCGATGGGTTCCTGAAAGTTTACGAGATGTCGGAGGAGAAGAAGGCGGAAGACGACGAGAACTCGCTCGCCAACAAGCTCCCGAATCTCGAAGACAGGATGGGACTGGGACTGGAGCAGCTGTTCCCTGAGGATCACTTTACGGATCCGCCGCCGCGTTACAACGAAGCCTCGCTAGTCAAGGAATTGGAAGAACGGGGAATTGGACGGCCGTCGACGTATGCGTCGATTATCAATACGATCCAGGACCGCGAGTACGTGGTGAAGCATGGTGGATCACGGGGGCGGTTCTATCCGACCGAGATCGGGATGGTGGTGTGCGATCTGCTGGTGGAGAGCTTCCCCTACATATTCGACACGAAATACACGGCGCGTCTAGAAGAAGAGCTGGACGACATCGAAGAGGGCAAGGAGAGGTGGACGGACCTGCTGAACGGGTTCTATGACCACTTCGAGGACGAACTCAAGGATGCGGACAAAACCATGCGCAATATCAAGCGCATGGAGCACATGACCGAGGAGAAGTGCGAAGTTTGCGGGTCGCCGTTGATTTTGAAGTGGGGGAAGTTCGGCAGCTTCTATGCGTGCTCGGCGTACAACAAGAAGGATCCGACTAGCTGCACGTTCACGAAGGAGAACATCGCAGCGAAGCCGGACATGAATACGCCTGAAGCGCAGGAAGCGGGCGATACCGAAGAGTACTGCGAGAACTGCGGGCGTGTGATGGTGTTGCGGCGCGGGCCTTTCGGGCCCTTTATGAGCTGCCCGGGGTATAGCGAGGATCCGCCTTGCAAGACGATCAGGAAGCTTAGTCAGAAGCAGCAGCAGAAGCCGCCTGAGCCGACGGGTGAGGCATGTCCTGAGTGTGGCAAGCCGCTGGTGCTGCGGCAGGGCGCCTATGGTGAATTCGTATCGTGCTCGGGCTATCCCAAGTGCAAGTACGTGAAGCAGAATCTCATCGAAGGCATGAAGTGCCCGAAGTGCGGCGTTGGCGATATCGCCGAGCGTAAGGCGCGGCGTGGGAATGTCTTCTGGGGCTGCACGAATTATCCGAAGTGTGATTTCACATCGAACAACAAACCGGTTCCGCAGAAGTGTCCTGAGTGCGGCAGCCCGTACCTCGTTGAGAAGACCCTGAAGAGCGGTATCTACCTTGAGTGCCCGAACAAGAAGAAGGGCGCGGAGGAAGAGAAGCCGAAGAAGAAGGGCAAGAAGGCTGCTCAGCCTGAACCGGGTGCTGAGGTTGTGTGTACCTACTCAAAGCGGATCGGGGATGCTCCGCCGCCTCCGACAGCGGAAACGCATGGGCCGGTGGTTGAGAAGCCGGAGAAGAAGGAACTGCAGCCGGCGTAAGGACGATCAGTGGATTAGGTGAGGCGGGGCCGAGAGGTCCCGCTTTTCATGTGGGTGCTCGTACAGCGAGCCTCAGGGTCAATCCGTTAGTATGGGCATTCGGAGATTGCTTAATGGAACGGATGCTTGCGACGCCGGCTGATGCTGAAATCATTCTGAAGCTATACGAACTGCGGACGGAGGCTGTGCTGCGGCAGGCGCGTGCGTGGATGACGGGAGAGTTCTGGCCTAATACCGCGGAGGAGTTTTTTGCGGTTGCGCACAATCCCAGGGACCCGCACAATGCGTACTTCCGCCAAGTGACGACATATTGGGAGATGGCCGCAGCAATGGTGCTGCACGGAGCCGTCTCTGTTGAACTCTTCGTTGACTGCAACGGCGAGGGCTTCTTCCTTCTGGCGAAATTCAACCACATTCTGGAACCAATTCGCGAAAAGATGCCCACCTTCATGAACAAGACATCCGAACTGGTGAAGCGCTTTCCGGCTGCAGCAGCCCGCTACGAAGTGACACTGAAGAATGTGGCGGCGCGCAGGCAGTCCTTGCAG
>DATJEO010000225.1:0-19459 GCA_035496515.1 Occallatibacter sp.
TCGTCGTTCTCACGCAGCACGCAATTCCGATCGGCATACTCGGCGTTTACGCTTACAGCGATTCCCAGCGACTCCACCGCAGGCGAATGCCCTCCAAGCCGCGCCAGCAGGTCTGCAACTGTTGATCCGCCGGGAAGATCGAGAGCGAATGGGTCCGCGCCTAGGGAGTCCTTGAGCACGCCGAAGGGAAGAACACGAACTTGCATCTTAAACAAAGAATACCGCCTCGGGAGTTAGACGCAGCAAAGATGCCCGCGGTGTTGGACAGCACACTGTTCAAGGGAGGCGGACGTCCCTCAAAGAAGAAGGGCCGGCTTATCGCGCCGACCCTCATTTTGGTCTTTCTGTTTACGCTGCCGCTGAAGCCCCAGCGCCAGTTGCAAGAGGCGTAACCTCAGGCTTGGCATTCAGCAGCGGTAAGGCGACCGCCAGGGCATCCTCGATCCGGCTGGCATAGTGAATCGAAACACCTTCGATCATGTCGGACGTCAAATCTTCCTCGACGTCCTGACGGTTCTCAGCAGGCAGAATGATGTTCTGCACTCCCGCCCGCCTAGCAGCCAGAAACTTCTCCTTGATACCACCCACCGGCAGCACATTGCCGCTCAGCGTGATCTCACCAGTCATTGCGGTCAATGGGCGCACCGGATTGTCCGTCAGAAGCGACGCCAGTACGGTAGCCATTGTCACACCAGCTGAGGGGCCGTCCTTCGGAATGGCTCCCGCAGGAATGTGGATATGGAGATCCAGTTCCTTGTTGAAGTCCTCTGAGAGGTTCAGCATCGCCGAGTTCGATCGCACCCACGTGAGCGCCGCCTGCATTGACTCCTGCATCACCTCGCCTATCTGCCCGGTCATCGTAAAGCCGCCCTTGCCCTTCATCTTGTTTGCCTCGATGAAGAGAATGTCGCCTCCGGCCGGAGTCCACGCCAGACCGACCGCCACACCGGGCCGCTTCACTCGCTCGGCAATCTCAGTGTCGACACGCACCTGAATGTTGCCAAGGAACTCCTTGAGTAGATCCTTGTCGACAGTAATCTTTTCGTTCTTGCCTTCGACGACCCTCCGCGCTTCCTTGCGGCACACCGTCCCAATTACCTGCTCCAGTTTGCGGACACCCGCTTCGCGCGTGTAGTGACGAATCAAATGCCGAACTGAGGGCTCCGGAAACTCGATCTGCTCCTCCGTGATGCCGTTCTCCTTGATCTGGCGGGGAACGAGATACCGGTTCGCAATGTGAAGCTTCTCCTCCTCGCTGTAGCCCTGGAGCGGAATGATCTCCATGCGGTCCAGTAGCGGCGGCGGAATTGGATCGAGCATGTTCGCCGTGCAGATGAACAGCACTTTCGAGAGATCGAACGGCACGTCAAGATAGTTGTCCCGGAACGCGTTGTTCTGCGCAGGATCGAGCGTCTCGAGCAGGGCCGACGCCGGATCTCCACGGAAATCGCGTCCGAGCTTGTCGACTTCGTCCAGCATGATCACAGGATCGTTGGTTTCAGCCCTGCGGATGCTTTGGATGATCTGGCCCGGCAGCGCACCAATATACGTACGGCGGTGTCCCCGGATCTCCGCCTCATCGTGCATGCCTCCGAGCGAGACTCGCTGGAACTTGCGTCCAAGCGCGCGTGCAATGGACTTGCCCAGACTGGTCTTGCCCACGCCCGGAGGTCCGACAAAGCAAAGAATCGGCCCCTTCATGTCGGGCTTGAGCTCAAGCACCGAGAGGTAGTCGAGGATCCGGTCCTTGACTTTCTTCAGCCCGTAGTGGTCCTCGTCCAGAATCTCCCGAGCCTTACCGATATCTACCTTGGAGCCCGAGCTTTTCGCCCAGGGCAGAACAGCCAGCCACTCAATGTAGTTGCGTGTAAGCGAGTAATCCGCCGCCATGGGAGACATGCGTCCAAGGCGAGACAGTTCCTTCATCGCCTCTTTCTTCACGTCCTCAGGCATGCCGGCTTCTTCGATCTTCTTGCGCAGGTCCTCGACTTCGCGCTGGCCTTCGTCCTGCTCGCCGAGCTCCTTCTGGATGGCTTTCATCTGCTCGCGCAGATAGTAGTCCCGCTGCGACTGCTGAACCTGGTCCTGAACCTCGCTCTGAATTTTCGTGCGAAGCTGCTGAACTTCGATTTCCTTGGCCAGATGCTTTGTGAGCAATTCCAGCCGTGCCGGAACGCTCGCGTTCTCCAGCAAAGCTTGCTTATCGTCGGTCGTCAAAAACGGCAAAGATGACGCGACAAAGTCCACTAGACGGCTGGGATCTTCAATGTTGCCGGCGATGGTCCGGAGCTCGTCCGACAAAGTGGCCGATTCCGAAACGATCTGCTGAAACTGGCCAACCACATTCCGAACTAGCGCTTCGATCGCCGCCGTCGTTTCGCCTTCAGAGTCTTCTAACGTCTCCACCTCAGCAATCATGAATGGCTCGGTCTGGACGTAGCGCACCAGGCGGACGCGTTCGACACCTTCCGTGAAGACGAAGCGGCTCTGGTTGGGCATGCGTACTACTTTGTGCACCGTGGCTAAAGTCCCTACAGTATGCAGGTCGGTCGGCTTGGGAGAGTCCAGGCGCGGGTCGAGCTGGGCGGCGACTACAATCGATCGCTCGTCTCCCAGAGACTCAAT
Source organism: Occallatibacter sp. (assembly GCA_035496515.1). Lineage (GTDB taxonomy): Bacteria > Acidobacteriota > Terriglobia > Terriglobales > Acidobacteriaceae > Telmatobacter. The sequence goes on from DATJEO010000225.1 coordinate 2,626, forward strand.
CAGCTGGATCGAGCTCTCGCGCCCAACCGTAAGTGGCAGAACAGCATGCGGGAATAAGACGGTATCACGTACGGGCAACACCGGTATCCGCCTTGGACCGGAAAGACGTTTCTGCGGGTTCTCAGGCGGCAGTATGGAAGGCTGACTTGGCATTGAGTGTCCTCTTATCAACTTTCCTTATTAGACAACACAGAGCTTCAAAAGTTTCAAGATTCTGGCCCACGAAACCCCGCCCAGACGCCCTGCTGTCTGGGTTTTTACGATTGCTTCCGCGCTCCAGTTCCCTCGCACAAAACTTGAGCCGCGCTTCGAGCAGTCGCGGCTCCAACTGGTTTATCGGCTTCTGATCGGAAAGGCTGAGACTTCTGCACAGGAACTCTTATTTCTAGTGGCAGGCCCAAACTCGAGGTATATCGCCCCTCGCCTATCCGTCACCCTTTTTTATGGCAGATTCGATGCGCTCCCAAAGATTGTCTTCAGGCTGCTCGTCGGGAAAAAGCTGCTTGGCGGCCTGGGCAATCGTCTGCAGATCGTCATACAACTGGCGGCAGATGGCGCATTCCTTGATATGGGGATGGTTTTCCACATCCACCCCGGACCCCACAAGCTCCGGAAGATGGCTCTGGAAGTCTTCGCAACTCATCGACTTTGAATCGATGGTCATCGCTTTCCCCCTTTTCGGAGCGTTTGACGCAGAGCATCGCGCAGCTTGAGCCGGGCTTTGTGGAGCTGAGATTTGCTGTTTCCCACTGAACAGTCGAGCATCGCCGCAATCTCATTATGCTCAAAGCCCTCTACATCGTGAAGAACAAAGATCAAACGATAGCCCGCCGGCAATGCAGCAACAGCTCGTTCCAGTGCAAGCCTGTCAATCGATCCTGTGAGGGACAGATCAGGGGCGCCGAAGCTGCGGCCTGGACCGTCGTCATACGAAGGTTCCATTGCTTCGTCGAGAGACATGAGGGGAAGGCCCTTCTTCCGCAAATGCATGAGCACGACGTTGATCGACAGCCTGTGGAGCCAAGTCGAGAAAGCCGAGTCGCCGCGAAAGGTGGCGATCTTGCGATGGAGTTGAAGGAAGGCTTCCTGCGTCAAATCCTCAGCCTCTGCCACATTGCCAACCATGCGCAGGCAGAGCGAGTAGATTCTTCGCTTATGGAGTGAATAGAGGTGAGCAAACGCGTGATGGTCGCCAGCCTGAGCACGTGCCAGCATCTCCGCATCAGGAGACAAGGGGGCTTGAGGCTTGGCGACCTCGGGAGCAGAATCCTGAGGTTCAGCCGCGTTGTCCTCTTGGACGGTCTGAGCGGCGGACCCGTCACTGGTCTGCTTTGGAAACCTGGTACGTGGCATGCGCTTCCTTTGGGGAAAAGTATCGGTGGTAGCGGTGAGAATCGTCTGATGCTGCGCCAAGCTTCTTTCCTCGTTAGTATAAGGTGCAGCGGTTGAAAAACTTCGAGCTGCGGCGAGAAGAAACCGATTAGGCTCTCAAGTTGTTTTATTAGATGCAACCAAATGCCTTGGCGTGGGTCTATAGGGCTAAAATTCCGGGAGATAGAGTGCGTAAGACAGTGCCGGCATGGCAGCTCGGCTGGAGATGGAAGTGCAAGGTGCTGCTGTCCTCTTTTTTTCTAATCGCTGCCGCTGTCAATGGCTATTCCCAGACCGCTGGAAACGGGCTCCGATCGCATTCTGATGCCGCACCCGTGAGCAACATCCCAAATAATTCAGCAACATCTCGCAGCGAATCGCTCGAACCAGATCGATTAGCAGGATGGCTCGGTCGTCCGGTTCGAGAAATTGTCTTCGAAGGCATTACTTCTGAACGGAACCAGACACTACAAGATCATCTCCCTCAGGAAGTCGGGGCACCGCTGGACCGAGAGAAGATCGCCCAATCTCTTCGGCAACTCTACGCTTCGGGTCTCTTCGAGACGATCCGGGCTGAGGCTTCGGAGCAGGGAGATGGCGTCAAGCTTATCTTCGATGGCACAGCCCGCGAGTTCATAGGTGTCGTTACAGTAACGGGGGCAAAAGGCGCAACGATGAATGCACAGCTCGTCGCGGCTAGCCGCCTGAATCCGGGCACCCGCTTCTCTGAGACGCGCCTCAGCTCAGCCCAGCGGCGCATTCGTCAGGCGCTCGCCGATAATGGCTTCAACGAGCCGAAGATCACATACACACTGAAGCGTAACCAGGAAGAGCAGCTGGTAGATATCGCGTTCGAGGTCGTCTCGGGAGTACAAGCCCGGGTGGGATCCGTCGCAGTCGAGGGCGAGTCCGGCATGACCATTGAGCAATTCCGCCATTCGGCTCACCTGCGCGCAGGCGCCAAGGTCAACCACGATACGAATAATCGTGCGCTCAGTGGCGTCCTCAAACACTATCAGAAGCAGGATCGTCTCGAAGCGGACGTCAAGCTGCAGTCACAGACATACGCACCGGATGGGAAGAAGACCAACTATAGCTTCTCCGCCAATCGCGGCCCGGTGGTAAACGTGGGGATCGAAGGAGCGAAGTTGAGCTCAGATCGCCTCAAGCGTTTGGTTCCCGTCTTCGAAGAAGGAACGGTCGATGAAGATCTGCTGAATGAAGGCAACCGCAGGCTGCGCGACTATTTTCAGCGCCTCGGGTACTTCGACGTGAAGGTGGATCACATCGTGCGCAATTCCGAAGGGGCTGGCACGGTGAAGATCTCCTACACAGTCTCGTTAGGCTCAAGGCGCCGCGTCGAGCGTGTCGCTGTGGCCGGCAATCGCTACTTCGATTCCGATACTCTCAAGCAGCTCCTCAGTGTCAGGGCTGCTGACTATCTTGATCGGCATGGCACGTACAGCCAGGCATTGGTAGCAGCCGACATCGCGGCATTGCAGAACGTCTATAACAACAACGGCTTTTCCAGGGTGAAAATCACCCCCGAAACACTCAGCGGGCAAGGCTCATCCGCCCCAAATGGCAAGGGGTCTGCCCGCAAGTCCACAGAACCACTCTCCGTCATCTACCACATCGATGAGGGCCAGCAGCAACGCGTCGCGATGCTTCGCCTCGATGGAGTGGTCAAAGGCGACACCAATAAGCTCCAGGCCCTGATGAATACATCACCCGGACAGCTGTTCTCTCCACAAAACCTTGCCGGCGACCGCGACGCTCTGCTCACCGACTACCTGAGCCGTGGGTTCGACCAGGTACAAATCGACGTAGAGAATCAAACCGAAGATGCCGACCCTACCAAAGTGGATGTCACTTTCCATATCCGCGAAGGCCAGCAGATTTTCGTTCGCAAGGTCCTGCTTTCAGGCCTGCACTACACCCGGCCCGACACGGTGGCCAAGGCGATCACCCTCCACCCCGGCGACCCCCTGAGCCAGACTGCTCTTGCTGACATTCAGCGAAATATGTACGAATTCGCTCTCTTCAATGAAGTGAATACCGCCGTTCAAAATCCGAACGGCGATGAGCCCTATAAGACTGTGCTGGTACAAACCACGGAAGCTCGGCGTTGGACCCTCACATACGGTCTCGGTTTCGAAGCGCAGACAGGCACCCCGCAGAACAACTGCGCCGGTCTGCAGAGGCGTGGAGAAACTTGCTCGCCCAATGGCCGACCGGGCGTCAGCCCTCGAGTGCTCCTTGATGTAACGCGAAACAATCTCTTTGGGCGCGATCAGTCAGCCTCCATACGAGGAACCTATGGACTTCTCGAGCAGAACGTGAACCTGCTGTTCCAGAATCCGCATTTTCGCGGCAACCGGGACTTCGGGTTCACCTTCTCCGGCGGTTACGCGAGCAGCCAGGATGTCTCCACTTATGTCGCCTCAAAGCTCGAAGGCGGATTCCGCTGGACCGAACACTTTACCAAGCCGAACCCACTCCTCTCTAGAGCCAACACTTTCGTCTACGCCTATGATTTTCGGCGCGTAAAGGTCTCCGAAGAGAGCCTTCAGGTGTTCCCGGATTTTATCCCGGTCCTCGCAGCTGCAGTACGCGTGGCGGGGCCCGCCATCACCTGGATTCGCGATACGCGCGACTCGGCTCTCGATTCGCACCGCGGAACCTATACAACGTTCCAGGATTTCCTCTCGAATCACAGCCTGGGATCGGAGGCGGAATTCAATCGCCTCGATCTTTCCAACTCGAGCTACTACGGCTTCGATAAGAATCGATTTGTTCTCGCGCGCAACACCCGCTACGGCCAGGAGCGCGCCTACGGTCCGCCATCTTCCCTGCTACTCCCGTTGCCAGAGCGTTTATATGCTGGCGGCCCCACGTCGCATCGAGGGTTTGGCATCAACGGCGCAGGCCCGCGCGATCCTGAGACTGGCTTTCCGATCGGCGGCGCCGGAGCGTTGGTCAACAGCACTGAACTTCGTCTTCCTCCTCCCATCCTTCCCTTCTTTGGAGACGCACTCAGCTTCGTACTCTTCCATGACATGGGAAATGTCTTCACCAACGCCGGCGATGCATGGAAGAGCATCCTCCGCGTCGAACAGCCCAATCGAGATCTCTGCAAAGTGCTCACTCCTGGAACGGCTCAAGACCCTCCAGTTCCTACCGGTCAGGACACCTCGACCGGTCCGCAGGGCCAATGCAGTTTCAACTACTTTTCGCATGCCGCCGGCCTGGGCATGCGTTATCACACGCCGGTGGGCCCGATACGGCTCGATTTCAGCTACAACGTGAATCCGCCCATTTACCCCGTCAATGTGGACTATGCTCGCCCCGATCCTTATGCCAATCCGCACGTTGGCGAAGCGCAGCGATTTAATTTCTTCTTCAGTCTGGGACAGACTTTTTGATGTCGCGAGACGGCAAGATCCGGACCACTATCAACCCGCGCCACCGTGCGGCGATAGCCGTTCTTTTCTCTTGCGCAGTTGCTGCAATCGCTCAGACTTCCCAGGCCACATCTTCCGCCGGATCCACCGACGCCGGAACATCTGCCAGCATCACACTGGACCGCGTCATCGCCGTTGTTAATCGCCAGGTGATCCTCGAGAGCGATCTTGAAGACGAGATGCAACTGTCTGTCCTCGACCCCACCATGAATGGGAACGCAAAGGACACGAAGCAGCAAGCACTCGATCGCCTGATCAGCCGCACACTTATTCAGCAGCAGATCCAGCAGGAGAACATCCCGGCCGCCAACCCTACCCCTGCAGAAATCGCCTCTCGGCTCAGGGAGATTCGTACCGACCTGCCGGCCTGCGTGCGCGCGGACTGCGCATCGGATGCTGGTTGGAATGCGTTCCTCGAACACCACGAGCTATCCCCCGCGCGCGTGGAAAAATACCTTCGTAATCGCCTTGAAATCCTGAGCTTCATCGAGCTGCGATTCCGCCAGGGCATCCGCATCACACCTGAAGAGATCGAGACTTACTACCGCGAGACCCTGCTTCCGCAATATCCATCCGGACAGACTCCGCCACCACTGCAACAGGTCTCCTCGCGAGTCGAAGAAATCCTGCTCCAGCAACGGGTCAACGCTCTGTTCGACACGTGGCTCTCCAATCTCCGAAGTCAGGGACAGATCCTGTTGCTCGACCCAACTCTGCAACGAGCGTCAGCAGCCGATGACGGAGCGTCGAAAGAATGAGCCAGATTGGGCAGATGCCTCCAGCGCAACAGCTCCCTGACAAGGGAGAGCCGCCTTTGCCTGCCTCGCGCCGTCGATATCTTAGACCTGTGCTCTGGGGTGGTGCAGGACTCGTGCTGCTTTGCCTGATCGCTCTCATCGGACTTTACTTCTGGGCCAGTTCTTCAAGCTTCGAGAACATCCTCCGCAAGCGCGTCATTGCACGGATCGAAGCCGCTACGGGCGGGCGTGCCGAGATCGGGTCTTTCCGCTGGAGCCTAACGAAACTCGAAGCCGACGCCGACGGACTGGTTCTGCACGGTCGCGAGGCGCCGAGCGAGACTCCCTACGCACGCGTCGCCTCACTTCACGTCGCTATCAGCATTCTCGATTTGTGGAGCCCTCGGATACTGCTACGCCAGCTCGAAGCCATCAAGCCGGAAGTGCACATCATCCGCTACGCCGATGGCACCACCAACCAGCCGCATCCCAGGGTAAAGGCAGACTCTTCCTCGCACCCCATTGACACTCTCTTCGACTTGAAGGCCGGCCACGTAGAGGTGCAACACGGCTTGATTGACTTCGACGATCGCTCGGACGAGGTGGACGACTTTCAGGATCGCCACATTCCTCTGGATTTTGGCGCAGATGATGTGTCACTCGTCATGCAGTACGTCTCCGGCAGTGGCGTCAATCCGGAGAAGTATCACCTCGACGCAAATGTCCACGATTTGCACCTCTCGCGAGGACAAGCTAGTCATCCTGAAGCGCCTCCTGTCCAGGGTCAGATCCAGGCATCAGTGGACCTCACTCGCAACGCAATCTATTTACGTTCAATGCAGGTCACCGCCCACAGTAAGGGTTCTAAGGATCGGCAGTTGAACATTGCCGGCGAGTTGCTGGACTTCTCGCATCCTCGCTGGAAAGCGACAGCGCAGGGAGAACTCGACCTGAAACTGATGGAGCCTGCGACGGGCTACCCCAACACTCCCGAAGGCATTGCACGCCTGAATCTGAGCGCGCAAGGCCAGCAGGGCGAGTTCCGCATTGACGGCACGGTTCATGCAGACAACGCTTCCTACATCGGCACCGGCGTAGTTTCGCGCGGCGTGACACTCGACGCACGCGTACACGCAGACCCCCTGCACCTTCAGATCACGAACGTCACAGCCCGCTTGAAACCGGGAGGCCAGTTGGAAGGTGATGTCCTGCTTGACCACTGGATTTCACCGTTATCTGGCGCTCCTGTAATGCAAGCTGCTTCTCCGCTGAAGCGGGAAAAGAAGGGCCGTTCGCACGAGACGGCCATTGCACCGGTCGTCCGCACCAAACTCGATAATCTCCTGCACACAAATGGCAAGGTCCACGCATTCTTCCGCAATGTTTCGCTTGATACCGTGCTGGATTTCGTAAGTTCGCCGCCGTTCCAGCGCCTCGGCCTGAGCACTCTTCTCAACGGTTCCTCCACCTCGGAGTGGAACGACGGCAACGTAGATACGCTTTCGGTATCCGCCAACTTCAAGCTCAGCCCCTCATCCAACCCCGCACAAGGAGAAACACCCACCAGCGGCGCTATTGATGGAACCTACTTGCAGAGAACCGGCGCGGTGGATTTGCGAACACTGGACGTAGTACTCCCTTCCAGTCATTTGACCGCTCATGGACGGCTAGGCGCCTATCCGATGACTAGCCCAACCGGTATCAACGTCGATTTTCAATCCCACAACCTGGGCGAGTTCGACACTCTCTTCCGCGACCTGGGGCTGAGCCGTAATGGAAACAGCGGCACTGCCGCATTGCCTCTGTCGCTGGGCGGCGAGGCCGACTACCACGGCACTTGGGCTGGCTCGCTTGTCGATCCTCATTTGGCTGGCACGTTCCGAGCGACGAATCTCTCTCTCGAAATCCCCGCCGAGACAGACGGCGCTCAGGCTCGATCGGTGCACCTTGATTCCCTCGACTTGACTGGCAGCTATTCTGCCGAGAAGATCGCGATTGACAGAGGACAAATGCATCATGGCGACGCAGCCATCACCCTGGATGGCACGCTCACCGCTGTCTCCTCGAGCGAGAAGAAGTCTGGTAAGCCTCGCTTTGATTCGAATTCGTTGTTACACGCCAACCTTCACGCAGAGAAAGTCAGCGCCAAGGAAATAGCGACTCTGCTCGGCAAAACCTTCCCTCTCACAGGAACGATGAGCGCAAGGCTTTTTGTCGATGGCCCCTATTCATCCCTGAACGGAAATGGCTGGGTGCAGCTCGAAGATGGCAGCCTCTATGGCGAGGCTCTCACCCGCGCTCGCATCGACGGCAACATTGCCGGAAAGGCTATTCAGCTCTCGTCCGCAACGCTTACCAACTCTGCGGGCACTGTCAACGCTTCCGGAACCTACGACCTGAACACAAAACGATTCATTATTAACGCGCACACAACTACCCTGGACATCGCGAAAATCGATCATGTCCGTCAGCGCACCACCAATGTTGAAGGCAATCTCGCTTTCACGCTTACCGGATCAGGCGCGCTCGACGATCCACGCCTTGAAGCTCATGCCCGGCTTTCAGATCTCAGCGTCAGTGGGGAAAGATTCGGAGCCATCGAACTAAAGGCGAACACGGCTAATCATTCTTCCATATACGACCTCACATCGCAGCTTGAAGGTGCGGAACTCACCGCTCACGGCCAGACCGCATTGAGTGGCGACTACGAAACCAAGGCATCGTTAAACTTCTCGCGGTTCGACATAGGACATCTGCTCGCAGCAGCTCACGTCAGCGGTCTCAACGGACAATCCAACCTTGAAGGGGCTGTCAATCTCGAGGGGCCTCTCGCGCATCCCGATCAGATGCGTGGCGAAGCCCGTATCAAAGATCTTGCACTCACGGTTTCGGGCGTACACCTCCGCAGCGACGGTGGCCTGCATGCCATCATGGGCAATTCCCAGATCAAGCTGGACCCGCTGCACGTCACTGGCGAGCAAACGGATGTTCACGTGCAAGCTTCGATGAACCTCGCGGAGAAGAGGAGGCTGGATCTGGCAGCGAACGGCTCTATCAATCTCAAGCTGGCCGAGACCATCGACCCCGACCTCACGGCCAGCGGCACCACAACCTTCCGTGTTGAAGCTCACGGCCCGCTCACTGATCCAAACCTCACCGGCAAGATCGACTTCGAGAACGCGTCATTGGCGCTCGAAGATCTGCCCAATAGTCTCAGCCAGCTTCATGGCACGCTCGAATTCAACCAGAACCGGCTGGAAGTGAAGTCTCTCTCCGCCATGAGCGGAGGTGGCCAGCTGAGTGTCACGGGATACCTGTCGTACCAGCACGGCCTCTATGCCGATCTCGCGCTTAAGGGCAAGTCGATTCGCATCCGCTATCCCCAGGGCGTCAGCTCAGCCGCGGATATCAATCTCCAGCTCCAGGGGCCGCAAAACAACTTGCTCCTCAGCGGAAATGTAATGATCACGCGGTTCACAGTCAGCCCAGAGCTCGATCTCGTCGGCCTCGCGACACAAACCGCTAAGTCTCAACCCATCGCTCCCGCAAATGCACCTTCCAATCACGTACGGCTCGACGTGCGCATTCAATCCTCACCGCAGCTCAATTTTCAGAACGCCTATGCGAAGCTGGCAGGTGACGTCGATCTGCGCCTTCGCGGAACACTCGCCACGCCCTCGCTTCTAGGCCGGATCTCCATCACGGAGGGTAGCGCCACTATCGCCGGAACGCGCTACGAACTCCAGCGCGGCGAGATTACCTTTACCAATCCCGTTCGCATTCAGCCAACGATCGATCTGAACGCGACCGCACACGTGGAGGACTACGACATCACGCTCGGCCTGCACGGCTCGGTTGATCAGATGTCCGTTACCTATAGAAGCGATCCGCCTCTTCCCGAAGCTGACGTCGTCGCATTGCTCGCGCTCGGACGCACCCAGGACCAGCAGCGGCTGTACACGCGTCAGCAAGAACAGCTCGCCACGAATCCTGCCACAGATGCGCTCCTTGGCGGCGCTCTCAACGCAACCGTCAGCAGCCGCGTTCAAAAACTGTTCGGGGCAGGTTCCGTCAAAGTAGATCCCAACTACCTGGGCGTCCTGGGAAACTCGACAACGCGAATCACAGTTGAAGAGCAGCTCGGAAGAAATCTCACTCTTACCTACGCTACTGACGTGGATACGACCGCACAGCAGCTTCTGCAGGCAGAGATCGCGATCAATCGGCACGTGTCGCTTCTGGTTGCGCGCGACGAATCGGGCGTCTTCTCAATGGTAGTGAAAGCAACGCGCAGATTCCGCTGATCAGTCGGCCGCTCCGCCACTGGGAACCCTATCGGCATGTGCATTGGGCAGGAAGATGCACATCGCCGTTCCAGCTTTCTCGCCCTGTCGGCTGTGGAAACGCAGCAATCCACCCTGCTGCTCAACCAGCGTTTTTGTCGCCCACAGTCCGATTCCGGTTCCGATCTCTGCCTTGGTCGTGAAGAACGGAATGAAGATCTTTTTCTGCACCTCGCGCGACATTCCGCTGCCGTTATCGGCAAGCGTAATCCGCACGCCTGTTTCCCGCTGTTTGCCCCAGCATTGCGAAACCCTCGCACGAAGCCAAATCTTTCCCCCCATCTTTGAAGCATCGATCGCGTTTGTAAGCAGATTTGAGAGTGCCTGCCTCAGCTCTCCCTGTCGCCCGTAAAACTTCAAATCTGGAGCGACTGAGACGATCGTCTCGATGTGCTTGTAGCCCAGCTTCCGCTCGTACACCACCAGAACGTCGCGGATCAGATCAGCAACCGTTATCCAACGATCTTTCGAGGATCCGCGGTAGAAGCCTAGGGTCTGCTGCGCAATCTGCGACACCCGCGCAAGCTCGCGATCCGCAATCTCCAGGTGACGGCAAACCTCCTCTGGAAGACCCTTCGCTGTCATGGCCAGGTAGATGAAGTTCGTCACCGCTTCCAGCGGATTATTGATCTCGTGAGCGATTGTTGCGGCAAGCCGGCCGGTCGCAGCCAGTTTCTCTGACTGAATTGCCAGCTGCTGCGCGCTTTTCAACTCGGTCATGTCGCGAGAGACTGCTACGAGGCGCTCGATCTTGCCCTGGCGGTCCAAAGCCGGAGTGATCCGCACGTCCCAGCTCTTCCTCACGCCGCCTATCGTAAGCGCATCCCCCTGGAAGCAGCCGACGCCCCCATCGCGCGCTGCAGACAATGCTTGCTCTGCGCGATCCCTGTCTGCCACTGGCCAGAGTTCCACCCACTTCTTGTTCAGGAACTGACTAGGATCCGTGATCTCAAGCGTCCGCTGTCCCGAAGGGCTCATGTACTGGATTCGCCCCTCCAAATCCAGAACCTTCACGCAGTCGGCGCTACTCTCAATGATGTTGCGCGTGAATTCTTCGGTGCGCCGCAGCTTCTCTTCAACGACCTTGCGATGAGCAACTTCTTTCTCCCGCTCCTCCACCACGGCATCCACTGTGGAGGCCTTCTGCTGCAACGTGCTGACAAACCGGTTCCGTTCGTCTGCATTTTCGAGATCGGTGTAACTCTCCGATGGAATCAATGCGGAGTGCTGAGAGCAGATCGTGTCGAACATATCCGAATAGGATTGCTGCGCGAAGCTCCCTGCCGGGTATGCACAACGAAGGCGAACATTATGTTGCTGAATCAGCTCGTTCCAGAGATGCTCGAGTTCGATAGCCGCCTGATGGCTCCCCTCCGCCCAGAGAAGCGCGACCATTTCCCCGAATGCAGCAATCGTCTGTACCCCAGGCCTCAGGGTTGATTTCGCGCGCTCCACGAGCGGCTCAATCTCGTTCCAGAACCGCTGACGATCCGGCCGTCCCTGCACCATGAAGGTATCCAGCGTTCGGCGCGCATCCAGATGAATGTACCTGCCCTCCGCAAGTATCCGAGCCATGTCGATGCTGTTATCGCACAGATTTTCAATCAGCTTTCGATGGTGATCTTGCGTGGAAATCACGATGCAGGCACCGCCCGCTCCCAGCGCAGCTCCTACAAACTCTCCTAGACTCTCGATGAAGACGGTATCGTCCTCATAGAACTGCACTGCATGCGCCTGCACGGCGGGCCCCATCATATCGAAGTGGTGTGAGTGCTCAGAACCTTGCCCGAAACTTTGACGATAGGAAGACAAATTGCCTCCACGCTCGGCTCCAGAGGCATCTTTTCTCCTGGTGCACCAAACCCTGCAAGTGTGATGCCTTGCTGGAAATGGCAGTTGTACGTTTACATTGAGCATTCAAAGCCCCCAAATTCCTTCATACCTTTATCTTCCGGACGGTTCCGATCCTTGCTGTGAACTCCATTCGACGTTGATCTACGAACCGTGACAACCCCGGAACCTTTTCCCTGAATCAGTGTCTATGTGGCTAGTAACTTCTCCGAATCCATCTAACTGGATCGAGCGAAGTTCATATGGAGGGACTTAGAAGGGTTACCTGGCCCGTATCTGAGGTGAGAACCAGGAATTTAGAAAATCGAGGACTTGCAGAAAGAAAGGACACTATTTATGGCAACAACGAAGTACATTTCCCCAGCCGCACTTGCGGCCGCGCTCTTTGTAGGCGCGATCGGTCTGACCCCTGCGTCATTTGCAGCCACTACAGCCGCTACCGGAATCGGTCAGCAAAATGGCAACAGTGAAGTGCAGGGCAAACTCAACAAGTCGCAGTTCAAGGACGTTAAAGTATCGGTGGACAACGACGGCATCGCCACGCTTACCGGAACCGTAAACCTCTACGAATACAAGAAAGACGCTGCGAACCGCATTCGCAAGGCCAAGGGCGTTAACGGCGTCCGCAACCAGATCCAGGTCTCCGGCAAGTCTGCTTCCGATGAAGAATTGAAACAGAAGCTCGGTGAGAAGCTGACCTATGATCGCGTCGGTTACGGCAACGCGTTCAACTCGATCACCATGAACGTCGAGAACGGAGTGGTTACCCTCGGCGGTCATGCCCGCACCGATGTGGACAAGGACTCTGCCCTTGCCCTCGTCTCCACTTACCCGGGCGTCAAGGACGTGGTCGATGACATCGAGGTCGATCCAACTTCGATCATGGATGACCAGACTCGTCTCGCTGTCGCGCGCTCGGTGTACGGCTATCCGTCTCTGAACAAGTACGCGGTCGATCCCGCCAAGCCGATCCGCATCTCTGTGCAGAACGGACACGTGGAACTCTTCGGCGTTGTCGATTCGAAGGCCGACAAGGATGCAGCCTATCTCCGTGCCAACAGCGTACCTGGTGTCTTCAGCGTAAAGAACTACCTCCAGGTAGCCGGCCAGACAAGCGAGACTGCTAACAAGTAAGCGACACAAACCTGCCGTGGGCGAGGCACGACTCGCCTCACCACGGCAGCACAACCTTCGCCTCGTCGAATCCCACCCCAATACTCCTCTCTTCAATTTCATTGGACTCAGGTCGCGCCCGTGTGCGACATTTACAGAACTGTAATCATCCAGCTCCCCTGATTCCATACACTTGACTTCGCTATGTTGAACGATGGCCCATTGACGATCGACCGTGCCGACGGCAAGACTCCGGGAACCCGGGTATTCCGCCTGACCGGACCCCTGACATTGCGGAACCTCTTCGAGTTGCAGAGTGAATTGCGAGGTTCAGCCTTGCCTCCGCTGACGGTGATTGACCTTAGCAACGTTCCCTACATGGACTCCGCTGGAATGGGCCTCGTCATGAACCACTATGTACGCTGCCAGACAAATGGCACAAAGCTGGTCGTCTCCGGCGCAAACAACCGCGTCATGGATCTTTTCAAAGTTACGAAAGTCGACACTGTGCTTCCTCTCGCCGCGAGCATCGACGCCGCCGAAGCCTGAACCCAACCTCCTCTCCCTTGCCTCTCGTTTCCTTCCGCCAGTGCTCCTTTACACTGGTTCATGGAACCAAGGTATGGGCATCTTCGCCAAAATCCGCACGACGCTGGAGATGATCAAGTGGGAACACTCGATCTTTGCCCTGCCCTTCGCTCTTACGGCGGTGCTTCTCGCAAGTCATGGATCCCCGAGCTGGCGCACCCTGGGCTGGATCCTTGTTGCCATGGTCACGGCCCGCTCCTGTGCCATGGCTTTCAATCGTTGGGCCGATGCTGACCTCGACGCCGCAAATCCCAGGACCCGCAATCGCGCCATCCCTGCCGGCCTTCTCTCCAGAGAATTCGTCCTCGGTTTCACCATCCTGATGGGCTTGGCCTTCGTCGTTGCCGCAGCCGAGTTGAACCGGCTGACCCTCTATCTAGCCCCTTTCGTCCTCGTAGTCCTGCTTGGCTACAGCTACATGAAGCGCCTCACCCGCTGGTCCCATCTGGTGCTCGGTCTGGCTCTCGGGCTCGCTCCGTCGGCCGCGTGGATTGCAGTCCGCGGCAGCCTTGATCCGCGCATCCTCGTTCTCACCATCGCAGTGATGCTTTGGGTCGGCGGTTTTGATGTACTGTACGCTTGCCAGGATTTCGAGCACGATCGCCATGCAGGACTTCACAGTATCCCGCAGTCGCTTGGAATACCAGCGGCCTTTCGCGTGGCGCGTCTCATGCATTTGGCAATGCTCGGCCTTCTCATCGCCTTCGGATATCTCTTCCACTTCGGCGTTGCAGGTTGGCTCGGCATCGCCGCTGCCGGGGCACTCCTCACGTATGAGCACGCAATCGTTTCACCCAAGGACATGCGTCGGCTCAACGCGGCCTTCTTCACCATGAACGGTGTGATCGCCACTGTATTTCTGTTTTTCGTAGCTACCGATATCTGGCTCAGAAGATAGTTCATCCTCACCGCGGGTCCGCGGAGAAAGTTCTGCCAATGAGAATTGCAATCCAGGGAGAGCCGGGATCCTTCAGCCACGAGGCAGCTCTCGGTCTGGCCGCAGATGCGGTCATTGTGCCCTGCGCGCTATCCGCCGACGTCTTCAAAGAACTGGTCGAAGAATCGGTCGATGCTGCCGTCATTCCCATCGAAAACAGTCTTGCCGGCTCTGTGCTCGAGCATTTCGACCTTCTTCTGCAGCACGACGTTAAAGTCATTCGCGAGTCGCTCCTCCGCATCCGCCATAACCTCATCGCCATCTCAGGCGCCGCCATTGGCGATATCGACCGCGTCTTCTCGCATCCCGTCGCTCTCGCGCAATGCCGCCGATTCCTGGCAGAACACCCCAAGATGGAGTCGTACGCCTTTTACGACACTGCGGGCAGCGTGAAGCAACTCGTCGAATTGCGCGACAAGCACGCCGGAGCAATCGCCAGTGAAGCTGCCGCTCACTACTACGGCGCTGAGATTCTCCGCTCGGGAATCGAAGACAATCCTGAGAACTACACCCGCTTCTTCCTTGTGCGGCGCACTCCAGATGCCGTCTCCGACGGCGATGCCAACAAAATCAGCATCGCCTTTTCCGTAGAGAACCGTCCCGGTTCCCTCGTTGCGGCGCTGAATGAACTCTCTGCCATCCCCACGAATCTGACCAAGATAGAATCACGACCCGTCCACGGCAAGCCTTGGGAGTACGTCTTCTACGTCGACTGCCAGATTCAATCCATCAACGAGGGCGCAAAGGCAATCAATGTTTTGCGACCTCACTGCGCGATGGTGAAGGAGCTAGGCACCTACCGCGAAGCAACTAAGCCCGTTAATAGCGACTAAGCAAAACGGGGATGGCCTGAACCATCCCCGCTGCCTCTCCAAATTTTCTCGAGTTCATGCCCTTAAAAGTGGTATGCCACACCGACAGCCGGGTAGTAGATGTTGTACCACTTGTTCGTCGAGAGATTGATCTGGTTGGTGGCGGAACCCTGACCGAAATTGGGAACCTTTGTCACAAACCCGCGGAACTCCGCACGAATATCAAAGCTCGGGCTGAGCTCATACGCGATACCTGCCCCATACAGACCGCCAACGGACGTTTGCTGCTTCACATCAAGTGATGTCGTCCCCGAGTTGCGGATCGGAAGAAAGATCAGCGCGCCCGGTCCGCCTTCAATGAACGGATTGAACTTCTTGAAAGTGAAGCTGCGAACGTAGGCTGCAGACATTTCCTGAGTTCGAACCAGCACCTTGACCGTGTTCGTATTGCCAGAGATGAACCGCATCGAGTTCTGGTAGGTGATACCGTAGTTTGCTTCTAGAGCGCTGTTCGGCGTGAGCATGAAGCGATAGCTCAACAATGCGCCAAACGCTGTATTTGAGTGCACCTGCACGTCTGTGGATGAAGCAACGAAGGGCTCAACAAGGGCTGTCCCACTGAGGCTGATGTCCTGCCGGCTCTCCTGAGCGCGGCCCGCTGCTACACACACTGCCAGCAGAAAGGCAATAAATGCGATCTTCTTCATTCGGTCTTGAACCTCTTGACTGCTCAACCGTCCGGCTGGCAACCAGGTTGTTGATTCCGGTGCTTCGGTCTCCGCGAGACACCGCTCTATGCATTGTAAATGGCCAGAACGGCTTAGCCTCGATCCGGGGTGTCGCTGAATGATCTGAATCAATAGACGCAACAGCCCCTAAATGGGCACCCGATGGCAGAATCGTTTAGCGCCTCAACCGGTCCGCTCCACGTGGTAGTAATAGGGCGGCCCATGCTTCTCAGCCATCGAGCGCACCGTCCGCAGAAATGCGCGCGCCGCATAAGACAGCGTTGACTGCTTCCGGTGGACCAGCCGCAGCACACGCTTGAATTCCAGCTCATCCACGGTCACGCGAACCAACTCCCCGGCGTCCAATTCATGTGCAATTGTCAGATGCGGGACCAATGCCACTCCGTTCCCCATCGCCACAAATCGCTTGATCGCTTCGATCGTAGGAAGATCGATTCCCATGTTCAAAGGCGTGCGATGCCGCTGAAACGCCTCGATCACCTTCCTCCGCAATGGTGAAGCTACGTTATGCGCGATGAAGTTTTCCTTGTCCAGATCTGTAATCGATACTCGAGAGGCTCGCGCCAGCCGATGCCTGGGGCTCACGATGAAGGCCAGGCTGTCGTTATAGACAGCGATCGTCTTGAACCGCTCCGGATCCAGACGAAACGAAGTCACGCCAATCTCGAAGGTCCTGAGACTCAGTTCCTCTGCGACCCGGCTCGCGAGCATGCGATGAACGGACACGCCAATCTCCGGATACTCGCGCCGGAACTCGTCCACCACCTCAAGCAGGTACATGCAGGTGTATTCGTTAGCAGCGAGTTGTAAGCGGCCCCGCTCAAGGCTTTTCAATTCGTCGAGAGCGCTCGACGCTTCCCTCCTTAAGG
>DATJEO010000226.1:0-7358 GCA_035496515.1 Occallatibacter sp.
AGAAGTTCCAAGGCGACCAGGGCTGGCAAACCAAGCTCACACCCGACTCCCGCGCCCTCAAGAAGCTCGGCTTGGGTCCCGATTACTCCAATGCCATCAATGCTTCCGGCTCCAGCTTCGCCGATCCCAAACCGGCTGGCGAACTCCCAGCCTCACAATCAGCCGGGTTCGCAGCTGCCTCTGGCGTAAACCGCTAAGATCATCTCCAAAGCAGGCCGGTCCCGAGACCCGGGCGGTCTGCTTTTCTTTTGCCCTCACATTTGGTCCGAAATAATTTCAGAACAAAGTTTTCCACAGGCAACTTCTTGTACCCCTCTCTGCATCGGATCATCACCGGAGAAGATTCATGACCAAGGTCGACCACGCAAGACTTGTGCAGGCTTTGCAGGACACTTCCACGCTGGTCGCGCGCAACATCGGGCCCGAGAAGCACACTGTCGCTGCAAAAAAGCTTCAACATTCCATCGCCCAGCTTCTGGGCGAACTCAACAAAGACTGGTGCGAAGTTATGGCGCAGCAAAGCGCCCAGCCCAGCGTCGGCATCCCCGATTAAGAACGAACGCTCCTCACTTTCTTTGGCTGCTCAGATCTTCACAGCATTATGTTGAAATGCTTGTGATCCTTCTCTGAGCGGCCAAATGTGTTTTCGTCCGTCATATTCAAATAAGATTTGATATTAGGCATTGCGCTCAAAGAAATAAGGGAGCAGAGAGATTGTCACTCGCTGCTCCCTGCTCATTATTGCCTGTATTTCAGAACCGCATGGGCGGAATACCCTTCAGCAAAAACAGGTACCTGTCACGCGTCGTATCCGGCCCAGCAGTGATCGGGCTGTTCAGGTGGATGATCGAGTTGTCGGTCGTATCGTACTTCGGCCAGTTCGGCACTCCTTGCCCATTCGGATCGCCCGTTTTCGCGAAGTTCGTCCAATAGGTCATCATTGCCTCGCTGAGCTTCCGGTCCTCGTCGCGCACCGTCTCGCCAGGCCGCGTGTCCAGCGTTCCGAACACATACTCGATGTCGTCGGAATGGAACGCGAACGTCCCTGGATGATACTTGCTCGGCAGCGCCGCAAGTTCAAAGTGATATCGATAGACCGGCGAATCTCCGCCCGTCTTGCGATGTGCTTCGAGCCACTTCCATGTCCCGAACGCGATGAACTGATCACTTCCGAAGTCGATCGCCGAGCGCAGCGCCTGCTCATCCGTATCCCCCGGATACAGTTTCAGGAACTCCTCCGCGCGATCCGCAAAGAGCTTCGTCGCTCTCTCCTTCCACTGCGGAGCCTTCATCCCCTGCATCGCCGCAAAGCTGCCTTCGTCGGCGTTCCATCCCGCCAGCAGCGGCACATGCGCCTGCTTGCCGACTGCATATGTCTCAGACACTGGCTCGGTCAGGAACTTGCCATCGATCACCGGCGCGAATCCAGTCATACCCTTTTTCTTCGCTGCATCCAGAACCTGGTCTGTGGTCATTGCCCGTAGCGCGGCGATATCCTTCGCCCCTGCGGTGGTCATCCATTTCCCGTCAATTTCGGCGCGCTCCTTCACGCTCTCGCCGCCGAGAGTAAGTGCGCTTGGAAACGCCGCGCCGCTCTCGCCGATCGCCTTCGCGAACAGCCCCTGCGCCATCGGCGAAGCCATCAGGGTGCTCACCGCAAATGACCCCGCGCTCTCGCCGAAGATCGTCACATTCGCAGGATCGCCGCCAAACTTGCCGATATTTTTCTTCACCCATTGCAGCGCTGCCACCATGTCCAGCAGCCCATAGTTGCCCGCTGAACCATTGCCTTCTTTCGCCAGTTCATCCGTTACAAGGAAGCCGAAGACCCCAAGCCGGTAATTGATCGTCACCAGCACAACACCCTTCAGTGGCAGAAAGTCGCCATTATGCCGCGGCTCGTTGCTGCCGCCACCTGAATACCCTCCGCCATGGATCCAGAACATCACCGGCAGCTTCGCGTTCTTCTTCGCATCGGCAGGTGTGTAGACGTTCAGAAAAAGGCAGTCCTCGCTCGGCCCCGCGTCCTGAAACACCATGTCCTCGAAGACGCGTCCCTGCGCACAATGCGCTCCGTACTTCGTGGCATCGCGGTCGCCCTTCCACTTCGCCGCTGGCTGCGGAGCCTTCCAGCGTAAATCGCCTACCGGCGGTGCAGCATAAGGCAGTCCCATGAATGCGCGGACCTTGCCGTTGTTGATCGTCTTGCCGACGACCTTTCCCTGCTCTGTCTTCACCTTCAATGGATCAGCATGCGAGCTAGCCGGGATGCCCATCAGAAGCCCCGCCGCCAAGGCACACAATGCCTGCGTACGAAAAAACATTCCAAATTCCTCCGCGAGATACCTTATCAGGACGGATAGCAGCACACGGGAGTTTCAATGTGTATTCGCCATCACACGCTGCGAAGCGTTCTGGACTCCGATCGGGTGTCCCATCCAAGCTTGCTTAGGTGAAAAGAGGAAAGCTCATTTATCTCGATCGGTTGCCCGACTGTCTGGATTCTGAGGCGTTGAACTCACCAAAGGACCACTGACGAGATCAGCCTAAACAATCTCCGTCGCCAACAGGTCCTTCATCTCTTCTCGCCTGCGGATCAGCCGATGGTTTTTCCCCTCCACCAGCACCTCCGCCGGCCTCATCCGCGAGTTGTAATTCGAAGTCTGCGCCATGCCGTAAGCGCCCGCATCCAGCAGCGCCAATAGATCGCCCGCCTCGACCGGCTTCATCTCTCGATCACGCGCGAAGAAGTCCCCCGTCTCGCACACCGGCCCGACAACGTCAACAGCACGCGTCCTGCCGGCACGCGGCTTCACTGGAACAATCTCGTGGTAAGCCTGGTACAGCGCCGGCCGGATCAAATCGTTCATCGCCGCATCGGTGATCACGAACGTCTTCTTGCCGTTTTTCTTCACGTTGAGCACTCGCGTTAGCAGAGCGCCCGCCTGCGCCACAATGAACCGCCCCGGCTCGATCAGCAGCCTGCCTTCAAATCCCCCAAGCGCCTTTTCAAGGGCTCCTGCATACTCCTTAACCTTCTCCTCGGCGTCTGCACCATCATTGCCGCCGTGATAATCGATCCCCAGGCCACCGCCGGCATCAATCGCCTTGAGCGCGATCCCCTCACTCTTCAACTGCGCCGCAAGCCTGCTCACCCGCCGAATAGCTGCCCCAAACGGCTCCGCCGACCGGATCTGCGACCCAATGTGTACGCTGATCCCATGAGGCTCCAGCCACTTATTCTTTGCCGCCGCACGATAGATCGCCGCCGCCTGCCGAATATCAATCCCGAATTTGTGCTCCCGCAGTCCAGTCGAGATATACGGATGCGTGTCCGCAAACACATCCGGATTCACACGCAGAGCAAACCGCGCCTTCGCCTTTCGCTGCCTGGCGCGCGCTGCCAGCAACTGCAGCTCCGTCTCGCTCTCCACGTTGAACTCGAGAATCTCCGCCCCAAGCGCGCAATCAATCTCGTCGGCACTCTTCCCCACTCCCGAAAACACCAAGCGCCCCGCAGCCTTCGGCGCAGCCGCCATCACGCGCGCCAGTTCGCCGCCCGACACAATATCGAACCCTGCACCCTGATCGGCGAGCAGCTTCAAAATTGCCAGCGATGAATTTGCCTTGACCGCATAACAAACCAGGTGCTCCCGACCCGCAAATGCGTTCTGAAACAAACGGAGCCGCTCCACAATCTGATCAGCCGAATACACATAAAGCGGAGTGCCATACTGCCTTGCTAGCGCCTCCAGTGAAATGCGGTCGCAGTACAACATGCCGCGCGGACCGCTGGCGCGAAATGGTCGCGATGAACTCTTCAGGTCAGGATTCAATCAGGTTTCCGGAAATACAGTGATGCTTCGAGCCTATCGCACTCACATGCCAACGCTCTCGCAATCCGGTCTTCAGTACTCGAACTGCGCCAGCCAGGGCCTCATGATTGCAGCCACCTTCTCCGGCTGCTCATAGGCCGCGAAGTGCCCGGCGTCCGGCAGCAGGTGAAATTCGCATCCACCCGCGGCAGCTTCAAACGACCGCATCTCCGCTTCCGTAATCCCCGGATCCTCGCCCCCGCAAATCGCCAGCACCGGCGCATCGATCTCTGCGATATCCGGAACGGAATTCGCCCGCGTAGCAAGGCCCGCCTGCACAGCTGCTACCGCCTCAGGCGTAAGCGTCATACGTGCGCGCAATTCGCTCACAACCTCCGGCCTTCTCGCGCGAGTGCTCGCCCCGATCAGCGTCTGCGCATTGCCGTCGAACACGCCTGCTGTTCCTTCACGCCTTACCTTATTGATCGTCTCCACCCGTTTGGCGAGATTTCCCTCAGCATCGGGCTGCGCCTTCGAACAAACAAAAACCAGCCCCCTCATCCGCATCGGCGCACTTCGCCAAAGGTCGAGCATCACATAGCCGCCGATTGAGCAGCCCGCGAAAACAGCCTCGCCGAGTTCCAGGTGATCCATCAGCGCCAGCACATCCGAGGTGAGCTGTCCGATACTCAGAACCGGAGTATCTGGAACACGCGAAAATCGTCCCACCGGAAGATCGTCGCCCAGCTCAGACGTGCCGTGCCCTCGAAAATCCGGAAGAATGGCCCTATATTCCCCAATCCCATCGAGACAAGGAAGCCAGTAGGTATGGTCCAGTGGAGTGGGATGAAGAAAGATGATCGGCACGCCTGAGCCCTTTTCTTCGTAGCTCAGGCGCGCCCCCTGTGATTCGTACGTCTTGCTCATACCCTTGGAGGATACCCGCCCGGCGCGTTCGGCGGATAAGGACCCTGAGGATAACTTCCCGGTGGGTAAGGTCCTGGCATGCCGACTGGCTCCTCGGGAATGCCGATCCACCCCGCAAGGTAAGCGACGCCGACCAGTCCGCTTGTTAACAGAACACCAGCGACTGTAAGAATGCGAACAGTTGTCACGTTCCAGCCGTTCGCCTGCGCCACGCCGATACACACCCCGGCGATCTGTCTTCCGACGATCGGCCTCACCAGGGGCCGTCCCGGCGGAGGCGGTGCAGCAGTCACCACATTCCCGCAATTCGAGCAGAAGCGAGCGCTCGGCGGCAATCCGGTTCCACAGCGTTGACAGAAGAAAGGCATTTGGCGAACCTCCGTTTTCACCATACACTACGCAATCGGACCGTTCCCGGTTCCGAAGGAACGCACCCTCCATCGGGCAAGTGCCTGCCTCAGCTTGCTTTATATGGAGATTTCATGCGTTTGCGCGCCGTGTCAGCCCGCGAGGTATTCGGCCCAGCATTGATAGCTTCCTGGTAGTCCCTGACAGCCTGCTGCCGCTCGCCCAGCAGATCGTGGCACTCCCCGGCAGCCAGCAGCGTCCTCACCTTCAGTTCCGTTCCCACGTTCTTGGCTGCGGCCGCCTTTTCATATGCCTGAGCAGCTTCCGCGTAGTGCCGTTGACCGCGCAGGGCGTCTCCCAGCCCAAAGTAAGCCAGTTCTAACCGAGCCTCCGCGAAGTAGCCTGGCTTCTGGCTGTCCGCAATGATCGCGCGATACGCATCGACGGCCTTCATCCCTTCGCCAGCATCCTTCCGCAGATTCGCCTCCTCCAGACAGAAAAGGAAATCACGTGGAAACTGCTGCTTCAAGCTGCGGACAACCTCGATCGCCTGTTTGTATTTCCCTTCTCGCCGCAAAAACAATGCGATCACGGTTCTGGCGTCGACGGCAGTCGCCACTCCGCGCTCACCATCATCGCGAAGCAGTTCCATCCCCTTCGATTTCGACCCGGTGATCCCGGCAAATCCAATCAGGATTTTGAATGGAAAAGGCAGCGCGCCCACCACATACTCGTACACGCCCACGACAAGCTTCGCATCCACATAATCGGGATCAATCTTCAGAACGCGCTCGCAGTCATCCTTCGCCTTACCCGCCAGCCGGAATCCCGCTCCGAAGCCTCGCTGCACCATCGCTACATAAGTGCATCGCAAGCTGCGCGCCCATCCTCGCGCAAACAGCGCATCTACATCCTTCGAGTTTCTGCTGATTCGCCAGTCCGCTTCTCGAACCGCCTCGTCCGCCAGCGCAAAAATCTCATCGCGTTTCTTCGGATCCTCATCCGTCGCGTGTTTTCCGGTGAGGAATCCGTCATTCGCGTAGAACGTCGTATCCAGCAGATCCTGCCGGTACAGCTCCTGGAACACAACTGCCTCCAGCAGCATCGTTGTCGCGTGGGGATCGCCCGGGTGTTCCTTATGAATATGCTCAAACCGCTGCACCGCGGCCGGATAATCCAGCAGGTAAAAGTAGTGATAAGCTTCGCGCACCTCGGGATCGAGGTTCATCGCATTCGTGTGAACTCGAGCATCTCCCCAGCTGGCTAACGGTGCAGCGAGCACCGTTACCAACAGGGTGAGGGTCAGCACACCCCGTTCGCGGATCCCGCGCGCTATTTCACTCCAAAGCGGTACCGGACTGAAGAGAAGCATTGCTGCATCAAGTCTAGTCGGCGCGACGCCTGCCCTTCACTCCTATACCAGAGGGTCAACCTATTCAGACCGTGGCTTCCCCTGCTTCTCCCCATCCGCAGGATGAGCATTAGGGTGTGCTGCAGCCGAATGGTTTTCTGCGCGATGCGCGTCGTGCGGCGATGAGGGCCGGTTCATGCTCGCGTTAGGCTCCGCAGGCCGTGACTCGTGCGGTGGCGGTGCAGGTCGCGACTCACGCTGGGGCGCGGGTCTCGATTCGTGCGGTGCCGGTGCAGGTCTCTGCTCACGCGCAGGAGGTTCCGGCCGCGACTCTCTCCTTGGCCTCTCCATCTGCGGTGCCGGGCGAGATTCGTTCCTCGGCCTCTCCATCTGCGGCTCTGGCCGCGGCTCAGTTCTCGGTCTCTCTGTCGGCGGTGCCGGACGCGGTTCGCTGCGGCGTTCCGGCGCAGGCCGGCTTTCATCCGGGGGAGGTATCGGTCGAGACTCGCTCCGGGGACGCTCTGCAGGTCTCGACTCCGGATATCGGTTCGGCTCTGTTCTGGTCTCCGGCGCGCGCCTTCCGGGTTCTGACCGAGTCTCCGGTCGCGCGGGTGCTGGGGTCACATCTCCTCTTCCCGGTTGACGCCCGATGTTTTCGTTTCGATTGTTTCCCGCCGGACCTTCATTCCTTACACCGCCTGCCGGCCTCACTGCGACAACTGTACGAGGATGTCCGTTGTTCGCCTTCGCATACGATCCACGATCAGCACGTGCCGCCTGGATCTGCTGCTGTTGCACCGGTGTTGGCGCCGTATGTCGGCCTGTCATTCCTCGCCGCTCGATCGGTGTTGGATCGTGACGAATTCCGCCAGGGCCGCCGTTGTATGCAATGCGCCTGTCATTAGCGATCGTTCTTT
>DATJEO010000227.1:0-17336 GCA_035496515.1 Occallatibacter sp.
AAGAAATACTTTCCGGCCGCGAAGACCGCAGTTGTCGCCGTGGGAGAAGAGAAGGTAGTTCGCGAGGCGCTTGCTCCCTTTGGACTGCCTCTACAGGCCGTTCCATAGTGCGGTGCTGAAACCCTTCGAGTGCTCTCAAGACCTCACAGGCCAATGTGTCTGTGAGGGCTTTCGATTTCGCGACGGTCCGGAACTACTCGATCGATGATGTAACCTTGTGCCATCCAGAAATCCCATCTGGACCAGTCCAAGAGAGATTAATGAGAAAACATTTCTGCGTTCTTGCCGCCTTCGCCGCCCTGTTCAGCATTGCCGCTTCCGCCCAGCAGAAAAATCTTCCCAGTGATCAGCTCGACCCGGATTTCAAGGCTCCCGCTCAACAAACTGACTTCGAAAAGCGCGTCGTGATGATGCCAATGCGCGACGGCGTCAAGCTCTACACGGTGATCGTCATACCGAAGGGCGCAAAGGATGCGCCCATCCTTCTCGATCGCACGCCCTACGATGCGGCCAAGCGCGCTGAGCGGTCAAAAAGCCCGCGCATGATTGAAGCTCTGCCGCTCGCCGACGAGGTCTTCGTCAAGGCGGGCTACATCATCGTCTACCAGGACGTTCGCGGCAAGTACGGCTCCGAAGGACCCTATCTCATGACGCCGCCGCCGGTGAACTCCGGCTACAACCCAAGCGGAGCCGACGACACCACCGACGGCTACGACTGCATCGACTGGCTCGTGAAGAATGTTGCGGAATCGAACGGCCGCGTCGGCATGATCGGCTCAAGCTATGAAGGCTTCACCGTTGTCATGGCACTCCTCCATCCGCATCCCGCCCTTAAGGTCGCCGCGCCCGAGAGCCCGATGGTCGACGGGTGGATGGGCGATGACTGGTTCCACTATGGCGCCTATCGCACTCCCAATATCGACTACATGCTGAGCCAGACTACGAAGCGCGCAGGCGGTGTGCCGGTTCCGCATCCGAACTACGACGAATACACGGGCATGCTCAAGGCGGGTTCAGCGGCCGGTTTCGCGCACGAACTCGGTGCAGACACACTGCCGTTCTGGAAAGTGACCATAGATCACCCGGCCTACGATGGCTACTGGCAGAGCCAGGCGCTGGATAAACTCATCGTCAAGGAGCCGCTCTCCGTGCCAACCATGTGGGAGCAGGGCCTCTGGGACCAGGAAGACATGTGGGGCGCTAACCACAGCTATCGCGCTCTCAAATCCATCGGCACGCCCGACGCAATGAACCACATCGTCATGGGCCCCTGGTTTCACAGCCAGGTCAATCGCCCCGGTCGCAATCTCGGCCCGCTCATCTGGGGTACCGACACGACAGCATGGTGGCGCGAGAAAATCCTTCTGCCATTCTTCAATCAATATCTGAAACCCGGCTCACCCAAGGCCGACACGCCCAACGCGCTCATTTATGACACTGGCCTCGACAAGTGGGACACTTACTCGACCTTTCCGCAATCCTGCGAAAAGGGCTGCCCAACCAAATCAATGCCTCTCTATCTTGAGGCTGGCGGAAAGCTCTCGTTGAAGGAGCCCACAGTCTCAGACGGGAAATACACCGAGTACGTTTCCGATCCAGCAAATCCGGTTCCGTATCTGCCTCGTCCCGTTACCCACACAGGGTGGCGCACCTGGCTTGTCACCGATCAGCGCTTTGTCGATGGCCGCCCTGACGTTGTGACCTATGTTTCCGATCCGTTGGAGCAGACAACGAAAGTTTCCGGTGAGCCGATGGTCCACCTTATCGCTTCAACATCCGGTACCGATTCCGACTGGGTCGTGAAGATCATAGATGTGCAGCCCGAAAGCGTCGTCGAACCTACGCAGCAGATGAGCGGCTATGAACTGCCCATCGCCACCGACATCTTCCGCGGTCGCTATCGCACCAGCTTCGAGCATCCCGCGGCCATTGAGGCCAATACGCCTCTCCCGTATGTCTTCGCACTGCCGCTCGTGAATCACACCTTCCTGCCCGGCCACCGCATCATGGTGCAGGTGCAGTCCACGCTCTTCCCGCTCTACGATCGCAACCCGCAGAAGTTTGTGCCCAACATCTTCACCGCCCAGCCGCAGGACTACCAGAAAGCCACGCAGCGCATCTGGCACACACCCGACCACGCCAGCTACATCAGCCTTCCCGTTGTTCCCGCCAACGCGAATTGATGCCGCCCGGGACAGGCCCGCACAAATCTGGGTGCCCCAGGTCTCGATTCTGAGACCTGGGAGAAACTACAAGCTGCCACAAGTCGTAGCATTTGAGCAATACTCTCAGCGAGGTGCAGCATGACCGACACCGTCGATCCTTCCCATCTCAGTGCGGACGAGATCAGCAACTTCACACGACAGACCAACTACGGGACTTGGCGCGTCCAGAAAACGTGGAAGCCGCTCTACATCGCCGATGCCGAAGGCTGCTGGATCACAGACGGGGCAGGGAAGCGCTACCTAGACTTCAGTTCGCAACTAATGTGCGTCAACCTCGGTCACAAGAACCGCGCAGTAGTTGAATCCATCGCCCAGCAGGCGCGTGACCTCGCCTTCGTCGGCCCGGTCTACGCAACGGAAGCTCGTGCCCGCCTCAGCGCGAAGCTTCTCGAAGTGCTGCCGTCACGCCTCGAAAAATTCTTCTTCGCCACTAGCGGCACCGAGGCCAACGAGGCCGCATTCAAAATCGCGCGCATGGTCACGGGCAAAAACAAGATCATCTCGCGCTACCGCTCTTATCACGGCTCGACAGCCGGATCTATCGCAGCCACCGGAGACCCGCGCCGATGGGCCATGGAGCCTGCCGGCAAGATTCACAACGTTGTCTTCGCACCGGAGACGAACTGCTACAAGTGCCCGATCGGGCACACCTATCCTGGCTGCAACGTTGCCTGCGTCGACTACATCGAGCACATGATTGAGAACGAAAGTGACGTCGCAGCCATCATCGTCGAGCCGGTCGTCGGAACCAACGGCGTCCTCATTCCCCCTCCCGAATACTTCCCGCGTCTTCGCGAGATCTGCGACCGCCACGGTGTTCTGATGATCGCCGACGAGGTGATGACAGGCTGGGGACGCACCGGCAGGTGGTTCGCCGTCGATCACTGGGGCGTAAAGCCCGACATCCTCGTCACAGCAAAAGGAATTACATCGGCCTACGTGCCCCTCGGCCTCTGTGCGACGACCAAAAAACTCGCCGATCACTTCGAAGACCGCTACTTCTCGCACGGCCACACCTACGAGGCGCATCCCATCACGCTCGGACCCGCGACGACAACCATCGAAGAAATGCAACGTCTCAAAGTTGTAGAACGCGCTGCAGAACTCGAGCCCTACGTCCGTCAGAAACTCGAGGCTCTGAAAGAGAAGCATCTCTCCATCGGCGACGTGCGCGGTCTCGGACTCTTCTTTGCCGTCGAACTGGTAAAGAACAGAACAACAAAGCAGCCATTCAACACTATGCGCGACAAAGTGGAAGGCAGGCCAATGGTTGTGGATCAGATCGCGTCAAAGATGATGGCTGACGGCGTGGCCCAGCAGTCGTGGATCAGCCACTTCGTTATCGCTCCACCTCTGATCGTCACTAAGGAGGAGATCGACCTCGGCGTCGACGTCTTCGACCGCCACCTCGGCATTGCCGACGCGCTAATTGGCTAAGCAGACTGGGCGCTACAGGTCTCGAATCTGAGACCTGGGAGAATTGACTTCAATCAAACACCACGGTCTTGTTGCCGTAACTTAGAATCCGCCGGTCGAGATGCCATTTCACTGCGCGCGCGAGCACAAGCCGTTCCAAATCGCGGCCCTGGGCCACGAGATCCTCAACCTGGTCTCGGTGGGAGATTCGCGCCACGTCCTGCTCAATGATCGGTCCATCATCCAGTACTTCGGTTACGTAGTGGCTGGTTGCGCCAATCAGCTTCACTCCTCGCGCGTGGGCAGCATGATATGGTTTTGCTCCGACGAACGCCGGCAGAAAGGAGTGATGCACGTTGATGATGGCAGCAGGGTATTTCGCGACGAACGCAGGCGAAAGAATCTGCATGTAACGCGCCAGTACCACCAGCTCGATCCCGTGTTCTTCAAGAATACGAATCTGCCGAGCCTCAGCCTCGACCCGCGTGGCAGCACTCACCGCCAGATATTCGAATGGGATTCCGTAGTAGGCCGCTAGCTTCTCGACCTCGCGATGGTTCGATACAATCACCCGGATCTCGCAGTTCAACTCGCGTGATTGCCAGCGGTGCAGCAGATCGGCCACGCAGTGCAGGTATTGCGAGCAGAACAGCGCAACTCTTGTGGGCAGGTTCATAACCCCAACCTGCCAGTGCATCTTCAGCTCCGCTGCGATCGGAGCGAATGCTTTGCTGAACCTGACCAGATCGAATCCTGACGTGCAGCTTTCGGCACCGGTAACATCCCCGCCATCCAGCGCCCATTCCACCCGCATGAAGAACTTGCCAAGATCATGATCCTGGTGCTGATCGGCGTGCAGGATATTCGCTCCATGCTCATAAAGCAGACCTGACACGCGCGCAACCAGCCCCTTGCGGTCAGGGCAATCGATAAGCAGAACGGCGGTATCCTTCATCGCCATTCCAGCTTACGGCATCAGGCGACCGCATCATCCTGCACTCACTGCGCACGGCTCTGCTATGCCCGAACCTGAGCCGGTCCGTGACGCTTCTCGCCTGGCGAGTGTGTCCCTGCCAGCTGCAGACGGAGCTTTCCTGCCAGATCCTCCACCGTCCGCAGCTTTTGAACTACATGGGCGGGGAGGCCATGCTCGGTCAATGCGAGCTGCGATTGCAGCAGCAGCCCACTGACAGTGTTCTTCAACTCTGCGCCAATGTCCTCGCGTGCCGCCAGGCGAGCAGCCGCCTGCTCTCGTTGACGGCGTTGCAGAGCCGCCCGGATTTCGCGAATGATGCGTGCGACACCCGCAAGAGCGAAATTGATCTGCATCGGAATAGCCAGCCCGGAGCGTTCCCAGATGGTTTCCGCTGCCTGTGGATCGCATTCCGCAAGCGTCTCATCGAGCACCACCGCGGCGAACTCCTTATGGCGCAAGGCATCCACCGCTCCGCGACGGCCGCTCGCAAACTCGACCTGCATATCGAGTTGCTTCGAAATGACATCGGCGCAATTGCGCACACCTTCAACTCCACTGACGATCAGAATGGTCATGGCAACTCCCTCGTTCTATATTTCGTGTCGGGGTTAATCGGCGGCCTGCGCATCGGCCGATTCATATTCCTTCAGCTTGCGGTACAGTGTCGTCTTGCCGATCCCAAGAAGCTCGGCGGCCATCAATTTGTCTCCATCAGTCACGCGCAGCGCTTCGAAAATGGCTTCGCGTTCCTGTATCGCAAGCGGGATTACATTTTTGGTCTGCCTGATTTCCTTGCGCCCCACCGGCTTCGCATCGTGGAGCCTGGCGAGCCCCAGGTTTCTTAAGGCCGAGGGTAGATTCCCGAGCTGAATCTCGCCGCCCGAAGTCATTGTCACGCCGCGTTCCACCGCGTTCTCGAGTTCACGTACATTCCCGGGCCAGTCGTATTGCATCATGACCCGCAGGGCATCATCGTGAATGCTGAATCGCCCAGGATGCGCGCGATGCACCTTGTTTAGGAAATGCGCTACGAGCAACGGAATGTCTTCCTTCCGGTCTCGAAGCGAAGGCAGCCTCAGATTCACGACGTTCAATCGGTAGTACAGGTCCTTGCGAAACGCGCCCCGCTCAACCATGGCCGCCAGATCGCGATTGGTTGCGGTCAAAATGCGCGCCTTGATTGGGACCCGCTGCGTCGAACCGACCGGCCGCACTTCCTTCTCCTGTAGAGCCCGCAGGAGCTTGGCCTGCAGGTCCAGCGTAAGTTCGCCGATCTCATCAAGAAACACGGTTCCGTTCGCGGCCGACACCAGCAGCCCATCTTTCGAGTGGTTCGCTCCCGTGAATGCCCCTTTGACATACCCGAAGAGCTCGCTCTCCACAAGCGTCGGTACCAGTGACCCGCAATCCACCGGCAAAAATGGCTTCTCTGCATTCGGTCCAAAACTGTGGATCGTGCGGGCCACCAGCTCTTTTCCGGTGCCACTCTCTCCCAGAATCAAAACCGGATGCGCGGATTGCGCAACCTTGGCGAGGATGCGGTAAAGCTTCTCCATCTGCGGCGAGCGTCCGATCATCTGGCCCATGCCGGCCTCTAACCTCAGGCGCTCCCGTATCTGCCGCGCTTCACTGTTGACGTGCCGCTCCGCACCTACCCGCTGAAGAGCAGAGGCGAGTTCGTCCACCGTAAACGGCTTTTTCAGATAGTCGGCAGCTCCACGATGCATAGCGGAGAGGGCCACACTCGCCGACTTAAGAGGCGCCATGGCGATAATCGAGACGCGTGGAAACAACGCGTGAAGCTCCGCCACTGCTTCCAGGTTTGCATCGCTTCGCTTGGGAACGTCGATCAGCACGATGTCCGTCGGAATGCGGTCAAGAGTCGACGCCACCGGGTGCAGGCTTTCGATTCCTTCTGCTTTGTGCCCAAGAGTCTGGGCGACCTCAATGCAGGCTGATCGCGAGGCTTCATCTTCGTCAACCACCAGAACATGGAGACCTGGGAGTCTGGGAGCAATTTGATGTTGCAGATTCATGTGCTGCGAGCTATAGAACGTCGAAAGCATAGTAGATGCCTCGTTCACTCCGGCTATGTGGGCCAGATCACGGCTGTTTGAAGCTACATTGATTGCAAGAGGTTAACCCGCGTGCGATAAACCGCGCACCGGCAGTTCAATCTGAAAGCACGCGCCCACTGGATCGCGGTTCGCAGCATGGATCATGCCGCCTGCGGCCTCCACAATCGATCGCGTTATCGAGAGCCCCAGGCCGCGATGTGCCATTGGCCATCCGCCAGCCATCGGCTCTCCCGCTCTCGTCACCGGGTCCGGTTCGAAAATTTTCTCAAGTACCTGTTCACTGAGACCCGGGCCGTTATCTTCCACGTTGATCGTCACCCACGGACTGTTCTCCGGCTCGCCGTTGCTCTCGCGCAGAGAAATGTGAATTCTGCCAACACTCGACATCGCCTCCGCCGCATTCCGCGCCAGGTTCACGAGAATCCGAGTTAGATCCTCCGAAGTCATCCGGATGGGCAGTGCTCCACCCTGCACGTCTACCGTGAGACCTACAGTAGGTCCAACCAGTGAAGCCAGCAGATTCCGATTGGCAAGTAGTTCCTCGGCAAGGTTCTTGATCGGCTCCGAAGGAATGCTCTTCCACCGCGGTGTGCGAGTGGTCTTCGTGGGAGACATCGCGACATCAATCTCGCATGCGCTGATGTTCTCCGAATCGAAACTCTGCACTTCCGTCAGCTTTTCCACCAGACGCCGGCTGGCAGCCGCTACGAGCCTCAACTCCCCGCCATAGTGAACGAACGGCTCAGCCAGAACTCCGGGTTGCTGCAGCAAGTCACAATAGAGATCAAGCGCGGTGACCATATTTCGCGCATCATGCGCGACCTCGGCCACTGTTTCGCCCCGTTCCCCGAGCGCGGTCAGCGTCGCAACCACCTTGTCGACGCGTTTCTGTTCTTCCATTCCTAACTGCGGCAGCTGTTCGAGCTGATTCATCGTTTCGATCCTTCCGTCCAATCTGGGTAACCACCACAAGCTTTCGCCTTTCTTCAATACACGTTGCGTGCCAAATCAGGACAGTCGATCTAAATCCAACAAATCGCTGAATTTAGATCTGGTTCTTCCCATTATGTGACTCTGTCTGGAACACCCTCTGTTTTCCCGAAATGGTCTACGCCTAGCGGGCTATCTCTGCTAATCGCTTTCACTACAACCACATCCCTCATGCTCGTTTCGGATTTCCCGTTTTGGTTCTTCCCAAAATGAATTCCTGATCCGCTGCGTTCGCGGCCTGTCTGGCCTGTTCTCGTACAATCGCGCTATGAACGGCCCTGCTCATTCAGTCTTTTTCCGTCCCGGTGATCGTCAACCTGACCAACTTCGCCCTCTCTCACTTGCCTCAGGCTTTGTCCAGACAGCTGAAGGCTCTGTTCTCGTCACCCTCGGGAACACCCGCGTTCTTACCAACGCCACCATCGAGCAGGGAGTGCCCGGCTGGCTGCGCAATTCCGGCCGGGGCTGGGTCACCGCCGAGTACTCCATGCTGCCCCGCTCCACCGTCACACGCACTCCGCGTGAGAGCGAACGCGGCAAGATCGGTGGTCGAACCCACGAAATCCAACGCCTGATTGGTCGCAGCTTGCGCTCCGTGGTCGACATGAAGGCACTTGGGGAACGCACCGTGATCCTCGATTGCGACGTCATTCAAGCCGATGGAGGCACCCGTACGGCGGCCATCACTGGCGCCGCGGTAGCTCTCGCAATCGCCCTTAACGCGCTCGTCAAAGCAGGAACACTGAAGCAATCGCCCATGAACCAGCTGGTCGCCGCTACCTCAGTTGGCATGCTGGGCGGCACGCCACTGCTCGATCTCTGCTATGAAGAGGACTCGCAGGCCGAAGTTGACATGAACGTGGTGATGACGGCCGACGGCGGTCTGGTCGAAACACAGGCCACGGCGGAGAAGGGAAGCTTCTCGCGCCGCGAACTGGACAGCCTTATCGATCTCGCAGAGGCCGGGCTCAAGCAAATCTTCGATATTCAGCGAGCAGCGCTGGCAAGCGATTGAGTAGAAGATTCGGTGAACCGAAATAGCAGTTTGTGCAACGTCTCCGCCGAGCCAATCCAGAGCTCGATGAGCACGCTGTCTTCTCGCGACCTCTTATTATGGAAAACGACTCTAAATTTGTCTTCTCCGAGCTTTCGATGACCCTTGGTTCCGACTTTTCACGTCGCAAATTTGTAAGGGGCGCATCTGCCCTCATTGCGTCTTCCGCGCTCGTCCCAAATCGCGCATTCTCACAATCCAATTTCACATCGAAGCGCCCCGTTCCCCCCGCCCGCCGCTTCCGCAGCAAAGCCGTAGACGGGACCATCGAGTCGGTCTCCGCAAAGATGCGTGACCCCGAGCTAGCGTGGCTCTTCTCCAACTGCCTGCCCAACACGCTTGACACTACCGTCACTTTCAACAATGGTCCAACCGGCCCCGACACCATCGTCGTCACTGGTGATATTCCTGCCATGTGGCTGCGCGACTCCTCCGCACAGGTCTGGCCCTACCTCCCTTTCATCACTGCAGACTCCGAGCTCGCGCGCCTCATCGAAGGAGTGATTCGCCGCCAGACGCGGTGCATTCTCGCCGACCCGTACGCTAATGCCTTCATGCCCGATCTCTCCACCCACGAGCCTCTCTCCTGGTCGGAGACCGATCACACGGACATGAAGCCCGGTGTCGGGGAGCGCAAGTGGGAAGTCGACTCGCTCTGCTACCCCGTCCGCCTTGCTCACGAGTACTGGCGTTTCACGCACGACACAAAACCATTCGGCGAAGAGTGGGCGCGCGCGATGCACACTATTCTCGAAACCTTCACAGCGCAGCAGCGCAAGTCTTCGCGCGGCCCCTACCACTTCCAGCGCAAGGCAGAGACGCCCTACGACACCCTCAGCGAAGACGGCTTCGGCAATCCCGCACGTCCCATTGGCCTCATCCACTCCGGCTTTCGCCCATCAGACGATTCCTGCATTTACCCGCTCAACATTCCCGGCAACTTCTTCGCCGTCAAAACCCTCGAACGGATCGAAGAGATGCTCACCGAAATCGCGCACGACAGCTCCGCCGCGTCGCAGGCCGGCCGTCTTCGCACGGAAATCAAATCCGCTCTCGACGCCCACGCGCGCGCGCATCATGCAACCGCCGGCGAAATTTGGGCCTACGAAATCGACGGCTTCGGCAACGCGCTTTGCATGGACGACGCCAACGTTCCCAGCCTCCTGGGTATGCCCTATCTCGAAACCTGCTCTGAGAAAGATTCAACCTATCTCGCTACCCGGCGTTTCGTTCTCAGCGACGCGAATCCCTACTTCTTCCGCGGCACCGCGGCAGAGGGCATCGGGGGGCCTCACATCGGGCAGGACATGATCTGGCCCATGGCCATCATCATGCGCGCACTCACGACCAGCGACGATGCTGAGCAGCGCCAGTGCCTAGCCTGGTTGAAAAGCACCCACGCCGGCACCGGTTTCATGCACGAGAGCTTCAACTAGAACGATCCTGCCATGTGCACGCGCGAGTGGTTCGCATGGGCAAACACTCTCTTTGTCGAACTCATTCTCAAACTCGACAAGACCAACCCCAAACTCATTCAACAATCCTGACCGAAACAAAACCGGCGGATTCGATTTGCTGAACCCGCCGGAGAATCTCGGTGCCCCGGGTCTCGATTCTGAGACCTGGGAAACCAACCACATTCCTCACAACCTACTTCAGGTTCACCGTCCCCTTCAACGGCAGATTGTCCGACGATCCGCCAACCATGATGCTGTAATCGCCCGGCAACAGCGACCAGTCATCCTTCTGCTCATCGAAGATCGACAGATACTTCGGCTCGATCTCCACCGTGACGCTCTTCTTCTCGCCAGGATTCAGCTTCAGTCTCGTAAAGCCCACCAGTCGCTTCGGCGGCTCCTGTGCGGCGGCCGGCAAACCCGCATACACCTCCGCGATCTCCGTTCCGGCGCGCGATCCAGTGTTGGCAACCGTGAACGTCACCTTGGTCTTCTCGCCCGGCGTGACCTGCAGGCCCGAGTAGCGATAGGTCGTATACGACAGCCCGAAGCCGAACGGGAACAGCGGCTTCTTGTTCTCCGCGTCATACCACTTGTATCCGACCTTGACGCCCTCGTCGTATGACATCTGGAACGGCGGCAGTCCTGCTGCCCACTTCTCCGGAGTAGCAGCTCCATCGAATCCCGTTGACTCCTTCGGAGGCATGGTGATGGTCGGATGCGGCAGATCTGCCTCGCTCTTCGGGAACGTGTTCGGCAGCTTTCCGCTCGGATTCACTGTCCCGAACAGCACATTGCCAACTGCGGTGGCTCCATCGCTGCCTGCAAACCACGCTTCAAGGATTGCCGCCGGCTTGTCCACCCACGGCATCGTCACCGGATTACCCGTCTCCAGCACCACGATGGTGTGCGGATTAGCTTCTGCCACAGCCGAGATGATTGCATCCTGGTTATGCGGGAGCGACAGGTCCTTCATATCCATTCCTTCGCTGGCCCACCTGTACGCAAATACGATGGCCACGTCGGCGCCCTTTGCAGCGGCTGCGGCCGACGCCGGATCAGTGCCTGCATCGTACTTCACCGTCGCATGTGGCGCTCGCGCCTGAATCGCTTTCAATGGCGAAGTCGGGAACCAGATCTCCTCCATCCAGTGCGTAGCGCCTTGTCCGGCCGGCTTGATCGCATTTCCGCCAATCGGATCCACCTGGGCCGAACCGCCACCCGAAATCATGCCCACATCCGAGTGCGATCCAATCACTGCAATCGTCTTAAGCTTCGCCGCGCTTAACGGCAGTGCCGCCTTCTCATTCTTCAGCAGGACAATTCCGCTCTCTTCGATCTTTCGCGCCGTCTCGAACCCGGCAAAGGGATCGATAACCGATCGTTGCCGCGGATGATCGACCACTCCATTCGCGAACATCGTTCGCAGAATGCGGTGCACATGGTCATCCAGCTCACTCTGTGGAATCTTTCCCGCATCCAGCGCTTCTTTGAATCGCTTTTCAAAGAAGAAGCGCCCAGGCTGCTCGTTATCAAGCCCGGCGGCAGACGCCTTCACATCACTATGCGTTCCGCCCCAGTCTGACAGTACAAAACCGGGAAACTTCCACGCCTTCTTCAGTACGTCCGTCAAGAGCCATTGGTTCTCGCAGGCAAAGTCGCCGTTCACGCGGTTGTACGAACACATCACCGCGCCGGGCTGTCCCTTTTCCACTCCGATTTCGAAAGCCAGCAGATCGCTCTCCCGCGCTGCCCGCTTGCTGATGTGAATATTCACTGCGTTACGCCCGCTCTCCTGGTCGTTCAGTGCGTAGTGCTTGATATCGCCGATCACATTCTGCGATTGCGTGCCCTGGATCAAGCGCGCCACCAGCGTGCCCGCCAGCACTGGATCTTCGCCGAGATACTCGAATGTCCGTCCATTGCGTGGCTCGCGCGTCAGGTTCACGCCTCCACCAAGCGACATGTTGAAGCCTTGTGCCCGGAGTTCCCGCCCGATCAGCGCTCCATATTCATACGCTGCATCTACATCCCAGCTGGCAGCGGCGGCTACGTTTGCCGGCAGTGCCGTCGAGTAGCGTCCATTCACACCGCTTGATCGCACGCCATACGCCGCGTCGCTCATGTCGATTCCCGGAATTCCCAGCCGCGGCACACCCACGGTGTAGCCCACGCCGCGATTCGAAGGCGCATTCTCCGAAGTCACCGGATCGTCGGTGGGCATTCCAACGCCGTGCAGCAGCGCAATTTTTTCGTCCGGCGTCATCTCCTTCATCACCAGATCGGCCCGCTCGTCGGGTGAGAGACTGGTGTTCATCCACGGGCCCGTAGGATGCGGCTTCTGTTGCGGACGCTGCGCTGCTCCGAACTGTGTGATGCATGCAAAACTCAAAACCAACATCGCCGGAATCCCGGCGCGCAAAGCTGTGTGCTTCATATTTCCCTCGGTGGTAAAACGTTTCATCTTGGACGCACACCATACTACCAACAAAGGCCGATCGCTCGCGGTGTCCGAGTTGCGCCAGCCTAGCTCGCATCGGTTGCGCGCGAGAGATCAATCCGCCCATAGGGCACATACACTGGATTCCAGACATATTCCCGGATTCGATCCGGTACAGAGGTGTCTTCCTCAATCCCCGCAACGCCATCGGCTAAAGCCTGCCGGGCAACTGCCTCCGAGACCGTCATCGCCACCTTCCGCGACTCTCCAATCGCCGGCAGCAACGGTGCGCTGCTGTCCAATCTAGAGGGCGACAGGCCGGCAAGAGCCCTGGCCGCCGCCATAATCATTCCTTCCGTCACCCGCCTTGCGTGTGACACAAGAATTCCCAATGCAAGCCCGGGAAAGATGAACGAGTTATTCACTTGCGAGACTCGCGTTTTCTTCCCATCGAATTCAGCTGGTGGAAAAGGACTCCCCGTACCCACCAGGGCTCTGCCCCCAGTCCATCGCAGGATGTCTTCCGGTGCAGCTTCCGCCTTCGACGTCGGATTCGAAAGCGGGAAGATGATAGGTCGATCGGTGTGTCGCGCCATCTCCCGCACAATCTCCTCGGTGAACGCCCCCGCTTGCGCCGACACACCCGCCAGTACCGTCACCTTCGCGTTCCGCACCACATCCAGCAGCGAAATATCAGGACCGCCCTCAAGTTTCCAATCCGCAAGATCCGCTTGCTTCCGCACGAGGTGTTTCTGCGCATCCTTGACTCCTCGCGCTCCCTCTATAAGCAACCCGTATCGATTGAACGCGTAGATTCTGTCTCGGGCCTTCTCGTCACTCAGGCCTTCCTGCTTCATCGCAGCAATCAGCAAGTCGATAATCCCGATCCCCGCTGCGCCCGCGCCGAACATGGCAATCGTCTGCTGCGAAAGAGATACGCCGGTTGCATGCACCGCCGCCAGCAGCGTCGCCGTTGTCACCGCTGCAGTTCCCTGGATATCGTCATTAAACGTGCATAGTCGATCGCGATAGCGTTCCAGCAGCCGTCCCGCATTCGCCCCTGCGAAATCTTCCCATTGCAGCAGAATGTGCGGCCAACGCTTCTGCACGGCGTTCACGAATGCCTCAACGAAATCGTCATACTCCTGCCCGCGAATTCGATGGTGTTGCCACCCAATATAGATCGGATCATGGAGAAGCGCCTCGTTGTCTGTTCCGGCATCGAGCAGAATCGGCAGGCAGTGTTCCGGCGGAATTCCGCCTAGAGCCGTATAGAGCGCCATCTTTCCAATCGGAATCCCCATTCCCCCCGCACCCTGGTCGCCTAGTCCCAAAATGCGCTCACCATCGCTCACAACGATGCATCGCACATCGTCGTAGCGCTTGTCGGCAAGAATCTGATCGATCCTCTCCCGATTTGGATAGCTGATGAACAGCCCGCGTGGCCGACGCCAGATCTCGGAGAATCGCTGGCAGCCCTCGCCCACCGCGGGCGTGTACACGACCGGCAACAACTCTTCCGTGTAGTGCTCGATCATGGAGTAGAACAGCGTCTCGTTGTTGTCCTGCAGATCGCGCATGTTGCTGTATTTGCCAAAC
The DNA here is from genome assembly GCA_035496515.1 of Occallatibacter sp. Lineage (GTDB taxonomy): Bacteria > Acidobacteriota > Terriglobia > Terriglobales > Acidobacteriaceae > Telmatobacter. The sequence continues at coordinate 14,236 of DATJEO010000227.1, forward strand.
GGCGTATCCCGCGAATCCAGCACCCGCTTCCGTCTCTCGCGCTGATCCTCGAGCGTCCCGACATGTGGTGGCAACAATCCATGCAGTCCAAAGACGTCACGCTCGTGCTCGCTGAACGCGGTGCCCTTGTTCAGACGCGAATTGAAGAGCAGATCAACACCGTGCAGTCGCGTGCGGATCACATTGCTTTTGCCTTCAGGGGAAGAATCGCTCACCTGACACTCTCTTGATGGAGTTGAAACACCGCTATCCTCCAGGCCATCGATCATAGACAACCCGAGTTGTCTCTGCCTGTGACGATTGCACTTCACAATAGCCACATGTCGTCAAACGCACAAAGGCCCACGCTCCTTTCAAGAGCCGTGGGCCTTTTCAACATTCAGCTACAGTTCGCCGTTACTTCACGGCGCATCAGCGATCGTTGCCGCCGGTCCCGCCCGACCCGCCTGAGTACTGCCCACCGCTCGTCCCGGTGTTTCCACGAGAGGGATTCGGGTTGCTGCCGCCGCTGGAGTGCTGCGAGCTGCTTCCGCTGCCCGACTGCGTTGTTCCGCCGCGATTGCCCTGATTCTGATCCTCTTTCCTCCCGCTCTGTTGTGACTGCTGTCCCTGGCCGCTCTGCTGATTCATATCGCGGTCCTTGTCACTGCGCATTCCGCTGCTCGAACCCGTGCCCTGTGAGCCTTGTGTGTTTGCCATACAACTGCTCCTGAGCCGCGCTGCACCTCTTACGCGTACGTAACGCTGGCTGACACCGTGAGATGCCCGCCGTTCTACCGCAGGTTGTACGTTCTCCTTGATTGCCTTTCGCTGCTGAATGGCTCGCAACTCGTCTGAAATGATCCACATAGATTGTGCATTTCTGACCGCCCGTACACCCTCCAAGCGGGGTGTAGAATAGGCCGACTTTACTCTGCGGTACCAGTCTGATGCCGAAGTTCAGGCAACCATCCCGCACATTGCTGCACTATTTTTCCTCCACAATTGCGACATCCCACGGTGCAATTGTCAGCAGGCCAGCCTTCGTGACTGCCTTGCCATCCAGCAAATTCGTTCCACCCTCATACGAGTACGCCGGCTTCACCTCGGCACCCGAGTAGTTGAAGTAGTAGTGAACTCGCTTGCCCATCCGATTCACTCCATGCCTCACATGCACGCTCGGGCTCACCTGCTGATCCGGCCCTGTCAGTCCGGCCTCTTGCAATGCGCTCTTCAGCACAGCCTTCTGAAGCCCGTCTGAAAGATATGTTCCCTCGTACAAAAGCGTCCCCGAGCCAAACTGATTTTCCGTAATCGCCGGCCATTTTCCGAAGAAGGGATGATCGTAGGTGGCCAGCGTCTTTGCGTGATCGGTCATCAGAAACTCCGCCCAATGGCTCACCTTGTTCTCTGCGCCTGCATGATATGGATCGCCCTTCAGAGCCAGGGGCTTCTCCAGATTCGAAAACTCCTGGTAACTGAACCCCGCCGCCTCCCGTAATGGTCCCGGAGCCCGCACCCATCGCACAGCCGAATTCTCATTGGCGAACCCGCTCTTGAACGTCATCACGACATGCCCGCCATTCTTCACGTAATCCGAAATGCGCTGGAGCAGCGCGTCATCCGAAATGTAGAGCGCCGGCACAATCAGCACCTTGTAGGCCGAGAAGTCCTTCGTCTCCGGAAACACGAAGTCCGTGCTCACATTCATGTCATAAAGCGCGCGATGGATCTGACGAACCAGCGTGTCGTATCCCGCGGTAGCACGGCCCGGCTCCCAGGGCATGGAAGCATTCGACGTGAATGGCATGAAACTGATCGCATTTGCCGAATCGCGACTCCACAAGATCGCCACATCGCTCTTGATCTTCAGTCCGACCAGATGCGGCCCGATCTTCTCAAGCTCATGTGCCGTGCGGCTCATCTCCGCATACATCCGATTCGGCTCCAGGTCGTGCGACAGGATCCCCTTCCAGTAGGTCTCCTGTCCGGCTGCGATCGACGCCCAGTGCCAGTACTCCACCATATCCGCGCCGTTCGACAGATGCGTGTACACGTCTTCGCGCAGCTGCCCGTCATAAGGCGGATACTGGAATGCCGAGGACCAGTCCGTCGACTGCGCATTCGTCTCCGTTACCAGATAATTCCCGTGCTTGAGCGACCGCGTGAAGTCTCCCTGTATCGCCTGCGTCGCGCCGTCGTAGTGATCCTGCGTGCCGTGATAGATGTTGTCCGCCGGAATATCCAGCGCCTCGGCAATCGCCTCCTCATTCACGTCGTGCTTCAACATTCCGCCGTAGTCGGTTGTGACAAACTGCGCCGCGCCCGCGCATTCGCGCACCAGCGCCGCCTGCCAGTGCAGGAAATCCGTCACCCGCATCTGGCTCCAGCGCGTCCACTCCAGCTTGTAGCTCGTTGAAATTGTTCCTTCTCGGGTCGGCAGATCTTCCCACGTGTGCAGATTCTCGCCCCAGTAGTTCAGGAACCAGGCCTTGCTCAGTTCCTCCGGAGTGTGAAACTTCTTCTCCAGATAGTGTTGAAATCCTATGAACACATCACGATTCGCCGCGTCGTAGCTGGACGTCTCGTTGTCGAGCTGCCATCCGATCACCGTAGCATTGTCCTTGTAATGCGCAACAATATGCCGGATCAGTCGCTCCGCATAAAACCGATACGCAGGCGAATCCGTATCCATGTTCTGGCGCAACCCGTACACGCTTGGCACAGCCTTGCCGCCAAACTGTCCAGCCGGGATTCGATCCGCAAGGATCTCCGGATGCTGATGCGCCATCCACGCCGGCAGTGAATACGTTGGCGTGCCTAGAATCACCTTGATCCCCGCCTTGCCCATCGCATCTACGATGTGATCCATCCACGCATACTCGAACTTCCCATCCTCCGGCTCCCAGAGGCTCCATGTCGACTCGCCCATGCGCACCACGTTCAGCCCCGCGGCTTTCATCAGTTCGATGTCTTTCGTAAGCCGCGCATCCTGGTCTCCCGGCATGTACTCGTTGTAGTAAGCCGCGCCATACAGCACGGTCGGGAACTCGATCGTCTTTTGCGCCTCAGAGCGCAAATCCGAAGTCCCTTGTTGTGCCCCCGCAGTGCACATCAACAAA
>DATJEO010000228.1:0-4263 GCA_035496515.1 Occallatibacter sp.
GCGGCGTCACCATCGTCGAAGTCACCATGACTGTGCCCGGTGCAATTGAGCTCCTCAAAGAACTCAAGCAGGAATACGGCTCGCGCCTCCTCCTCGGCTCCGGCACCGTGACCACAGCAGCCGAAGCACAGGCCACCATCAATGCTGGCGCTGAATTTGTCGTAAGCCCAAGTCTCCATCCCGAAGTCATCCAGGCAACGAGGACAAACGGGAAGCTGTCGATTCCTGGCGCTATCACGCCGACCGAAGTGATCACTGCCCATCGCGCCGGCGCACACTACGTCAAGATCTTCCCTTGCTCAGCAATGGGCGGCGCGCCTTATCTTAAGTCCTTGCTGGCTCCGTTTCCTCATCTCAAGCTGATCCCTACAGGCGGAGTCACACTCGACACCGCTGCGAGTTTCATCCAGGCCGGGGCTCGCGCGCTAGGCGTCGGCAGCGATCTCGTCAACCTAGCCGCAGTTGACGAGGGACACCCGGAGAAGATCACCGAAACCGCCAGAGCCTATCTCAAAGTGTTTTCCGATCTCCGCGAGCGGTCCCCTAACTGAATCTAGGGTTCCCCATCCAAGCCGCGTTTTTACGGCTTGGGTGGGAAACGAGAACGCTCGGGTCTGGGATCCAACTGGGTGCCCCATGTCTCCTGCTTTTGGAGACATGGGAACTCAAACATCGACCGGAAGCGAGTGCCATATCACCGCCCCGCCACCCGCCTCACCTCTCGCAGATCCTCTACCAGCGTCCGCATCTGCGCATGACGATCGTCATCCGTCTGCGCCCGCAGAATCGCCGACGGATGTAGCGTAGCGATGATCGGCGGCAGACCCGGGACCTCCTGCACCTTGCCGTGCGCCTGGGTGATTCTGAAACTCGAACCCAGCAGCCCCTGCGCCGCCGTCGCGCCTAGCGCCACAATCAGCTTCGGCTTCACCGTCTCAAGTTCAGCATCCAGCCAAGGACGACAGGCATTGATTTCCTTCATGCTCGGCTTTTTGTGGATGCGCAGTTTGCCTCGCGGCTCCCACTTGAAATGCTTCACTGCATTGGTCACATACACCTTGCTGCGATCGATCTCCGCCTCTTCCAGCGCCTTATCCAGCAACTTCCCCGCGGGTCCGACGAAAGGACGGCCCTGCTTGTCCTCCTGGTCGCCCGGCTGCTCGCCAATCATCATGATCGCAATTTTCGGCCTCGCGCCACCATCGCGGCTCTCCACTTCGCCAAACACCGCCTGCGTCGCATTCTTGTAGAGATCACATCCCTTGCACTTCTGCACAGCCTCTGCAAGCACCGGCAACGTTCTCCCCTCCGGCACAAACGGCGCAGCGCTCTCCTTCACCTTCACCGCCATCACATTCACCTGCCCGCTTAGATGCTCATGGACGTTCCAACGCTCAATCCCTGCGTCCCTGCGTCGAGCGATATACTTCCCCTACTGCAATATCAAGGCCGAATCCCGTCATGAGTACGCTCCGCATCGCTCTCCGAAATTATGCCGACTTTGAAAACGCACTCACCGAAGAAGCGCGTCTCTTCGAAGCCAGTCATCCCGGAACCAAAATCGAACTCATCTCTGTCGGAATTCACGAGCTCCACAAATCCGCGATCAGCGACGGCGGTCTCCAGCACGGCCATTTCGATCTCGCACTCCTCGTCACCGACTGGCTGGCCGAAGCCCACGCCGCAGGCGCGCTCGAAGACCTGAACCCATGGAATCAGCGCATCCACATTCACGACTGGCCCGATGGATGGCCGCGCTCTCTCGTACAGCCCCTCATCTTCGACAGCCACCTCAGTTCGCTTCCCTGGCACGACGGTCCCGAGTGCCTGCTCTATCGCACCGATCTCTTCAACGATCCAGCAAATCAGGCTGCATTCAGGCAGCAGTTTTTCCGCGACCTCGCTCCTCCAACCACTTGGGAAGAGTTCGAGCAGACCGCGCGCTTCTTCACCGATCCTGCCGCCAACCGATACGGCACCGTCTTTGCTGCTTTTCCCGACGGCCATAACACCCTGTATGACTTTGCCCTTCAGCTCTGGAGCCGTGGCGCAGAACTAACCGATTCGACAGGCCACCCTCTCCTCACCACGCCAAGAGCGCTTTCTGCACTCGAGTTCTACCGCCACATCGTCCGCGACCCGCATCTCTGCCATCCAAAATCTCCGCAGCTCGACTCCACTCAGTCGGGCGATCTCTTCCTCTCCGGCGAAGTCGCGTTGATGGTCAACTGGTTCGGATTCGCCGCCCGCTCCGGCCGAGAAGGCTCTCCACTGGATGGCAAAGTCGCTATCGCCCCCATCCCCACCGGCTACGGCGCCCAGCCCGTCTCACTTTCCGTCTTCTGGGCACTGGCCATGGGCAGGGGCTCGCGCCAAAAAGAACTCGCCTGGCAGTTCCTACGCTTCGTCGTCTCACCCGAACGTGACCTTGGGATCACGCGCCACGGCACTGTGGGCTGCCGCCTTTCAACGTGGCGCAATCCCGAATTGCAATCGCGGATTCCGGTTTACCGCGAAGTCGAGGCAATCTCGCTCGGCGCTCGTCAGCTCCCAACCGGACCTCACATGGCCGCCTTCGCCACCATAATCGACCAGGTCATCACCCGCGCGCTCAACACGGACGAACCCTCGGCCGCTATTCTTGAATCAGCACAACGCGAGATGGACGCCAAAGGAATCCGCTTCTCATGAGCAGTTCGCAAGGGTTTCAATCCTCTCAGGCCTTCTCCCTTGAAGGCCGTCACGCACTCGTAACCGGCGGTGCCAGCGGCATCGGCGAAGCTACCGTCAAGGAACTTGTCAGCGCCGGGGCCTTCGTCTGGATTGCGGATATCAACGACTCCGCTGCCCAAGAACTTTCCAAGTCCATCGGATCGTCCCAAGCTGTGCATCTCGATGTCACCAGCCCGCAATCCATCGGCGCCGCCGTTGCTCAAATACCGCGCCTCGACATTCTCGTCAATAACGCCGGCATCGGTCACGTGGGTTCCATTGAGCAAACCGAGCCCGCAGACTTCGACCGGCTGCTCAACGTCAATGTCCGCGCCGTCTATCTCGTCACGCGAGCATTCGTACCCCTTCTACTCGCTGCTGGGGGAAACGGGGGACCCGTTGGCAGTGTGGTCAACATCGCGTCTGTCGCCGGCCTGGTCGGCATCAAGCAACGCTTCGCCTACTGCACCACGAAAGGCGCCATTGTCGCCATGACGCGCCAACTCGCCGTTGAATACCCGAAGACGCTTCGCGTCAATGCCATCTGCCCCGGCACCGTTGAGACTCCGTTCGTGGAGGGGTATCTGGAGAAATTTCACAAGGACAACAAAGAAGAAGTTCGCGCCGAGCTTCGCGCCCGCCAACCCATTGGCCGCCTCGGCCGCCCCGAAGAAATCGCCTCAATGGTCCGCTACCTCGCGTCCAACGAAGCAGCCTTCATCAGCGGCTCCATCTTCACCATCGACGGCGGCTGGACTGCCGCATGAGCAGGTTTCAAAGGATACGGACTTCATCCTCGGACCGCCACATGAGCAGTTTTGAAAGGGCACGGATTTATCCGTGCCGCCAGGCGATCAATCCGAGCGCGGCTTCAGCCGCTGAGGGATGTTTTCGCAACTTCGAGTCAACCAGTCGCTATCGTTCAACAAACTGTTCAGTCGTGCCCTGCTTGCATTGAAAATAGACTGGCACGCCCGGAGACATATGAAGCTCATTTCTTTTTCAACCGCCAACGGCCCCGTCCGCCCCGGCATCCTCTTCGACGACACGAAGACCGTCCTCGACCTCAGCCCCAATGGCTTCAAATCGACGCTCGAAGTCATCGCCAGCGGCACGGGCAACACCCTCGCCACCTCGCGCCTCGGCCTCGACGACGTAAAGCTTCACGCACCCCTGCCGAACCCCCCGCGTATCTTCGCCATCGGACTCAACTACCGCGACCACGCCAAAGAGTCCGGCATGGAGATCCCCACCACTCCTGTCGTCTTCTTCAAGCTCGCCACCGCCATCATCGGTCCCGGCGACGCCATCGTGCTCCCCAAAAACTCCACCCAGCCCGACTATGAAGCCGAATTTGCCTTCATCATCGGCAAGGGCGGATTCCGCATCCCCGCCTCCTCCTGGCGCGAGCACGTCTACGGCTACACCATCGTCAACGACGTCAGCGCGCGTGACGTGCAGTTCGCCACCACCCAGTGGTCCATGAGCAAGAACTTCCCCACCTTCTGCCCGCTCGGCCCCGCCATCGTCACCGCAGACGAGATCCCCGAC
>DATJEO010000229.1:0-2550 GCA_035496515.1 Occallatibacter sp.
AGGTCAAGGGTATTGTGCGACACAGTTCCCGGTCTGCAGATGCTTACGACGAAGAGGGATTCCTGAAATACTGCTCGCTGATTAAAAAGTGGAGATGGTGACCCCGGTCTGATTCGAACAGACGACCTACAGTTTAGGAAACTGCTGCTCTATCCACCTGAGCTACGGGGCCACGGGAGATGAGGCGCTGCTCTCCCAGTTTACAGCGGCAACGCCTCGAGAAGGTTCCAAAGACCCCCGCCTGCCTCTGTCACGTCAGAATGATCTTCCGCGCCTCTCCCTCGGGATCATTCACCATCCGGCACTCGTTATCCCAGACCATCGTCTTATTCGTTTCAGGATCGCTCGGCGCCCAATTCAACCCGGAGATGCTGGGATTTCCCGTCGCGGCAAATGCCGCCCACGCCGACGCCATCCTCTTTGCCAGCGCCTGTGCCTCCACGGTATTGCCCGTTCCTTGTTCGCAGCGCTTCGTATTGTCGAAGCAGAATTGAAGTTCGGCCGTGTGCCACGCCCCAGCTACGCCGTCAAGCATCGGCGATTGCCAAGTAAAGTACCACGCGTACACCGGAGCCGCTTTCTGCTCGTGCTTCAAACGCGCCATCTTCACCACATTGTTCCGCATGCCCAGCCCATTCAATCCCGGCTTGCCGCTGCACATATACGACAGTGTCTGAATCTTCTTCTGCGGATACGCCTTCTTCAGTGCCGCAACAATCCCGTTCGCCTTCTCCTCGCCATACATCTTGGACAGGTTCGCGTGCCACTCTTCTTCCGTGGGCCGCGAAGACATCTGATTACCCTCTTCGCTTACCGAACCCACCAGCATTGGCACATTCTTCGAGACGTCCGGGGCAGCATCGAAGAACGAACGCATCGTGATCAGCTTTCCGTCCACGCAAGGCGACCAGCCCACACGCGGATGGCCCGGAGCGCCCGGTCCCATCATCGTCGGTCCCGGCGGATTGATCTTCGCGGCTGCGGCGTTCCCGGCAGCAAACAACTTCGCCCACTCCATCTTCTGCAAAGCGCCGATATCGTTCGGGGAGAGCCCGAGTTCCTTCATCGTCTGCCGCGCGAGTTCCTTCTGCTGATCCCGGCTGGGGATATTTCCGCCGCCGCCAGACTGCGCCGACGCACGATGGATCAAGCCCACAGCCGAAGGCATACCCATGAGCGTCGTCACCTTTGAACCGCCACCCGACTGCCCATAGATCATCACGCGATCCGGATCGCCGCCGAAGTTCTCGATGTTCTCGTGAACCCACTTCAGCGCCGCAACCAGATCCGTCATCCCCACATTCGCTGAATCCTCATACGCAGAACCGCCTATCTCCGCCGCATCGAAGAACCCAAGAATATTGAGCCGGTGATTCACCGATACCTGCACTACGTCGTGATGCCGCGCCATCTGCGCGCCCTCATGCGATGGCAGCTCATACGACGATCCGAAGCTGAAGCCGCCGCCATGCATGTAGAACATCACCGGGCGCTTCCCTGTAAGGCTCGGCGTCCAGATGTTCAGCTTCAGCATGTCTTCGCTCTGCCAGCCGTCGTCCCAGTCGAAGAGAAACGTCTGCTCGGTACTCGTCCACGGATGCAGGTTCTGCGGGCAATTCGCGCCATACGTAAGGGTCGGATACTCATCGGTCCACGGCGCGGGTGGCTTGGCCGGCAGCCAGCGGTTCTCGCCTGCCGTGGTCGCTCCGTACGGAACGCCCTTGAAGGTCAGCACGCCTCCATCCAAAAAGCCGCGCACCTTTCCGTATTGGGTTTTCGCAACCGCCGAACGGGGCGTTGACACATTGCCCGGCTCCTGATGCGCGCCTGTCTTCACGCTGTCCGAGCCAAACGCGGGCTTGCTGAGCGCCGCGCCCAGACCAGCCGTAGTTGACAGAAGCAGCGCCTCACGCCGCGTGAAAACAACAGACTCCCTCCGCTTCGCCATAGGACAGCATCTCCTCTCGTATTCGTGGTGCGAAATCTTTCTAGGATTTTGCGCTGCTCCGACCCTCGTATGGAACAGCGCAATCGTCACTATTCCGGTAATGCATACTGCCCGTCGATATGGAAGTTGCCCATCGCTACCGGCGCTCCCGTATCCGGCTGTCCTCCGCCGATGCTGATCGTGTACTCCCCTTGCGCGATGATCGGATTTCCGTCCTCCGTCACCATGCCCAGATCACGTGGCTTCAGCTCGAAGTGAACCTTCTGGCTTGCGCCGGCATCCAGATGAATCCGCTCGAACCCACGCAACGCGACGAGCGGTGCACCCTTCACCTGCGGGAACTTGAGATAGACCTGCACCACCTCGTCGCCCGCAAGCTTCCCGGTGTTGGTCACAGTCACATCGGCCGCAACCGGCTGTCCGGCAGCAACGGCTTGCGTCGGAACACTTAGATCGCTGTAGCTGAACTTCGTGTAGCTCAGGCCATATCCAAACGGATACAGCGGCTTGCCTGTGAAGTAACGATAGGTGCGGTTCGCCATTCCGTAGTCTTCGAAGTTCGGCAGCTGATCGACGCCCTTGTAGAACGTGACCGGCAGCCG
>DATJEO010000230.1:0-4036 GCA_035496515.1 Occallatibacter sp.
CGCTTGGTGAACACTCGAATCATCTCACGCCGATACTCAGGCGTTAGAGCCGACGTTGTCAGAGGTTTCGCGGTGCGGGCTGCCAGATCTCCCACCTGCTCCGCTACGCTTTCGTCCACGGCTCTCCCTTCCAGCATCGCCCCCGCATTCTTCACCAGCGTAGGCGCGGGATTCACCGCTGTGAGCGCCACCCGTGCATCGGTAACGTGTCCGTTGGAGCGTTTCAGGACCACGGCCACTCCTGCCAGCGGATAATCAATCGATCCCCGAATCCGCAACTTTCTGTACACTCCCCGGTAATCAGCCGAAGATGCGGGAACAAAAATTCGCGTGACCAACTCTTTACGGTCAAGCCTCCGGTAATTGTCCCCCAACCCCGTGTAGAACTCCCCCAGCGGCATGCGTCTTGTTCCCGACGGTCCGGCAATCTCGATTTCAGCACTCAGACACAGCAGCGCCGGAGGTGTGTCTCCCGAAAAGGCCGCCCAGCACTTGGTCCCGCCCGGTGCAACGTGACACAAATCGCCATCTTTCTTGATACAGAACCCGCACCCTTTTCGCCATGTCAGCGATTGGTTGTACCAGAGACAGCGCGTATCCAGACAAATATTTCCACCGATCGTGCCCATGTTCCGCAGCACAGGTGACGCCACCGTGCTCGCAGCTTCGCTCAGCACCGGAAAATGTTTCTTTAGAAAAGCAGAATGTTCGATTTCGGTCAGCGAAGCCAGCGCCCCAATCTCAACCCCGCCGTCCGCCTGCGGCCGAATCCCCTTCATCTCCGCAATATGTAGGATGTCGAGAACATGCCCCGGCTCAAACAGCCTCTGCTTCATGGAGGGGATGAGATCCGTTCCGCCCGCAAGCACTCGAATCTCATTCTCGTATTCTCGCAGTTGTTCCACTGCCTGTTTAACAGCTCGCGGCCGCAGCAACTTGAATTCCGGCAGACTCAATCGTCACCGCCGGTTTCCGCTACACTCTCGCGCCGTGCCGGATCAAGCGCGTGCCGCTCCGGCCCCTTCCCGCGAAACCATAGCGATCCTCCGTGCTCCCGAAACCGCGCGGGCGCAGTCGGGTCCACGCGTGCAGTCATATCAATTGCTTTGGCGTTCTTCTTCGCTCTCAGCGCGGCCAGCACACGCTCCGGAGTAAAAGGCGATTCATGCAGACGAATTCCCACGGCGTCGTAGATTGCATTGGCAATCGCCGGAATCGTGGCCGCTAATGACCCTTCACTGCACTCTTTGGCTCCGAACGGCCCCTCCGGATCAATACTCTCCACAATGATGGGTTCGATCTCCGGCGACTCAGCCGACGACGGGCTCCGATATTCCAGCATCCCCGGGTTCATCAACATTCCGTCTTTCCAGACCATTTCTTCCTGCAGTGCCTGTCCGAGTCCCATCCATACCGAACCTATGATCTGGCCTTCCACTGAAACTGGATTGAGCGCGCGGCCGCAATCATGCGATGCCCACACCTTCTGAACCGTAACTTCGCCGGTCTCTTCATCTACGCTGACGTCAGCCACCTGCGCGGAATAAGAATAGGCAGGAGACGGGCCCACGCCGCCGCCCTTGTGCTTCCCGCCCCGGGCTTCTGGCGGTGGGGCGTAAGATCCGGTTCCACTCAGCGCTCCGTGGAAATCGATGGCCGCAACCACCGCCTCCTCAAAGCTCATCGAATCCTTTGGCCCTTCATCCTTCCGCTTCTGCTGCAAAGACCCTCTCAGAATCTGCCCTTCCACTCGCCCGCTGACCGAAGTGCCAGACTCGCATTCTGCAGCGCGGGCACTCTTGCCCGCGTCTTTCTTGGAAACAACATCGTTCTGGAACACCAGATCCTCGACCCCGCATCCCATCTTCTTGGCCGCAGACGAGGCAATCTGCCTCTTAACCTCTTCCGCCGCCCGTAGGGTGGCATTTCCCGCCATGAAAGTAACGCGGCTGGAGTAAGATCCAATATCGATCGGCGTCACATCGGTATCGGCCGCGATCACCTTCACGCGCTGTAAAGAACACCCCAGCACTTCAGCGGCAATCTGCGCTGTCATGGTGTCCGATCCTTGGCCGATTTCGGAGGCGCCGGTATAAACCACTACTCCGCCATCGCGATCGATCTTGATATTCACCGTCGAATGAGGCATGTCCGAACGAATGATGGAATTAGCCGCTCCGCTGACATAGTGACTGCAGCCAATACCCAGGCCTCTTCCCTTGCCCAGCTTACCCTTGCGCTCTTTCCACCCCGAACGCGTGACCGCCTGCTCGATGCATTCCGGCAGACCATAGCTCTGGACCCGCAATCCGTTTACCGTAATGCAAGGCGGCTTAAGCAGATTTCGCTGCCGCACCTCGGCGGGATCAACGCCGATTTTCGCGCTGATCTCATCGAGCTGCGATTCGAATGCGAAGCGCACGTTCACCGTGCCATGCCCGCGCATAGCACCGCAGGCCGGTTTATTCGTCAGGACGCGGTACCCGTCATATTGAATATGCGGTATGTCGTATAAAGCCCCGAGCAGCGCCCCCGAGTAAAGAATCGTGACCACGCCATACGAACAATAAGCGCCGCCGTCCTGTACCACGCGTGCCTTCACGGCGGTAATGCGTCCATCGTTCTTAACGCCGGTTTTCAGGTCAACGATGGTGCGCGGCCGGCCTCGATGCGCCCAGAAAACTTCTTCGCGCGTGTAGGTGATCTTCACCGGCGCATTGGTCTTTCGCGCCGCCACCGCCGAAATGATCTCCAGCGGAATCACTTCGCTCTTCCCGCCAAACCCGCCGCCCACCAGCGGCTTGATCACGCGGATTTGCGACATTGGCATCTCCAGCACCAACGAGAGCTTATGCTGCAGGTAGTAAGGAACCTGGGTGGACGACCAGACGGTCAGCCGCCCCCGTCTGCCCGTCTGCGAGTCGATTTCGAACGACGCCAGTGTCGAGTGCGGCTCCATCGCTGCGTGCGTAACCTCATTCGCGATAAATCTGCCCTCAGCTATGTAATCCGCCTCAGAGAAGCCTTTCTCCGGATCACCAAACACGTGGTGATAGTCCTTCTCGATATTGTTGGATTTATGGTCGTGAATGAGATCGCTCTCCGCCTTCATCGATTCTTCGGGATCGAAGTACGCGGGCAAGACCTCGTATTCGACGTCAATCAACTCGAGAGCCTTCTCGGCAGTGGTCTCGTCAACTGCAGCAACGCAGGCCACGTTGTCACCCACGTAGCGAACCTTATCCACCGCCAGCGCCGTCTCATCGTGGCCCACCGGCAAAATCCCGTAAGTCTTCGGCGCATCCGCACCCACGACGACCGCTACCACCCCTTCAAGCGCCTCCGCACGACTGCTATCAATGCGCTTCAGTCGCGCGTGCGGGTATGGTGAGTGGAGGATCTTCCCGATCAGCATCCCTGGCACGCTGAGATCGTCCGTATACTTGCCCGCACCCGTGGTCTTGCCTGCCGCGTCGACCATGGTCGTGCGCGTCCCGATAATCGAAAAATCGTTGCTCATACCAGAATCACGATCTTAAAAGCATCCCGAAAAGTATTGTTATCCCAGAAGGAATTGTCAGCCCGGGCGCAGCCGGGGGATCCGGTTCCCCTCTACTTAGCCACTGCGTTCTGCTCAGCCTCGAGCGCCGCCTTCACAGCCTGGTACATCTGGCTATACCCCGTGCACCGGCACAGATTCCCGCTTAGCGCAGCCTTGATCTCCTGTTCCGTGGGATTGGAGTTTTCCGAAAGTAAATGCCTGACGGTGATCATGAATCCGGGTGTGCAGTAGCCGCATTGAGCCCCGCCCCAATCCCCGTAAGCTTTCTGAAGCGCGGCCAGACTGCCGTGCTCGCTGATGCCCTCAACCGTCATGATCTCCTGGCCCTCGCAGCTGACCGCAAGCAAGGTGCAAGCCAGCATCGGAACGTTGTCCACCAGCACGGTACAAGCGCCACACGACGAATCGTCACATCCGCGCTTGGATCCGGTAAGCGCCAGGTTCTCCCGCAACATGTCCAGCAGAAGCTTGCTG
>DATJEO010000231.1:0-8788 GCA_035496515.1 Occallatibacter sp.
GATCAGTTGGACGATCCGGGCCGGAGACGGTCATCGCCTGCCAGTTGTCATAGTCGTTGTGGAGCATCAGCTTGAAAGGCTTGCCGCCGTAGCCTCCGCGCGCGTTCGCTTCTTCGAGAGCCAGCTGGGCTCCATGGAGCATGCGAAGACCGAAGGGTTTTTCGGGGCTGTGTTCGGCGGGTCCGAAGAATCCGATGCGCACCTCTGCGAGATTCTTCGGCTCAGGGATGTCGCGGCCGGCGCCCACGTAAATGTTCGGCCGGATGTAGTTCAGATCATAGGGATGCGCAAACTTCTCGTAGGGGCTTAGATCGGCTGGCTCCCCCGCGTACGGCTCGACAGTGCGATCTCGCGGTGGCCCCGGCGGATTCTTGCCACACTCGCAGGTTTTCGTCTGCTGCGACGAGAGCGTAATCGCGGCGGCAGAGATGAGGCAGAGAACGATCGGATTGCGCATGGCACTGCTCCCTTACTGTTGGAGACCCGGTCCTTACCTTTTGTCGGTACGGAACATCGCTATCGCTTCGATTTCGATGAGAAGCTCAGGGCGGCAAAGGTGCGCCTGAATTCCGGTTGATGCGGGCAGCGGGTCAAGACCTTGCTCGGCGAAGAACTTCGTGCGCTCCAGGTTGAACACGTCGTAGTCGCGGTCGATGTCGCGCAGGTAGCACGTGGTGCGGACGATGTCGTGCCAGGTGCAGCCTTCGCTAGCGAGGAGCCCGGTGATGTTGTCATATGTGCGGCGCAATTGGGCGCGGAAGTCGCCGATGTGCACGCTTACGCCGTTCTCGTCGATGGAGGCTGTTCCCGAGATCAGCAAGATGGTAAGGCCGTTGAGGTCGATGCGCATGCCGCGGGAAAACGAACTTGGCTTGGCGTAAGCATAGGCTTCATTGAGTACACCGTGGTTGGTGATGGCGCGTTTCTCGACTGGCGCTTTTGCGATGGTCTCCAGAACTTCAGAAAGATCAATCATGGCTGTATATCTCCTTATGGCTGATGTATGCCGTGGCTTAAACCCTTGGCAGTGGCGACCCAGATGTCGCTGCCCTGAAAATCGATTCCCAGAACGTAGTTGTGCGCGGGAGCGGTGCTTACTTCGACAGGCGCCACGTTCCCGTTCTTGTCGCGGATGGTCATCTCTGGCTTACCGGTGGTGAGCGATGGGCGGTAGACGGCCCAATTGACGCCGTCGTAATAAGCAAGCCCTTTGTCAGTGCCGAACCACGCGCGGTTGGCGTCGACTCCCTTCACCACATTGGTAAAGTTGGAAGGCAGACCGCTGTCTTTAGTGAGGAAGTTGTGCCAGCGGCGGCCGTCGTACCGGCTGTCGCCGAAGTAGGTGGCGGCCCAGAGAATCTTGTCCTTTTCCAGATAGCTTACGGATGTCGTGATCTCGTGGATCAGGCCCTGATCTTTAAAGAGCACCATCTCCGTTTCGCCATCGGGATCGTCATACTTGTCCCAGGTTTTCTTCTGCTGGTCATATTCAAGAATGCCGCTGCCCCACACGGCGTAGTAGACCTTCGTCGGGGTAGCGGAGACTCCATAGACCCAGATTTCAAACATAGGCGTGTTGCGTTCGTTGAACAACGACCATTGGTTGGTGCGCAGATCGAGCATGCACGCGCCTGCAGCGGTGGCAACCCACACGTGTTCTCCTTCGACGGAGACGCCGTAGACAACATCGTTACTCAGACCGGAGTTGAGCTGTGTGAAGGTGTCGATGCGTCCGCCGGAGATGCGGCTGAGACCACCCATAGTTCCGGCCCAGATGTCGCCGGTACGTTTGTCGAGCGCGAGAGAGAGGACGGCACGATGAGCAAGGCCGTCTTTGGTGTTGTAGGCCTTCCATTTGCCGTTTTCGTAGAGACCAAGGCCGTTTTCAGTGGCGGCCCAGATTCGGGCGCCGTCGACGAGGACATTGAAGACGTGGTCGTCGGGCAGCCCATTGGCGGTGGTGAAGTTTTCGAAGCGGAAGCGCGGCATGGAGGATTGTCGCGTCTTCATGCTGGCAGCGGCGGCTTTGTGGATCCTGGGAGCAGCGGCGTGTGACTCCGCTTGGAGCAACGCTGCGGGGAACGCCAACATTGATGCCACAGTTGCGATTGCGAATAGGGCTTTCATCGCGTCCTCAGATATTGGATCAAGTCGTTAAGTTCGTCTTTGGTGAGATCGTTGGTGCGACCATGCTTGTCTTCGGGGTTGAAGATGGTCCAGATCTGTTCCAGGGTTTGGGCTGATCCGTCGTGCAGATACGGGCCAGTGATCGCGATGTTGGTGAGTTGAGGCGTGTCGAGGAGGCCGGAGTTGTCGGTGGATCTCTTTGTGCCCACGTCGAAGGATTGCTGGTTGGTTCCCTTCGGACCGGTGTGGCAGTATCCGCAGCGGTTTGTCTCGGGAATTGGAGTATGGAACTTATCGACGCTGCGGTTGAAGAGAAGCCTGCCGCGTTCCTGCACAGGAGTGAGTTCGCCGGCCGGCAAGCGCCAGCGGTTCGGACGCGGCGGAAGGCTGCGGACGTAGACGACCAGATCGGTCAGAGTGAGATCGTCGTAGTTTTCGGCACGCCAGAAGAATTTCTCCGTGCGCGGCCCGCACTCAGTTGGCAGGTTGGGATTCCCGCCATTCCACTTGTAGGGTTCGGTGCCTTTTACAGCTTCGATGGGGCGGTTGTCGACGATGTCGCGGCCGAAGCCATCGGGCTCGAGGTCCCACTGGAGGCCGTCGAAGGTAGAGTCGATGTGGCAATTTGCGCAGCCGATCTGGCCCTGGAAGGAATATCGCGCGGTGTAGAAGGTCTGCTCGCCTTTGCGCAGAACGGAGAGCTGTTTGGGGCCAGCGAGAGGAATGGTCGTGGACAGTTTGCTTGTTCGCGTATCGATGACGCTGACGGTGTCGTCGAGACGGTTGGCAACGAGAAGTTTGCCGTTATGCGCGAGCAGAACTCCGCGGGGATCATGGCCCACCGGGATGCGGGCGATGATGTAGTTTGCGCTGGCGGAGAGATCGTTGGCATGCGATCCGGGATGTGCGCGCAGGTAACGAAGAAGGCGCGGAAAGTCGATGACCGTGACGTCCTCTGAGCCGCCGCAGGTGACGAAGATGCGCGACTTGTCCGGAGTGATCGCAACACCGAAGGGGCGTACGGAGTAGCGCTCCAGTTCGTCGAGGGGAATTTCGACAGGCGCGCCGATGTCGGCACCGAAGAGGGTGAGCGTGTCAGTGAACGCGCCTGCGTGCTCGACATGCGCGAGAGGAACGAGGTTTCTAGGGTGCAGACCGGCGGCGACACCGAGACGGCCATCCGCGGAGAAGGCTACGTGGAAGCCATGAGCGATATAGGGGAGGGCGATGCGATCAGTGACGATGGCGCGCTGCGTATCCACGACAGTGATCTCCGACTGCGGCGCGGTACGATGAGGCGCCGGGTTGGGATAAACGTGCGTGATGTACAGGCTACGGCCGTTGGGGGATGGGGTGATGTAACTTGCACCGCGGCCGGCGGCCAGACGCTTTTCTTCGGCGCCGGTCTTGGGGTCGAGAACGGCGATGTCGTTGGAGATGCGATTGGCTACGAAGAGGTGAAGCCCCTCGCGATCTTCGATGACGCTGGAGGGTTCAGCGGCTACGGGCCAGGTCGCCGTGACGTCAAGGGTTTTGGTGTCGATGACGGAGACGGTGTCGTCCCAGGAGTTGGCTACGTAGAGGAGATCGCCCCTGGGCGAGAGGGAGAATCCTCTGGGAACTCGCCCGACCTCGATGCGCTTGATTTCTTTGTAAGTCGCGGCATCGAGGACGCGGACTTCGCCGCTCTGCTGGCAGAGGACGTAGAGTTGGGTTCCATCGGCCGAGAAGAGAAGTTCGACGGGCGAGGCGTACTCAAGGCGTTCGCCAGTGAGGCCGGTGGTTGCGGAAGCGCGCGCGGTGCGACCGAGCCAGTTGCACGGCGAGAACAAAACAGTGAGACCGACAGCCGCGATTGCGGCGCTCAATGCGCCGGAGCGAACTGATATTCGGCAGATCGCTCTCACTTCGGCTCCTCGATGGTGAGCACGCGGTCGACGGGCTGCTTCTCAAGCGTCTGCTCGCGGCCGCTGGGCCACTTGACAACGATTTTGTCCAGCACCGTTGCGGCACCGAGTCCGAAGTGGAGGCGCGGATCGTTCTGGGAGAGATAACCGGACTCTGCAACGCGCTCCTGTAGTTCGCGTTTTGCGCCTGCGAAGATTTCGACCTTTGCGCCAATGCCGTCGCGATTGCTCTTTGTGCCGACCAGCTTGATGGCGAGCCAGTGACCCGTGGCAGGAGAGATATTGTGGACCAGCTTGCCTTTGGCGCCGAGATTCGAGAGGAAGGCATCGACCTTGCCGTCGTTGTCGTAATCGGCAAAGCAGGCTCCGCGTGCAACGGTCCGATCGTTAATGACTGCGCCGCCGGTTTCAGAGACATCAGCGAACTTGCCGTTGCCGAGGCCCTGAAAGAGTGTGTGCTCCTGGGGGATGAGATGGATAAGACCGCCATGAAAGATGAGAAGGTCGAGAAGGCCGTCATTGTCGAAATCGTATACGCTGGTTCCCCAGCTCACGTATTGCGCGTTGGCCTGCGAGACTCCATTGCCTGCGCCGATGTCTTCAAAAGTCAATTTTCCGGTGTTGCGAAGCATGCGGTTGTAGTGGCCATCGGATACGAACAAATCGAGCATGCCGCGGCCTTCGAGGTCGGCAAAGACGGGCCCCATGGATGAGGTTGACTCGCCATTCTGACCGTATGCCGTGCCGGAGTCGTTACCGATCTCTTCGAATGTGCCGTCGTGCTTGTTGTGGAAGAGAAAGTTCTCGGTACGATCGTTGGCGACGTAGATGTCATCCCAGCCGTCGTTATCGAAATCGGCGGCGGTGACGCCCATGGTGCGGCCGATGTAACTGCTGATGCCTGACTTTTCGCTTACATCGGTAAAGCTGCCATTGCAGTTGTTGTGAAAGAGCTGGTTGGTTTCGCCTTCGTAGTCGAGCGGGCCGGGGTAGTTGTCGGCTGCGTAGTAGGCGCGGTACTTGGGATCGAACTTGACGTAACGTCCGACGAAGAGATCGAGGCACCCATCCTTGTCGTAATCGAGCCAGGTGGAACTGATGGACCAGCCTTCGACGTTGATTCCGGCCCTGGCAGTGACGTCAGTGAAGTGACCGTTGCCGTCGTTGTGATAGAGGACCGTCTTGCCATAGGCCGTAACGAAGAGATCGACAAAGCCGTCGTTGTCGTAGTCGGCTGCGGTGACGGCGATGGAGTACATGTCGGGATTGAGGCCCGCCTTGTCAGTAACGTCGGTGAAGTGGCCGTTTCCGTCGTTGCGGTAGAGGTGGTTCTGCGGAGGCGGGACCGGCTTCACTTTGAGCGGATAGGGATGCATCGAGTCGTCGAGCGGCCGTCCGTTCAGGATGTAGAGATCGAGCAGCCCATCGTTGTTGTAGTCGAACCAGACGCAGCCTGCTCCGGTGCCTTCGAGGAGAGAGCCGAGTTTTGCGGAGCCGAAGCTGTGGGTGAAGTTGATGCCGGCTTGCGCGCTGGCGTCTTCGAAGCGAATGGAGGTCCTGGGAGACGCAGAGGGTTGTGCGCTCGATCCCGCGCTGGGTCCGTCCGCGGACCGAGGCGGCTGAGCCGCAGTTACAAGGGAGACGAGGAAACAAAACAGAAGTGAGCGACGGAGCATTTAGTTCCCTCCCATTTGCGGTTTGGAAGCAGCGCCGGTGAGATCAACGGGAGTGGTGTTTTGGAGCAGGACCTGCGGGACACGATTTTCAGGAGCGTGCTCGGGCCCTGCGTGACAGCCAACGCAGTAGCGTTGCTCACCGCGACGAATCCAGAACCAGCCGTGTTCCTGACGAAGCACATCGCCTTTGGCGTCGAGCAGAACAAAGCGGATGGCACGATCGGCAGGTGTCTTCACGAAGAATGATCCATCAGATTCGACTGGGGCTGTTCCCATCGGAACGGGGCGACCAGAATCGTCCTGAGTTTCGAGCCGGACGCTTGCTGGAGTGGTTCTGGAGGCACCCTCGCGAGAGATGCGGGCGTCGAGAGCGAGCAGGTTTGCGTAGTCCCAGTCGTGGAGTGCGGAGGGATGGCGGCGGGGGCGATTGCGCGGGGCGACCAGGACGGGATCAATCAAGCTCTCCCCTGATCGCGTGATGAACGGCCGAAGTTTCAATTCGCCGGGCTTCCATATATGAAGACCGTAGCGGGAAGCTGAAGAAGTCCGCGCGCTCACGAGCCACTCGCCGGATGCAGTTTCTGCGATGGACCCGGCGTATTCGGCGTGGGGTACGATGAGACGCTCTTCATGCGCAAGCGGTGAGGTGAAACGAGCAAGCGACGGACCGTGCGTGAAGACAATGTCTCCGGAGTGAAGCTGACGTCCGCCCCATCGCGCTACCAACGAATGATCGCAGCGGTAGGATTCGACGCCGGAGCCATCCGAATAGGTGATGAAGAGTTCCGGGGTTCTGCCTTCACCGAGCGGGAACAGCGACTCAAAGAGGATGCGACCATCTGCGAGAACATCAACGGGGACAGCGCTGCCTTGCAGAAAAGAAATCGGAAAGACGGGCTGGACACCGTTTCCTTCAATCTCTTCGAGTGCTTTCGATTGTGCCAGGCGCGCGGAGTACATCTGAAAGCGATCACCCGTTCTCTGCGCATATATCAGGCGCCAGCCGGCAAGATAGAACGGCCGAATCGCATCGGAGTTGGAAGTGGTGACCTGACGTAAGTGGCGATCAGAGAGTGTGAGTTCCCATATCTGCCATGGATCGTCGGCCTTTTTCTTACCGGAAAAGAGAATGCTCGTGCCGTCGAATGAGACGTTGGCATCGGCTGTTGCCGCGAAGTCTGGCAGGAGCGGCGATGCTGTCCCGTTGTGGATGAGCAGGAGTCTGGATCCTGCGGGGAAGCGTTCTCCGCCACGGAGTGCCGCGACCGATTCATAAGCAGGCGCGGCAGTGACGATGACGTCTGCGGAAATGGTTTGTGACGGATTTGGAGCGAATCCACAGCTCAAGCTCAGCAGGGCAAAGCAGCCAGCAGCAAGGAGCAATCTGAACTGGGCCTTCATCCAACCGTCTCCAGCAGATTGCAGACGTTTGCGGCACGCAGCCTGATGTAGGGCTCGAGCATGGCCATCATCTCGTCGAATTCGGCGAAGGTGAGGGATTGCTCGCCGTCGCTCCAGGCTTGTTCCGGCTGCGGATGGACCTCGACGATCATGCCGTCGGCGCCTGCTGCTACACCGATACGCGCCAGCGCGGGAACCAACTCGCGGTGTCCGCAGGCATGGCTTGGATCGGCAATGATAGGCAGGTGGGAAATGTACTTGAGCAGCGCGATCGCGGCGGGATCAAAGGTGTTGCGCAGAGTGGAATCGAAGGTGCGGATGCCGCGCTCACAGAGGATGACGTTCGGATTGCCATTGCTGAGAGCGATTTGCGCGGATTGGAGAAGATCGTCGACGGTGGCCATCATGCCGCGTTTGAGCAGGAGCGGCTTGCCGGATTTCGCCGCAGTTTCGATGAGGGAGAAGTTCTCCATGCTGCGCGAGCCGATCTGGAGGATGTCAGCGTATTCGGCGACGAGCGGCACATCGTCTTCGCTCATCACTTCGGTGACGATGGCGAGGCCAGTTTCAGTGCGGGCTTTGGCGAGGAGTTTGAGGCCTTCGAGTCCGAGGCCCTGGAATGCGTAGGGAGAGCTGCGGGGTTTGAATGCGCCACCGCGGAGGATCTGGGCGCCCTGCTTGCGTACATGGTGTGCGATGGAGAGGATCTGCTGTTCGGTTTCAACCGAGCAGGGACCGGCCATGGTGATGAACTCACTGCCGCCAATCTCGAGATCCAACACCCGCACAACTGTCTGCTGGTGTTTCGAGCTCTTTAGAACATCACTGGTCTCGGCAAAACGTTGCTGCCAACTTGCGCGCACCCGTATGCGCTCCATTCCGGGGAAGGCTCAGAGTAGCGCCAGCGGCGCGTGCCTGCCTCCATCCAAAGGTTGAGGTGCAGAATCAACAACTTACCGCACCTGCCACTTTGGTTTTAGACCTGCGGGTTATCACCTGTCTGTGATGGATAAACATGACCGGATGGAAAGCATGTGCGCTCAAAGCTGTATCTGATCGCAAATCAATGTGCGGGGTATGTGATGTGCAAATTTACAGGTTTTTGGAGATTACTTCTTTTTTGACGACGAGAGACGGCGAAATCTCAGCCTGCAAGTGCAAGCGGGGGCGGCTGAAACCCGAAGGCCGCATCGATAATTGAGGCGATGCCGAGAGCGGTTTCATCTTCGAAGGGGCGTGCGACTATCTGAACGCCGATGGGAAGACCTTCGCGAGAGCGGCCGACGGGGACGACGGCGGCGGGAGCACCGAGGGTGTTGAACCATTGCGTGTAGCGAACCGAGTCGAGGTATTTGACTTTCTGGTCGCCTACGCTCCATTCACGTTCCCCGTGCTTCCAGGCGGGGGTGCTGGCGACCGGACAAAGCAGAACCGGATAGTTGCGCATCTCCTCGAGGGTTTTGGAACGTAATAGATCCATTCCGGCCCAGGCGTTGAGCAGCTCAGTAGACGTGAGAGGGCCGCTGTTATCCGCAATATCGAGAAACTCGCGGAAGATGGGGCTGAGCTTTTCGCGACGGCCGCGAACTTCAGGTTCGTAAAACATCGCGCCGCACTGCACAAAGAAAGTCCACCAGAGCTTGCGCAGTTGCTCGAGGGTTTGCGGCCGGAACGGCT
>DATJEO010000232.1:0-8579 GCA_035496515.1 Occallatibacter sp.
CGTGAGTGCGGTGAAGCACGTTGTAGTTTTTGTCGAGGTCGAGGACGGTGAGGTTGTGCGAGCCCGGTGAGAGATTGAAATACTGATTGACGCCGGAGCCCAGGTAGCGGCCGAGCTTAACGCCGTTATCCCAGACCTGGACCTGGCTAACGGGAACGGACTCGGTGGCATTTGCGACGACGTGCACAGTTGTCATGTTGAAGGTTTCGCCGGGTGTGGGTGAGCTGATCTGCACGCCGTTGACGGCGGCCTCGACATTGTGTGTGACGGAGCTCTGGTGAATGGGATTGAAGGAAGAATCGTAATCGACCACCGTGGTTGTGTGTGTACCGGGCGCCAACGTGTACACGGCGTCGATATCGGATCCGTAGACCCCGAGCTTCTTTCCGTTGTCCCAGACTTGCGTCTGGCTGACGGGTTTGGTTTCCGAAGCAGTGGCGATGAGACGGACGGGACCGGTTGCGACGGAGCCGTTGCCGGGTGTGGAGATGATAACGCTGTTGCTTGGCGAGTCGGAGCTGGATGTCTTGAAGAAATCGGCCATGGGCGCGGCGTTCGCTGCGGCCCCGGGGCAAGGGGAAAGGCCCATCGCGGCACAGATGGTTTTGAGCACGCTCTCGTTGTGATAGGTGATTGTGGATTTGTAGCCGGACTTGATCTGCGGACCAATGACGAGGTTGGCGGTGCGTCCACCGCAGCCGGAAGAGACAGTGGCAGAGCAGCGGTTGTCGGTGGAGAGGGTGCCTTCGTCCCAGACGATGAAGAGAAGGCCGTCGCCGCCGGGTGCGAACTCGGGCAGAGCGAGAATCGCGGGGAGGTGTGCCTGCAGCCATTGGTCGGCGGCTGAGAGCGAACCGTCGTGGGCATCTTCGTCGCCGTCGGGTGTGACGTAGGCGAAGTTGGGAGTCTTGCCGTATGCGATATCGGTGGCGAGCTGGGTATAAGGAACGCTTTTTTTATCCTGGCCGGTTCCGGGGCAGACGTCGGAGAAGTCGATGAGCGGATTGTGACGACGATAGTAGGCGTCGGTGTCGCCGTATTTCAAGCCCTGGTAGCCGGCGTAAGGGAGATTTTGCTGATATGTCTTCCAACTGTACCCGCGAGCAAGCAGTTCGCGAACTACGTTGTCGTGAGTGTGAGCGCAGGATGTGGTGTCGTTGTTGAGCTCAACGGGCGCGCCTGCGACGAACCACATCAGTGCGGGAAGTGAGCTGTGCTGATTTGCGTAGAACTGCGTGGGCAGACCGTACTTCTGGATGAGCTGGTTGTAATACGGCATGGATGTGTTGCCGACAATGTTTTCGTAGCTATGGTTTTCTTCCGTGATGATCCAGACGTGCGAAGAGCGCGGCACGGTTTGCGCGTGGATGAATCCGGTGAAGCCAGCGAATAGGAGCACGGACACACGTAGAGCAGTCGACCGCATATAGGGAGCCCCGATGTAGTTGAGTTATGGAACAGGCTTAGATATACAACGGAAGTTGTAGCGTCGAATCCGTTACTAACGAGTTTGGGCGTAACGAAAGTCGCGGGGTAACAGGTGCTGAAGTGACTTGCTGCGCAGTTCTGACAATAGCTTCGGGTTAATTTAACGGTCCGGGAATCGGGGCGGATGAGTGTAGCGAAAGGCGCAGACGACGAAAAGCTTTCTGCACATGCACAATGGGATTCAGCACACTTGGCGCGGAACAAAGGATCGTGAATGCGGTGACGCGGAGGAGTTGGAACGTATGGCGACGGCCATAGAATACGCGCCAGCGCATCATGATGTACTCGAAGAATACGCGCCAGCGCGGGAAGTCTCTCGATTTCAGATACACGCGTGAACGTTCCGCCCTGGTGCCCAGGGCAGAGGTATCAATCAGGTGCATGCGGGCGGAGAGTTCGCAAAGCCTGGTGCCCGGGTAAGGATAGTAGATCGATGGGAAGATCTCAGCCGGCAAGCAAGCTCGGGCGACGACGCTGGTTTCTCTGGCCTCAACCGGCGTTTCGGTAGGAACACCGATGAGCATGTAGAGGCTTACCTCGATACCCTCCTGCCGCGCGGTCTGGCAAAAATGGATCAGATCCTCATTCGTATAGGAGGGCCGGTTCAGGATGTCTTTTCGAATGCGCGGGGAACCCGATTCCAACCCGACATTCATGCGGACAATGTTGGCATCGCGCAATGCCCTGAGTACTGCAAGCAGTCGCTCGTTATTGCAGACCAGTTGAGAAGTCACGGCGAAATTCGCTTGAAACGCGATCGGCTGTTTCAGCCTGCCGTTGAACCGTGCGATCTGCTCGCAGAACTCCAGAAGCCAGGGAATGCAAGCGCCAATAGTTTCGATCTCCAGATAAATTGACTGCAGATCAGGGAATCTGCAGAGGAGCCCCTGAATTTCAGGCAGGATGCTGGCGGCCGAGCGGAAGCGCAGGTAAGTGCCGGATTGCAGGCTGCGCAGGGCGTGATTGGAACAGTACGTACAAGAGTAGGGGCAACCGCGACCGACGACGACATGCACCATTCGACTGTCAGGATTCACCCAGCGCTCCCAGTGCGCGTAATTGATGAGCGGCAGATCATCGAGTTCTGCGCGAAACGGCAGCGAAGGAGTGCGGTCGATTTCTTCGCCGCCTTTGATTTTGATCCAGAGGCCGGGAATCGCCCGCGGCTGGACACCTCGTGCGATAGCGTCCACCCAGGCGAGGGCGGCTTCTTCCCCTTCGCCGACGCACACAGCATCCACACCGTGACTAGAAAGGCATTCTTCACTTCTAATTGACGCGTGGACACCTCCTACAAGGATCGGAAGCAATGGCTTCAGGAGTTTGACTTGCGAGCAGAGGCGCGAGATCAGCGGGAACTCGGTGCTCACCGAAGTGGCAAGGACGGTGTCACAGCAGAACTCGTGAACAACTTCGCGAGCAACGCGGGCAAGTGGGGTTTTCGGACAGACAACCCAGCATCGCACGTCGTGTCCTGCACTTTCGAGGCACGCAGCGATTACAGCCAGCCCGTATGGGATCTTGTCCCAATCGGGCAGCGGATGTTCGACGGTGTCAAAATACTCGACCGAAAAGAAACACGCGACGCGAGCCATCTGCTGGGTCCCATTCCGACGCAAGGTGCTGTGAATCGACAGCCGCAGTATAGTCCTGCCGGCGTCATCGGTGTCGCCCCCGACGGTACCTCGAAATCTGCAGAATTGGTACCGAAAAAGAGGAATTACCTCACGCGATCCACAGCCTTTGGCGTGCGGATGTCGGCTAAGAGCAATTTGTTATCGCGTACGGAAAACTCGCGGAAGCACACTTTCGAACGACCTCGTTTCAACCGGCATTTGGACTGTCCGCATTCAGATGCTAGTTATTGGACGGAGTAGGAGACGTGGGTGCGGTGGAGGACGTTGTAGTTCTGGTCGAGGTCGAGGACGGTGATGTAGTGCGTGCCTGGTGAAAGGTTGTAGTACTGATTGACGTCTGTTCCGATGTAGCGGCCGAGCTTAGTGCCATTATCCCAAACTTGCACCTGGCTGACGGCAACCGACTCACTGGCGTGCGCTACGACGTGGACCGTGGTCATTTTGAAGATTTGCTCGAGAGCGGGCGAGATTACCTGGACGCCGATCGGGGCGGGCTGCACCGTGTAAGTGACCGAGGCCTGATGGATGAGGTTGTGGGATGCGTCGAAGTCGCGGACTGTGGTCACGTGCGTTCCTGGAGAGAGGTTGTAGATGGCATCAATCAGCGTTCCGTAGATTCCGAGTTGTTGGCCATTGTCCGAAACTTCTGTCTGGCTGACGGGCTGATCTTCGGAGGCTGTCGCGAGGAGATGAATGGCGCCCGAGATGGTGGAACCGTTGCCGGGTGTGGAGATGATGACGTTATTCGTTGGCGAGTCGGAAGACGATGTTTTGAAGAAGTCGGACATGGGCGATGCGTCCTGCGCGGCACCTGGACAGGGGGAGAGGCCCATGGCTGCGCAGACCGTCTTGAGCACGTTCTCGTTGTGGTAAGTGACGGTGGATTGAAAGCCGGACTTCACTTGCGGACCGATGACGAGGTTGGCGGTGCGGCCGCCGCAGCCGGTGGAGTCGGTGGCAGAGCAGCGATTGTCTGAAGAAAGAGTTCCTTCGTCCCAGACGATGAAGAGGATGCCATCGCCGCCGGGCGCGAACTCGGGGAGAGCGAGAATGTCGGGAACGTGGTCCTGCAGCCACTGATCGGCGGAGGCGAGCGAGCCGTCGTGCGCATCCTCTTCACCGTCGGGAGTTATGTAGGTGAAGTTGGGTGTTTTGTTTTCGGCGATGTCGGTGGCGAGTTGTGAGTAGGGAACGCTGTTCTTCTCCTGACCGGAGCCGGGGCAGACGTCGGAAAAGTCGATGAGCGGATTGTGTCGGCGATAGTAGGCGTTGGTATCGCCGCTCTTCACGCCCTGATAGCCGGCATAGGGCATGTTTTGCTGATAACTCTTCCAGGTGTAGCCCTGCTTGAGGAGTTCGCGAACGACGTTGTCGTTGCTGTGGGCGCAGGAGCTGGTGTTGTTGTCGAGCTCGATGGGAGCGCCGGCGACGAACCACATCAGTGCGGGAAGTGAGCTGTGCTGATTGGCGTAGAACTGCGTGGCCAAACCGTATTGATTAATGAGCTGGTTGTAGTAAGGCATTTGCGAGTTGCCGACTACAGATTCGTAGCTATGGTTTTCTTCGGTGATGATCCATACATGCGAGGAGCGGGGAGTGTTCTGAGCGGTGAGGTAAGCGGCAAAGGCGAAGAAGGCGAGCGCAGCGACACGAGCAGAAATCGACTTCATAAGGGGTCCCGATGCGATTGATTTGGTGGAACAGGCCGAGGCAGGCAGGAAGTTACAGCGGAGGTTCCCAAGATTGGTGATATGTGCAGATGAAGGATTTGGTAAGAGAAGTTCAGAAGGACTTATGCGGGTTCTGCTTTGGCTTGTCTGGCAAGAACTTGCTAATGAGGTGAGATGCAGGTTCTGTGACTTTGGTCGTTTGCTATCTTTGCCGGCTATCGAGGAGGTGGAATGCGGACGACAACGGCGCGGCAGGAGCGGATTGGGCCGCACTGGATGGGCTTCAGGTTCTTGTCGAGGCAGATTTCGACGGCGGTGAGGTAGTTGTTGCCGCAGCTGATGACGAGGCTTTCGCGGGGGATACGCGGGTTCTCAATCATGAAGAGATTCATGATCTGGTTGGGCGACATGGAGGTTTGCTGCGTCAGAGTCTGAAGTTTTTGGGGGACGGCGACGGATTTGTATGCGGTGCGGGCGGTGGAGAGAAAGGCATCGGCGGAGAGGCCTGAGCAGGTGCCGTGGGTGCGCCATTCATGCTGCAGGAGTCCCTGGTCGGGGTAGATGTCCCTGTAGGCGACCGGATCGGAGGGGCCGGAGGCGCTAGAGCAATTTTCGGGGTAGGTGCCATCGTAGTTCTGGGGCCAGAGCCCGTGGAGGACGAAGGTGGAGTGGGTGGCGCACTCGGGGGCGTCGGGATGAGAGTGGCAGAACTCGGGGGACCAGGAGAGGTTGAGAAGGTAGTAGTCGAAGCCGGAGCCGATGGGAAGGGATGCGCGCTGAGTGGGGGATGGATTTGCGGCTTGGGATGACGAGGATGATTTGCAGGCTGTGAGGGGAAGCAGGCAGAGAAGGATTGCGAATGAGAGCGCGGGCCGCATGGGCGGAAGGATAGCAGGTGACAAGTGCGCATTGTTGGCATCCCAGGTCTCAAAATCGAGACCTGGGCCAGCCACCGTTTGTTGAGTTGAGGTGTTTAGCGAAGGACGGCGGGTGGGGCCTCGAAGCTGGAAAGTTCTTCGAAGAGGCTGTCGGGGAGCTTGAGGGATGCGGAGGCGATGTTCTCTTCGACGTGGGCGACGGAGGAAGTGCCGGGGATGGGGAGCATTATGCGGGAACGGGAGAGGAGCCACGCGAGAGCCACTTGCATGGGGGTGGCTTTGATTTCAGCGGCGATGCGAGTGAGCAGATCGTGCGCCTGGCGATTTTGTCCCAGAGGGGCCCAGGGGATAAAGGCGATTCCGTGTTTTTCGCAGTGGTCGAGGAGATAGTCCCATTCGCGGTCGGCAAAGCTGTATCGGTTCTGGACGGAGACGATGGGGACGATCTTGCGAGCGCGCTCGAGGTGTTCGAGAGTGACGTTGGAGAGCGCTGCGTATTGAATTTTGCCCTGCGAGCGGAGGTCGGCGAGGCACTCCATGGACGCGTCGAAAGAAACGGCGGGGTCGGGAATGTGGAGCTGGTAGACGGCGATGCGGTCGAGGCGGAGGCGCTTGAGGCTGCCTTCGACGGCTTCGCGGAGGTGATTAGGGCTTGCGTTGTGGATCCATTGGGCGGGTCCGACGCGTTGCCATCCACCCTTGGTGGCGACGACGAGATCGGCGGGGTAGGGGTGAAGAGCTTCGGCGATGAGCTCTTCAGAGACGTTGGGGCCGTAGGAGTCGGCGGTATCGATGAAGTTGACGCCGAGCTCGACTGCCCGGCGAAGGGTGGCGATAGCGGCGTCTCGGTCAGAAGGCGGTCCCCAGATGCCTTTGCCGGTGATGCGCATGGCTCCGTAGCCGAGACGGTTCACGGTGAGTTTGCCAAGAGAGACGGTTCCGGCTGTGGCAGCGGGGGTTGAAGGCATGAGGACTCCTTGGTGACTAGGATGTGGGGGGACGGGAGGACGTGGCAAGGGGGAAGAGAGCTTTTGGCTGTTAGCTATTAGCTTTTAGGTCGATTGTTTAGGACGGGGATGGATCGTATCCCACCCTAACCGCAAAGACCGCGGTTAGGATGGGGCACCCGAAACAGAGAGCTATTGGGTGTTAGCTGTTAGCTTTTAGATCGATTGTGGAGGACGGGGATGGATGGTATCCCACCCTAACCGCAAAGACGGCGGTTAGGATGGGGCACCCGAAACAGAGAGCTTTTGCCTGTTAGCTATTAGCTTTTAGATCGATTGTGGAGGACGGGGATGGATCGGATCCCATCCTAACCGCAAAGACCGCGGTTAGGATGGGGCACATGAAACAGAGAGCTATTGGATGTTAGCTATTAGCTTTTAGGTCGATTGTGGAGGACGGGGATGGATCGGATCCCACCCTAACCGCAAAGACTGCGGTTAGGATGGGGCAGCCGCGTTCCGCGCTGAAGGGTCGTGACGGATGGGTTAGGGTCGGGCACCTGACTCGATGGTCGTTCGCACGTCTAGAATCAATAGAGATGGCGGATACGCTTTATTTGAGTTTGTGGTACCCGAATCTGCGGTTGGCGGGTCTGGCAGAGAAGCTGACAGCGGTGCTGAGCACATTTGCGAAACATGGCGGGGAGGCGCGGGTCTATTCCGCTACGGTGTGGCCGGTGAGCTGGAGCGAGGCTCCGGCTTTTCAGCGCGTATATGGGCATGGCGAGCGCGGAGTTGAGCCGCAGGTTGCGGTGGAGGACGCGCTGGAACTGCTGCATGAGGACTACGCTTATGAGTTCCAGATCGGGTGGTCTCTTTGGGAGTTCGAACCAGCCGCGTCGGGTCTGGAGGCGCGTTGGGTGAAACTGCCCCGGCTGGTGCGGGTGGTTGGATACGGGCCGTTGTTCGATGCAGGAGCATACGAGCAGGACGGGCATGTGCGGATCGACTTCGGAAGCGATGCGCCGTTCCTAGATGAAGAACTTGAGCTCGATGCCGACACCGCGAAGCACGTGGAAGAGAACGTGCGGCAGCTGGTGGAGCTGACGTCAGCCGTGGAGAAGGAATCTGGAGCGACGGCGCGGCTGCTGTGGAGTGAACTGGGCGAGAGTCTGGCGCAGCGGCTGGCGGCGAGGCTGGGCATGGCGAATTAAATGCGCTTCACGATCGAGCGGCTGCGTACGTTGGTGCTGGTGGCTGGAGTGCTGCTGGTGATTGCGCTCGGCGTCTTTCTAGGTGTAGGGAAGTTCCGGAACCGGTTCAGCAAGAAGGATATTCCGCATGCCCTGGGTCTTGGGATTCAGGAAGAGGCGAATGGGTTTGTGTATACGCATGATGTGCGGGGACACACGCTGTACAGAATTCGCGCGTCGAAGCAGCTGCAGTTGAAGAAGGACGGGAAGGTGTTTCTGCAGCTGCACGATGTTTCGATCGAGTTGTTCGCCGAGGATGGAAGCCGGGTGGACCGGATTGAAGGCGGGGAGTTCGAGTACAACCCGGGCGTGGGAATTGCCAAAGCAATGGGACCAGTCGAGATCACATTGATGAAGCCGACGGTGGCTCCGGCGATTGCGCCGAAGGCTGCGGCGGGGAAGGCGATCGGGTCGAAGCAGATGCCGGAGAAGCTGGCGTCGGCGGCGCAGACGGCCGCGAGCGGCGAAATTCATGTGAAGACCAGCGGGCTGATTTTCAATCGGGAGAGTGGGGAAGCTTCGACCGAGAACAAGGTGGAGTTCTCGCTGGCGCAGGGAAACGGGAGCGCGGTGGGAGCGAAGTATGATGCGCACGACGGTGTGCTGGTGCTGGATCGTGATGTGGAACTGAATGTAGAGCGTGGGTCTCAGCCGTTGAAGATGTTCGCTCGTCACGCGGAGTTCAATCGCGATGATCAGGCATGCA
>DATJEO010000233.1:0-9743 GCA_035496515.1 Occallatibacter sp.
AGCTTACAACGCGAATCTCTCCGCCAGTGGCGGAACCACTCCGTATAGATGGTCGCTCGGCAGCGGCGTACTCCCGCAGGGTCTTACGCTCTCAACGTCAGGGTCAATTACCGGGACACCCACGACGGCGGGAAATTACACGGGCATCATCTTTTCAGTGACTGACTCGAGTTCGCCGGCTCTTTCGGCGCAGAGCGGCTCACTTTCCGTTGCCATCAATGGCGGCGCCTCGGGAGTTTCGATTGTTCCCAAGCGCGCTGGATTGACTGTCACTCAGGCTCTATCGTTGACTGCCACCTCTGGCGATGGCGGAAATCTCAACTGGAGTGCCACGGGACCAGGCTGCAGCGGGGTTTCCTGTGGAACATTCAGTTCCTCGAGCACCCCGAGTAGCTCGCCCGTGACGTACACGGCTCCGGCAACGGCAGGACAGTTCGTCATAACAGCCACTAGCGCCAACGATGCCTCCGTCTTGTCGTCGATAACGGTGGGAGTTACTGATCTCGCCGGAGTCGCCACATATCACAACAACAGTTTTCGAGATGGCGTGAACTCTCAGGAGTACGCTCTGTCTCCGTCTAACCTCTCGGCCAACAGTTTCGGAAAGCTTTTCAGTTGCCCGGTTGATGGCGCGATCTATGCGCAGCCGTTGTGGATTCCCAATCTGACGGTGGGAGGAGCCCAGCACAACGTCGTTTTCGTGGCCACCCAGCATGACAGCCTCTACGCGTTTGACGCCGACAAAGCTCCATGCATGATGCTGTGGCACGTGAATCTGATCGACTCCATGCATGGCGGAACAATCGGAGAGAACGTGGTTCGGGGCACGATTGTGAATACTCTGAGCGGCGACATCGTACCTGAGATCGGTGTGACCGGCACGCCGGTGATCGATCCCGGTACAAAGTCGCTCTTCGTCGTGTCCAAATCGGTGGATGCAACGGGAACGATCCACTACCAGCGGCTCCACTCAATCGACATCCTCACCGGCTCTGAGAAAGCGAATGGGCCTGTCCTAATCTCCGCAACCTATCCCGCCATCAGTTCCACCGTCACGTTCGATCCATGGAAGGAAAATCAGCGGGCGGGTCTCGCACTGGTGGGTGGCGTGGTCTACATTGCGTGGGCATCTCACGGCGATGCGGCGTTCTGGTACGGCTGGATGATGGGGTATGACGCCGCCACTTTGAACCACTTATATACCTTCAACTCCGCGCCGAATGCCACAGAGGCAGGAATCTGGATGGCAGGCGGAGCGCCGTCTGCTGACTCTTCCGGTAACCTCTACGTCATCACAGGAAACGGGAACTTCGATGTAACCAATCCCAACCCTCCCAATAATGACTATGGCGATTCATTCCTCAAGCTAACCGGCAATCTTTCAGTCTTGCAGTACTTCACTCCCGCTGACCAAGCCACTGATAACTCTTCAGATGGTGACTTCGGGTCTGGCGGAACCTCCGTTGTCATCGATCTTCCGAACAATGGATCACTTCCCAATCACCTCGTCATTGGCGGCGGAAAAGACCGCAATCTGTGCCTGCTGAACCGTGATGCGCTGGGAGGATATAGTTCCACCAATCAAGGCGCGGTTCAGATATTGAGCCTCGGTAATGGCATCTTCGGTACTCCGGCCTTCTGGAACTCGTCTTTCTATCTGGCCGGGGCCGGTGGGAAACTGCAGGAGTTCACATTGAACTCATCCACTTACCAGATCAATACGTCACCTACATCCAGTTCGGGAACAACGTACGGGTTCCCGGGTGCGACCCCGTCCATCTCAGCCGCACCCGATAACTCCAACGGGATTGTCTGGGCTCTCAACAACTCCCAGTACTGCACCGGGCAGTCATCCGGCTGTGGGCCAGCCGTACTTCACGCCTATGATGCGACCAACCTTGGGAACGAACTCTGGAACAGTTCGCAGGGCGTGGGGAACTCCGCCGGGCTCGCTGTGAAGTTCACCGTGCCCACGGTCGCAAACGGAAAAGTGTACGTTGGAACCCGTGGCGATGACAGTCAGCAGTCGGGGCACACAGCGACAGCTGCCGGTGAACTCGACGTTTACGGGTTGCTGCCAAACTGAACGCGTGACCGCTAGCCGAGGTGATTGCGGAATGTGCAGCGGGCGCTGCGAGGGCGCCCATGCTGCCCTCCCTTGTTACCGCCGCATAGCCCTTTTGGGAGTGGGTTCTGTGGTTCCTGTTGAGGGATTTGGCCGGAAAGCATAGTTGGTAGCGGGGATAATGAAGGATGCTCTCCGCTGGCGGTCCGATCGAATCGGTCCCGATTGTGGTGTCGATCTGCCAAGGCGACCTGCAGTTGGTGCTGAGAATTTGGATTGCGGGCGAGCAGGGCGCGGAGGCATCCTCTCGATGAAGCCGATACCGATCAGTTTGTCGCCGACACGCAGCCGGGCGCTGAATGTGTTTCTGGGCGCAGTGCTGATGTTGTCGTCGATTCTTCTCTTCCTGGCGCTGGCGACGTATCACCCCAGCGATCCCTCAATGAACACGGCCACCGGGCCGGAGCCTGGAAACGCGGTTCACAATTGGATCGGGCTGTTGGGGTCGTACCTGAGCGATGTGCTGCTGCAGGCGTTCGGGCTGACGGTGTTTCTGGCTCCGCTCTGGATGGGCGGCCTGGGATGGAACTGGTTGCGGTCTCGCGATGCGGGGACGGCGATTCTGCGCTGGATGGGGGTTGCGCTGGCGGTGATCTTTACGCCGTCGCTTTTCGGATTGCTGCCCTGGCACTGGCGGTGGATGCACGCAATTCCGGTGGAAGGCGTGATGGGGCGCGTGATCTCCGGCCTGCTGGTCGCGTATTTGAATACGCAAGGTGCGTGGCTGGTGGCGGTGGCGCTGGCGGGCGTGGGGATCTACTTCGCTTCGGATATCAGTTTCAAGACGATCAAGACGCAGATCGAAGATCGCTGGCTGAACATGGTTGCGTGGCATGACCGGTATCGCAACTGGAAGGAAGAGCGGGCGGAGCGGAAACGCGAACTGGAAGAGCGGTACATGGAGATGCAGCCGGGACCGGCACAGAGGCTGTTCTCGGGGGCGATTGGGGAGGAACAGGAGCCCGTGGTTGAGCAGACCGCTCCGCCACAGACGCTAACAGGCAAGCTGGCGAGTTTGTTCGCGATGAAGAGGAAGCAGGCGGCGTTGGAGCCTGATCCGGTGGAAGAGATTCCGGCCTTTCAGCGGACCGGGAAAACTGCGGAAGAGCCGATTGCGGCGCGACGGTCGAGCATCTGGGAGCCGAGTGCTCCGGCAGTTGCGGCCAAAGCGACGGCTGCGAGTGCGGGTGAACCGGCTGCGGCGGGCCGGAGCGTGATTGAGATGAGGACGCCGGCGGCGGTGCCGCAGGCCCCAGTTCCCGCACCGGCTCCCGTTGTACCTTCACCTGTTCCGACGGCGGCTTCGAATCATGCAGTGGCTGCGGGCGAAGGGCCGGGCAGCATCGCAATTCACGAGCGCGCGGATGTTGATGAGAAGCAGGTGACGGTTGCGCCAAAACATGTGAGCGGATACAAGCTGCCGCCAAGCACGCTGCTGAATTCGGGGAGCGGGCCGCAGATCGTGCGGGAGGATGCGCTGCGTGACGAGGCCAAGGTTCTCGTCGAAAAGTGCGCTGAGTTCGATGTGATGGGACAGGTGGTGCAGATCAATCCCGGGCCGATGGTGACGACCTATGAGTTCAAGCCCGAGGCGGGGGTGAAGTATTCGCGCGTGACGGGGCTGGCGGAAGATCTATGCCTGGCGATGCGGGCGGAGAGCATTCTCATCGAGCGCATGGCAGGCAAGAGCACGGTGGGCATCCAGGTCCCGAATCACGAGCGGGAGACGATTCACCTTCGGGATGTTCTGGAGTCGGAGACGTTTGCGAAGGCGAAGTCGCGGCTGACTCTGGCGATGGGCAAGGACATCAACGGGCGGATTGTGACGGCGGATCTGGCGTCAATGCCGCACGTGCTGATTGCGGGCTCGACGGGTTCGGGCAAATCGGTGGCCATCAACGCAATGATCATGAGCCTGCTGTACCGGACAACTCCGGCGCAGGTGAGGCTCATTCTGGTGGACCCGAAGCGGGTTGAGTTGGGGATGTACGAGGGGATTCCGCACCTGTTTACGCCCATCATTACGGAGCCCAAGCTGGCGGCGAATGCACTGAGGAACGCTGTTCGTGAGATGGAGCGGCGGCTGAAGCTGTTGGCGAGCCGAAGCGTTCGGAACATCGACCAGTACAACAAGCTTTTCGAGAGCGCGATGCCTTCGCTGTTTGATGACGGGACAGAAGAGCAGCCGCTGCCCTACATCGTGATCATCATCGATGAGTTGGCCGATCTAATGATGCTGGACCGGGCAAACGTCGAAGAGTCGATTACGCGGCTGGCGCAGATGGCGCGCGCGGTGGGTATCCACCTGGTGCTGGCGACGCAGAGGCCGTCAGTGGACGTGATTACAGGTTTGATCAAGGCGAATGTGCCAACGCGGATCAGCTTCAGGCTGGCGACGAAGGTGGACTCGCGGACGATTCTCGACACCAACGGGGCGGAGGCACTGCTGGGACGAGGGGATATGCTTTTCCTGCCGCCGGGGACGAGCAGGTTACTTAGGTTGCATGCGCCGTATGTGAGCGAGAAAGAAACGGCCGCAGTGGTGGCATTCTGGAAGGAGCAGGGCCAGGCTGAGTACGTTGAGGGCTTCCTGGAGTCGCCGAAAGAAGAGCGGCAGAACAATCTTGAGAGCAGCAGCGGAGACGAGGACGACAACGATCCGATGTTCGATGATGCTGTTCGGCTGGTGTTTGAGTTTGGGAAGGCATCGACTTCTCTGCTGCAAAGGCGGCTGCGCATCGGCTATGGCCGGGCAGCGCATTTGATCGATTTGATGGAGCGGGACGGACTGGTTGGTCCGGCGGATGGATCGAGACCGCGGGAATTGTTGAAGGCTCCGGGATGGTTGCACGAGATCTCGGTGGCTGAGGAGTAGTCAGCTTCGTGGTTCCCACCATAACCGCGATAAAGCTGCGGTTAGGATGGGCACCCTGAGTTAGTGCAGGTACGGGGCGTTCAGGGTCGTTAGCAGGTCGGAAGTATGCTCGGGATTGGCGAAAAGCAAGAATTACCTATTGTTTTTCTGATTGATGATGATCTGGTCAGCCGCGAAGTGATTGCGACGGTTCTGACGCTGCACGGACATCTGGTTCACACGGCAGAGACGGGCGACGGGGCGCTGGAGATGCTGGCTGCCGGGGCCGTCACTCCGGGCGTAGTGCTGATGGATGCGCAATTGCCTGGGCTGAAGGGAACGGAGCTTATCGGCAAGCTTCGCGAGGGCTGTGATGCGGAGATCATCCTGATCAGCGGAAGCCAACCGGCCGATGATCTGGTAAAAGCGGCGGACGGGTTCATGCTGAAGCCGTTCGGACCGGAAGACCTGGCCAAAGAGATTGGACAGCATAAGCCGAAAGCGAAGCCGGCAGTTGAAGACACCGATCCAGTGATCAACCCTGACACGCTGGCGCAGTTTCGGCAATTGATGACTGAGGCGACGATCCGGGAGATCTATGCGGCGGTAGTAACCGATCTCCACAAGCGTCAGGAAGCGCTGGAGAAGGCGATCTCCGAGGAGAACTCGGAGGACGTGCGGCGGATTGGACATGCGATCAAGGGCGGGTGCGGCATGGCTGGAGCGATGCAGGCGGCGCGCATCGGGGCAACGTTCGAGAGCAAGAGTGACCAACTGGATAACTGTGCGGCGGCGCTCGAAGAGTTGTATACGGCTACGCAAAGACTGGAGCGTATGCTGGAAAAGGAATTTCCTGCGTAGGTTACGAGCGGTGTTTGGCGTTTACGCGGGGGCATGAGATATATGAAGGCGGGCCACTTCGGTTGCCTGCGCGTTAGTTTGGGCTTTTCGGAGGTTTAGGCTCTCGTGGAACAACCAATCCGCATCGTATTGGCCGACGATCATCCGGTAGTCCGCATCGGCGTGCGCAACATGCTGACCGAGCGCGATGGTTTCGAAGTGGTGGGCGAAGCCGACGACGGCGATGAAGCCATCACACAAACCCTGGAACAGACACCTGACATTCTTCTGCTCGATGTCCAGATGCCTCGCCTGCCTGGCCTCGAGGCCATGCGGGCGATCATGAACGGCTCGCCGACGGTGAAGATCATTCTTCTCACGTCCACGATCACAACTCAGCAGATCATCGAGGCGCTGCATATCGGGGCACGCGGGATCGTGCTGAAGGATGCGCTGGCGGGAGCGCTGCACACGGCGATCAAGACGGTGTATGCCGGTGACTACTGGATCGGCGGCAAGCGGGTGGTGAATCTGGTTTCCGCTCTGCACGAGTTGATGCGGCAGGCGCAGCCTCCGCAACGGAAGACCTACGGGCTGACTCCCCGCGAACTCGATGTCGTGGGCTGCATCGTGGAAGGCTGCTCGAACCGCGACATTGCCAAGCAGTTCTCGCTCAGCGAAGAAACCGTAAAGCGGCACCTATCCAACATCTTCGACAAGACCGGCGTTTCGACGCGCCTGGAACTGGCGCTGTTTGCGATCGCACACCAGTTGGTGGCTCCGCAGGGACAGCAGCAGTAAG
The DNA here is from genome assembly GCA_035496515.1 of Occallatibacter sp. Lineage (GTDB taxonomy): Bacteria > Acidobacteriota > Terriglobia > Terriglobales > Acidobacteriaceae > Telmatobacter. The sequence goes on from DATJEO010000233.1 coordinate 6,622, forward strand.
CGAGAGCCGGTAGCTAGTAGCCGATAGCCAGTATCCGTACCCGGTGACCGATTGGCCCGCGATGTGAGCCACTCTGGCCGCAATGAAACGGAAAACAGCAATTACAGCTTCCTCAATTGCGGTCACCCGTGGTGTGGGCTCCTGTCGGAATAAACGCTTAGATTGAGGTGCCCGCACCGATAACGTTGAGCGCCTCTTTCGTTTTGAGTCTGAGGAATTCAAGTGACCGACTAAACGAGTCTACTTCGGCGGATTTGCCTGCTTCTTCTTGCCGAAGAGGCCGCCGAGGACCTGCTGCACAGCATCGGCAGGCTTTTGCTGCTGGCCGGGTTGCTGCTGAGTAGTGGTCTGGCCGGGAGTTTTGGCGCCACCGAGGAGACCGCTCAAAGCGCCCGTAATCGAGCTGGGATTGTTCATGTTGGGGATGAGATTCTTGAGCTTCATCTGTGCGAGCTGCTGCACATCGGGCTGGAAGTGCGGGTTGGAGAAGGTGCCGGTGATGATGGCGGGGATGACGAGTTCTCCCTGATTGTTGGCGAGCGCGGTTTTCATGAATCCGCCGATCTGATTGCCGCCGACCTGCTGACTGACGTTTTGAGCGATGACGGCAGTGGCTCGCATGTTCAGGGCTTCAGTGGCCAGGTTGGCGGTGCCCGCGAGGCCGACGTTGCCGATGTCGAGAGTCGCCTGAAGATCTTTGGTTGCGGCGATGCCGTTCTTGACGTCGATATTGCCGGTCATCTTGGAGATCGTAGTGATGCCGGAGGCGTTCTGCGATGAGCCGGGTCGGAGGAAGCCTGCGATTTTGCTAAGCTCGCTGCTCATATTCGCGCCGGAGTATTTCACATTGTTGAAGTTCACGTTGACGGTGCCGTTTAGAGTCCTTTCGATTTCTGTGGCGGTGAGAGACTTCACAGCGCCGGATGCATGCATGTCGACGTTGAGGGTTCCCTGGCCGCTGACCTTGTCGAGAGAAGTGACTCCGTAGGCTTTGGCCATGGCTAAGATGGCGGGAAGCTGGGCGTTCTGGGCGCGCAACGTGGCGTCGACCGTTGCCGATGGAGCTGTGTAGTTGCGCATGGTAAGTTGCGCGTTGGCAGATGTGTTGCCGGAGACGATGGTGAATGGATTGGATTGAATCTGTGTCGGGGTCAGGTTGAGATTCACTGATTGGATCTGAACGGGTTGAGGCAGGTCCTTTCCGCTGGCCTGGAGATTGCTTGCGGTCAGGGTTCCACTGAGGGCGGGTTTGTCCGCGGATCCGACTGCGTGGATGTTGGCGTTGACATTGCCTGTGACAGTGGTGCCAGGTGTAAGAGCCATGCCTGCGGCCGCCGCGTACTTGGCTGCTTCAGCAATGGAGACGTTGTTGGCCCGGACATTTACGTCGATATGCGCCGGTGTGGATTTCGTCTGCATAGTCCCGTTGAGGTCGATGGGCGTTGATCCGAGTTTGGTGGTGAGATTGCGAATGGTAATGACGCCGTTGGGCATGTCGTCCGTAAGATCGTATTGCGCGGAGACGGGGAAGCCGAGTTCCATGCCGCGAACCTTGGCTTTTTCTATATTGGTCTGGCCGTTTGCGGTAACTTTACCGCCATTGCTGTCGATCCTGGTTTCGCCGGTAAGGACGCCATCGGTGCCGGCGGTAGCAGGGGAGTTGAGGAACTTAGTGAAGTCGCTGACCCCGACATTCTTGAGATTAAGTGTGCCGTGGAAGGGAGTAAGGGTGGCGTCCTGGGAATTGATGGGACCGCCTTTGCCCTGAAGAGTGATGGCCTGCTCCCCTGCTCCGGCCATGTGCACGGTGGCGTCGACAGTGAAAGGAGTGTTGGGCGAAAAGTCCGAGAGCTTGACGTCGATGTGGTTATAGAGGGTGGGTGTGCTGCTCTGAGTCTGATCAAGCAGGGAGACTTCACCATCCTTAATAATGAGGTCGCCGAGGGAGAACTGTTGCTGCGACTGCGCAGGCTGCTGCGACTGGGCTGGTTGCTGCGGAGCGGGTTGGGGAGATGTGCTGGTGGATGCTGGCTGAGCCTGGGGCTTGCTGGCCGAGGAATTCTGGGGCGAGGCGGAGGAGGCGGCGTTTTGTTCGGGATGCCCGATGGATGCGAAGTTCCACTGGCCGGCTCTGTTTTTGATGAGATTCACAGTGGGTTGCTGGAGATTGAGCGATTGAATTTGAACGTCTTTGTGAAGAAGCGGGAAGAGCTTCACCGCGACGTCGAGTTCGTTCGCTTTGACGAAGGGGGCGTCGGAGCTGAAGCGCGGGTCGTCTGCAATGGCAAGGTTCTGGACGGTGATGCTGGGCGGGAAAAGTTTGAGGTGCATGTCGCCGAGTTGCACGGGGCGGCCGAGATGCTGCTGAAGTTGCGCCTGGATGGTGCCGCGATACTTGTTCACGTCAAAGGTGGCCACGAAGATGGCTGCTCCGGCGATAACGACGACAACGATAACGGCTATGGCGATGAGAACCTTGCGCATGGCGTATGTCCTTTCCCGTCCGCGAGTTCGTTTAGATGATACCTGCGGCGGGTGGGTATGCCTGGGAGCGCACAGGGATCGAAGGAACAAGGGATTAGGGATCAGGGATCAGGCGAGATGACTTGGAGAAGGTCAGCCAGGCAGACAGGATCCAGGCGGCGGCTACGGCGGTCAGGTTGTAAGCATCGGATCCCCAGGTAATGTGGTCGTGGGGCTTGGCAAAGATGTGCGGCGTAAGTATGAGCACGCTGAAGAGAAACAGCATAAGAGCCGTGAGCCGTGCCGCCAGCACATCCTGTATGCCTGTCACGATGGCGAGACCAGCCAGAACAAAAGCAATCCCAGTGGAAATCGCCCAGAACTCGTGAAATGGAATCCACGCAGGGATGAACGCCGCGGTTGGCTTCAAGAATGTAAAGTGCGCCAGCCCGAAGTCGATGCAGGAGAGCCCGAAGAGCCACTTGCCTATGATCGCCAAGCGTAAGGCACCGGCCCGCGGTGGAAAGAACGACAACCAGAGGAGGAGGGCTCCGACAAAGACGATCACCTGCTGGCCAATCGAAAGAAAGACTCCGGTATAGACGCTGGGGTGATGTCCCATGTAATGCGGCGCTGTAATGATGCGCGGCAGGGGGAAG
>DATJEO010000234.1:0-3406 GCA_035496515.1 Occallatibacter sp.
TATCTGCAGCTGGGCAAAGTGGGGCTGGACCGGACTCAGGTGTACCAGGTGAGAGGCGCGGCATTGAACCGGCCCGGAGTGCAAATCAGTTTGGAAGACGGGACGATCGCGTTTACGCAGGATGTGATGGGTCACATCACGGGGGCGTTCTTCGAGGGAGACGGGGAAGTGCTGGTCACGCCTCCTAGCGAAGTGGAGCGGCGCTCGATGAGCTTATTCACCGGTATGGCGATTCTGGAGGAGCGATTTTCGACAGCTTACTTCCGGTTCAACGATGACGTGCCGCTGGAATTGCGGCCGGACCTGCGTGCACCCAGCGACGCAGAGGAATTTGTAAAGCGGTGGGATGCGACGGCGAAGAATCTGGCGCTATTCGATGCCATGCGATTGCTGATGAACTTCAGCAAGATGCTTCCGGTGGGCAGTGGGCAAGGCGCAGAAGCTCGAACGGAGCCTAAGGCTGCGGCGGCGGACCGGTTCCTGCATGCGCGCCTGCAGGGAACCAAATTTGGCGTGTTCGACGTGTTTTACGATTCGAGTGCGACGGAACAGATTCAGGTCGGGCAAGGCAAGACGGCCGACAACGGAAAAACGTATTACGACGTGTGGACTTCGTTCTCGCCATTGCAGACAAGACCAGCACAAGGCACGGCGGTGGGTACGGAACCAGAAGGAGAGAGCGCGCCCGAGAACTCGATCGTGGTTCGGCGATACACCATTACGACGGAAGTGCTGCCTCCCAAGCGGATTCATGCGAGAGCGGAGATGGAATGCGAGGTGAAAGGCGAAGGAGCGCGGACGTTGCTGTTTGAGTTGTCGGGATACTTGCAGATTGAAAGCGTCCATGCCGACGGGCGGCCGGTGGAGTTCATTCACAATCCGGCACTGGAGGGGACGCAACTATCGCGGCGTGGAAACGACCTGGTGGCCGTGGTGCTGCCGGGACCAGCGCGAGCCGGACAGAAGTTCGACCTTGAGTTTGTGTATGGAGGGGACGTTCTGGCAGAAGCAGGAAGCGGATTGCTTTATGTGGGCGAGCGCGGGACATGGTATCCAAACCGGGGGATCGGAATGGCGGATTTCGATCTGGAGTTCAGCTATCCGCAAGGATGGACGCTGGTGGCGACGGGCAAGTCCGCAGCGATTGATGAGGGGCGGGCTGCGCAAAATGGAGATCAGACTTCCCGCTGGATTTCAGAGAGGCCGATTCCGCTGGCTGGATTCAACCTGGGGAAATATCGGGAAGCGACGGCCAGGGCGGGAAATGTCACAGTAGAAACGTATGCGACGCAAGGAGTGGAGCGGGATTTTCCGAGTGCGCCCATTCAGGTCATCGAGCCCAAGCCGGGCGAACGCGGCCCGCGGCACCCGGAAGTGATTGTTCCGCATCGTCCTTCGCCGATACAGACCGAAGTCATGGTGGGAGAATCGGCGGCGCGGGCGATGCAGTATTATGCGGAGCGATTCGGTCCATTTCCATACAGCCATTTGGCGTTGACACAGATGCCCGGGCCCGAAAGCCAAGGGTGGCCGGGGCTGGTATTTTTGTCTTCGTATGCGTTTCTCACGGAGCAGGATCAAGAACAATTGCACTTTGATCCTTCTCGCATTGTGCTGCAGCAATCGATTCCAGCGCATGAAGTGGCGCACCAATGGTGGGGAGATCTGGTCACGTGGAATGGTTATCGAGATCAGTGGTTTTCCGAGGGCCTGGCAAACTATTGCGCGCTGTTGCTGGTGCAGGAGAGGAATCCGGCGGCCTTCCGGGAGATCATGGAGCAGTACCGCCGCGGACTGGTAGAAAAGAATAAGAGTGGAATGTCGCCGATGGATGCGGGACCGGTGACGTTGGGAACACGCCTGCTGTCGTCACAATTTCCAGGAGGATATCAAGCGATCAGTTATGGACGGGGGGCGTGGCTGTTTCACATGCTGCGGACCATGTTGAAGGATGCGGCCGCGCAGGAAGGACAGAAGATCCAAAACGGCAGCCCGGACGAACCGTTCATGCGAGGACTGAGGAGAGTACGCGAAAGATACGAAGGCAAGCCAGTCACTACGCGACAGCTGCTGGACGTGTTGGCAGAGGACCTGCAGGTGTCGTTGCGGTATGAGGGCAAGAAGTCGCTGGACTGGTTTTTGGATGGATGGATTAATGGCACTTCATTGCCGAAGCTGGAACTGAAGGCGATCAAGATCGCACCGCAGCACTCGGGAACGGCGGTGAGCGGGATGATTCTGCAGAAGGATGCGCCGGAGAATCTGGTGACATCGGTGCCAGTGTACGCGTCGGTGACCGGAAAACAGCTTGTGTTCTTGGGGAGAGTGTTTGCGGACGGGGAGGAGACTCCGTTTCGGCTCGCCGCGCCAGCAGGGGCGCGGAAGATTGTGCTGGATCCGTACGAGACAGTGTTAACGCAGCCGAAGTGAGCCGGCTTCGGGCTCTGGTAGCTCGGCTTCGGGATGCAGACGTCGGACCCCAGACCGTAGGCTTGCGAGGAACTCTCGGTATCTATCTTGCCGTTCCGAATTGGGCTGCTGTTCTTGTGCCATTCCCGAAAATGGATGACGGATGCGTGGGTATAGGGTGGGTGTGTCGCATCATCGCGGAATAAGTGCTGTGTCCTCATCGTTTCGAGTGCCAGGGCGAAGAGGGCGGAGTCGAGCTGGATAATGGTTACTCATCTGCTCTGAGCATCGGCAGGAGCAGGTTATGAATCACTCATCGATTTGTGAGAGTGCCGCCGAAGAAGGGATGCTCTGCCTGGAAATCGCGGAATTCAGCGGAGAGCAGCGAGAGGGACGGAATGACGCGGCATTGTTGGGAGAGTCTCGAACGATTCTTCTGGTAGAGGACGAGACGTTTGTGCGGGAAGTGGCGGGTGAGGTTTTGCGAGCTGCGGGATATCAGGTGTTGACCGCAAAGAATGCGGCAGAGGCGATACAGATTTACGAAAAGGGATTTGAGATTGATCTGCTGCTCACAGACGTGGTGTTGCCGGGAGAGACGGGGCGAGTGTTAGCGGAGAAACTGCGGCGGGCGAATCCGCGGTTGCCGGTGCTGCTGGCGACGGGATATGGCGAGCAGATGGCGAGAGAGGCTGGTGAAGAGTGCCTGGCAAAGCCGTTTGCAAGCGAAGATTTGCTGGGAAGAGTGCGGCAGTTGCTGGAGAAGGCGCCGTGGCAAATGGGGCCGCTTCATGCGGGCTTGCGGCGGCGAGTGGCTTGCAGGATTTGAGTTGGAATCTCGTTTAAGGGCAGGATGCGGGCGAGGATGCCGAGTTCGGCGCAAACGCGTGGCATCCCATACACCGTGCAAGTGGATTCGTCCTGGCCGATGGTGAGACCTCCAGCGAGATAAATCGCCTTCATTCCTTCTGCACCGTCAGAACCCATTCCAGTCATA